>JBCBPQ010000290.1:0-8709 GCA_039820645.1 Cyanobacteria bacterium J06633_8 | reverse complement strand
GTTTGAGCAATATTCCAGTTTGCACTGTTAAAGGTAAGAGTTGTGGGATTTGTGTTGGTATTGGAATCGTTGCTAATAGTAATTGTGACATCCGATGTGGGTTGAGAATTTAAAACCACATCATAACTATCACTTGCTCCACCTTCTGTGACGTTGGTGCTTCCACCTAATTGTGTGATTGTAATTCCTGCTGTGTCGTTGTCGGTGATAGTAGCTGTTGCTGTATTGCTGGTGTCTAAGTTGTAAGCAGCATCGCTTGTAAGTGTGAGAATAACACTCTCGTTTGCTTCAATTAAGCTGTCATCTGTAGGTGTAATAGTAATATCAGCATCTGTTTCACCCGCAGCGATAGTAACGCTACCTGTAAGGTTACTATAGTCACTACCATTAGTTGCGCTTCCGCTAATTGTATAGTTAACGGTTAAAGCGCTGGAAGTGTCTCCTGTACGAGTAATGCGGAAAGTCGCAGTGTCTCCTGCTTCTGTTGCTGCATTATCTGTTGCTGCGATGCTTACTGTAGGAATTACATTTTCACTTATGCCGTTTATAGTAACTGTTGCTGTCGCAGTATCACTACCACCTTTTCCGTCACTGACTTTATAGGTAAAAGTATCTGTATCTGTTGCTCCTGCTGCAAGTGAGTCAAATTTTCCGTTGGGATTATAAGTAAATGTACCGTCACTATTGAGAGTTAATAGCGCACCGGAAGCGAGAGTAATTTGACTACCTACATTTGCCGTATTACCGTTAACTTCAATTACACTTAAAGTGTCGCTATCAGCATCAGTATCGTTAGTTAAAACATTACCGCTTGTGTTGCGATTTTCATCTGTAGATATAGCATCATCATTACCAACAGGTGGAGCATTTTGAATGTAATTGCCGAAATTAACACCAGTAACATCTTCTCCTGTATTAACTGTCACCTTTTGGGTAAGCGAACCAGAATGAGCGCGTATAAGGAAATTGCGATCTGTTTTCTGAGTTAGAGAAAAACTGTTGTTAGTATTAAATTGACCAGGAGAATTTGTAATACGTTGCCAAGATTGACCTTTTGGCTGATTAGTATCTAGTCTGACTTTAGTATTGTTACTACCATCTCCTTGATATAAAGCACCAACAAAGAATGTACCGCTAACAGTTGTTGGATCGATAGCGATTGTTGCAAAACCACTATCACCAGTTATATTCACAGAAGAATCTTCAAATAGTTTCTCGCTTGCATCTAGCTGATTATCATTATTACTATCTTGATAAATGTAAACAGCTGTTGGATTACCATATTGCGATCGCAGTATAGATACAAAGTTGATAGTTTCTAAACCATTTTCTGCTTCAAAGCTGTTAAATACCGCATAATCACCAGAAGTACTAGCAGTTGCCGTAGCATCAGCAGTACCATCATCATGTTTATAGCTTTCTTCTCCCTGTAATTGATTTGGGAAAGTAGGTTGCCATCCAGATTGAAGTACTTCACCAATATTGTAAGTACCAGCATTTACATCACTGAATGTATAACTACCATCACTACCTGTGGTAGTAGTAACTTCATCGGAATCAAATTTACCATTGTCATTAGCATCAAGGAAAATAGTCCAGTTAGCTAATCCCTGTTCATCTGTGTCCTTGATACCATCTTTATTTGAGTCATTCCACTTGAAACCAGAAATACTACCTGATGGAGGTCGATAAGTACCAAAGTCTACACCAGTAAGCTGTTGCCCTCCCGTTACGGTTATTTGTCGAGGTATACCACCTGAATGTGCCCGTAATAAAAAGCTGCGATCGCCTGCGCTGGAGGCTGAGAAGTTGTTGGTATCAAATTCACGTGGGTTAACTGTAGTACTTCTCCAGGAATTACCTCCAGGTTGGTCATTATCTACAGGTACAAAAGTAGTATTTATACCATCTCCTTCGTATAAAGCACTTACAAAGAAAGTTCCACTGACCGTAGTTGCAGGAATAGCAACTGTCGCAAAGCCACTATTTGCAGTGAAATTGGTAGTAACTTCAACTAGTTTTTCATTACCATCTGGTATATCATCTCCATCCCTGTCTTGGTAAATAAAGACTGCTTTGGGATTATTGCTATATAGATTTAGAGAAATATAGTTGATAGTTTCCAAGCCAGTTTGGGTTTCAAAGGCGTTAAAAATCATCGTATCGCCTTTTGTACTTGCGAAACCAGTAGCCTGCCCTGAACTATCTCCATCATCTAGCTTATAAGTTTCTTCTCCCTGAAGTTCTTGAGGAAAAGTTGGGATCCAAGGTGAAGGAACAACTTGATTAACTTTATAGGTACCAGGGTCAATATTAGTAAAACTGTAATTCCCGCTACTATCTGTAGTTGTAGATTTTTCTGAGCTATCGAATATCCCATTCTGGTTTTCATCAATGTAGACTGTTCTACCCGCTATACCAGATTCTCCAGTATCTCTTACACCATAATTAGTTATATCGTCCCAAATACTGCCGCTAAACTCCGCATCATCGCTGATAATTGTTCCTATGGCAGCATCAGGTGCTAAAGTCCCCTGAGAAAGGTTAGAAAGCTTAACTACAAAATTTTCGTCTAATTCTGTATCTGCATCACCATTCACTTCTACTGTAATCTGCTTAGAAGTTTCACCAGCATTAAAGGTGATTTGTCCACTTGGGAAAACACCACCAACAAAATCACTAGCGTCAGCAGAATTAGTTGTAGCTGCTGTGACTTGCCAATCAACAGTTGTGACTCCAGTAGTATCCCCACTCCGGGTAACGGTAAAGGTGAAGCTTGTAGTACCGCTATCTTCTTCATTCTTACTAGCATCAGTTGCAGTAATACCTACTAAGTCAGTGGGAGGAGCAAAAATAGTACCGCTAATTTGATATTGACCCAAACTACCATAGTCTGTATAACCAGTAGGAGTTTCAGCAAAAGGATCTCCCGTTCCGGTACCATCAATATGAATGTAATATTCCCCAGCATTCAAAAATTGATCAAAGGAAACAGACAGAGGATTACCAGTATCAATTGGGGTATATTCGATTAAAGTACCATCGGCATTGTAGAGTGTTGCGAGAATATCTAAATTAGCACCTTGGGAATCTAAATACTCTGGAGTACTATTACCGGAAATGTAAACCCACGAACTAGGGTTAATATTAAAGGAAACGTTACCTTCACCAGTTACAAAGGAAAAGACATCAATGTCAGTGTTGCGTTCGATAATACCGAAAGCACTGACGTTAGTGGTATTAGTAGTTGTAAGTGCTGAAGCTGTAGCGTTAGTATTACCGTGGTCATCAACCCTATAGGTAAAACCATTTACTGTAGTAATTACTTCTAAATCATCTTCTCCGGTGTTATTAGCAAGATAATATTCGCCCTTACTCCACTGAGTAACATTTTTATTAAAGGCTGCTCCCATAATAGAACCCCAACTGGTATCACCAGTACCATGTCCGGGGTAATATTCTAGGCTTTGTGGCAACCCAGCACCATCATGATTCAGCCCTAGAGCGTGGCCAACTTCATGACTGATGGTCTCAGCAACAGAACTTTCGCCACCCTCAATATTAAATGCAAAGGCAGGTGTATCTACATAATTATTTATGACATCGCTATAGAAATCGTTACTAAAGGTATTGATGAGAGCAAAACCACCACTAGGTGTATTAGGGTCATTATTAATAAGACGAAGATAAGGACGCTCCCCATCCACTTCATCATCAAGTAAATTCACGTTATCGGTTATTACAACTCTGATACCCCATCTGTCATCACCATTACCCGTATTAATTAAATCATCTAAATTTGGTGATTCGGTAGTAACATTGACATCAAAAGGAGCAAAATCTTCAGCAACTCTTTGCCAAATTCTCTGAATTTCCGCTTTTTCTGTATCGCTAAAAGAAGATGTATCATTATTGGTATCATAAGCTGGTGATTCAATCTTCTGAAAATTTGGCGAGTTAACCCTAGAAGCATCGTTCCAGTAAGTATTTTCCGTGGTATAGCCGTCAAAATCTAAATATATTGTGTATTTAGAATTAGGATTACTATGTAGCTTGAACGTATTGCTCACATCAACTGGTGCATTTGTGGATGCAGCTTGTGTGTTTTGAGCAGTTTCGCTATCTAACGAATCGTCTTGTTGACTCAAAAAGTCAAAATCACTATTGGAATTTGCGCTATTTTTTTCAGTGGTCATTAATATTTACTCCAAGAAAGATTTTTTTACGCGCAGACAATTTGGTCGTAGCTAATAGTTGAAGCAAACGACCTAGGAGACGGAAATTGAGCGTTACAAAGTCCGCATTTTAAATATTGCAATAGATAAGATAGATACAAAAATGAGAAGCAAATCCTATGAAATGCTTATCAAAAGTGAGATTTAAATTACAATTAATGGGTATTTTACGAAATATACTTTTTAAGTATAAGTAATTTTTTGTGATATATTTCAAAATTAAAATACAGCTTGTAGGGTGCTGTTCCGCTTTCATTGTTGCCGTTCATTTTAATTTACTCCAAAGAAAAAGGTTGTTTTAGTAGATTGCAACCTGCGATGTGATGAAAATTTGAAGCAAGCTGAAGCAGACGGATTTTGAAAGTTACCTTATAGAACTTTAGACTGGTTACGATAATGAGTTTTAAGGTACGAAATTTTTTCGCAGCTATTTCGCTTTAGCAAATAATTTACAACCACTATATTTGCAATTTACCTAACTCGCTATTCAATATCTCTCTAGTACAAAACGGCGTAAATTCAGTAACCGTTTTAGTAAGTTAAAAGCCCTAATCTATAATACTTTTGACCTTTAACATTTGACATTTGACTTCCGCGCAGCGGTACTATAACGCTTTTCTGTGGATAAATTATCAATAATAATTACCCTAATTTGCAATTTTGCAAATATGCACTGAACTTATCTTCATATTAGTACTTTTTTACTTTTTATTCTGTGTTAGCTCTTACATTAAATATGCTCAATGCGTAGACATAAACAATATTTTACTGATTTTAATGACTTTCAATAAATATAATTTTATTTTTTTTTAATTATTTATTTTCAAAAAAATCGGTGTTTTTTACTTCATTAGGTGAAAAAGTAAGGTGTTATATCGGTCATTTCAACCCATTTATAAAAGTAAACTTCATTGTTTAATTCGGCTTTTTTGAATATAAAAAAATTGCCACTTACTACAGTTTGGCTCAAAGTATTTAAATCAATTAATTCAGCTTGAGATGAATTTTGAATCAAAATACCCAAAAATAATTATTCTAAGGTAGATTGAATATTTACTACCTATTTATACAAGTTTTAATAACTACTTAAAATCAAACTTCTGTTTCCTCAATGTGAGAAGCTACTTCACGGTATATATTAGTAACGTGACTATCTGCCAAGCTGTAAAAAACATTGCGTCCTTCGCGACGATATTTTACCAGACGCATAGTACGCAGAATTCGCAGTTGATGGGAAACAGCTGATTCACTCATCTTTACAGACGCGGCTAAATCGCAAACGCACAACTCTTGTTTCGCTAAAGCCGAAAGCAAACGCAAACGGTGCGCGTCAGCTAAGGTTGCGAAAAAATCAGCCATCTGTTGCGCCTTTTCTGTAGGTATAATGTCTAACTGTGCTTGGCGAACAGTGTTGATATGGACTTCATTTGAGTCACAAGTCGGTGAATCAAGTTTTGATAGTTGCTGTTTTGGTTTTGATGTAGGCATGGGAGAAGGTATCTATAACAGACAAAGCCTATCTCTTTACTATCTTGCAAGAATAGTTTAACTAGAAATAGTGATATTGATTATCATTGTAGCCAAATTTGAACAGTTGTTCAGTTATTAAGCAATATTTCCCAAGCAGTATGCCATTGCTTGTCGCAATCTAGAAATACTGCTCAGTTAAGGGCAGCCAAGTAAGTGCCTTAGACAGTGAATTCTATTGTGATAATCAAATCGTTATAGTCTTTGTCTCCGCCTCCAGCTAAATCTTCAAAAGCAAATTTGTTGTCATCTATTAATTGAATATGGTCGAAGTTATCGCTGTTTGCACCTTGATATGCAAAGTAAACTTCTGCATTGTTGCTAAGAGCATCAGATAAATTACCATCGGCGATTATGAAAGGAGCAAATATACTACCACCTGCAAATGTTCCGTTGAATTCTCCTCGTTGTTCGGTGTGCAACAATTCTAGACTGGTTATGCGGTTTTCTAAGGCTGCTTGTTTGTATCTAGAATCACCAGGATTAATTATTTCGTCGTTAACTTTAATTCCACCGCTAGCATCATTAACTGCATAGAAACCAACGAGGTTGTCATATTCTGCATCGCGGGTAACTTCGACGGAAGCTTTTACCGTACCTGTTTGATTGCTTAAATCAATTAACTCGATATTATTACTCTTTTGTAATTTTGTACCGATAGGTTCGGATGTATCGCTGTTTATAGGAATGTCAGGTGTAATCGGTTGTTCTGATACAGTGCTATCTGATGAACTAGCTCGCAGCAGCCAATTGTTACCTTTTGATAATGAAGTAGAGAAGCTGTCTAAGTTTAAATCACCAGTATCAGCCGCAGCTATCCAAGACTGACTTGCCTCTTGTTCTTTATCTACCGGAATCCATGTAGCTTCGTTATTTTCACTTTCGTATAAAGCGCCGACGAAAAAAGTATTTTCTACTTTTGTAGGAGTAATAGGAATATGAGCAAAACCCTCTTCATCTATCAACTTAGTATCGACTTCTAATATCTTTTCATTGCTATCTGGTTGTCTGTCGTTATCTTTGTCTTGATAGAGAAAAACTGTTGATGGGTTGCCTAAATTTGATAAACCTACTGAAATAAAATCGATAGTTTGATATTCACTATCGGCGGTGTAAGCATTAAATACTATTGCATCCCCGTTACCTGGATTATAGTGTGCATCTCGCTTGCCGTTATCTAGTTGATATGTTTTCCCTTCTATCATCAAGTCTAGCTTAACGTTTTCGTCGTCTATAGTTACTTCCTCAGTTTTGACGGTTTTATTATCTCGAATAAATTCTACTTGATATTCTCCAGGAGATAATAAAGTTTGATATCCACCAGCATCTTGAGTTGCGATTGAAGTAGTGAAACCTGGGTTACTGATACCGGTAATATTTAAAATAATATTGTCTAAACCTTCACCAATGCTATAAAAGTCATTGTTGTCAACATCGCGAAATACAGTACCCAGCAACCAAGATGTATCGGTTGTTGCTAGATTTTGACTGTTAGCAAAATGTTGTGTAGTGAGTAGCGAACCTACATCTGTACCGCGATTATCTTCCGCTAAAATACCAATTCCCACTTCTCGAAAGCGGTTAGACATAATCGTATTACGATGTGCGGCAGGAGATTGGATTCCGTTGACATTATTTCCCCAGTCGATAGCAAAAGCCCCATGACTTTCCAAAACCGAACTTCCGTAAGCGTAAATATTTTCTGCTACAGTTGTAAATTCATAACCAGTATTACGAATGCGATCGCCTAAATTCGGTTCATTGGGTAAATTGTGTGATTGTTCATCGTTCTCAATCATCAACTGGCTGTGAGTAACAGCGGAATCATGTAATTGATTTGACCAAGCTACAGGCTGTGCGGCTTGAAGTTGATTCCATTGAGATTTCAGTACATCTAAGTTGACATTGAAATAACTTAAAGCGTTTTTAATATCTTCATCATTAGAATTAATTAATAAATCGTACTCAGCCTCGGGATTGGTTCGCATCCGGTTAATCAATTCGAGCATGTACTGCTCTTTTGCATTTGGATTTGCCATTTTTACTGCTGAATAAAGGAATATGTAGCGGAACACAATTGAAATCAGTAGATTTTGGCACCCAGTTTCTATTTAGTCATCGTTACTGACTGAAGGCGGGAAAGGAGCAAGCTTTTAGAATCATGAAAAATATGAACTTTAAATAACATCGATAGATGAATAAACAATAACTAAGTAAGTCGGCACAAATAAACCAAGCTATATTACAGAATGTAAATTACCCTCAAACCCTTATTCCTATTGCCTTTTGCCTATTGCCTATTGCCTTATCCCAACTACTATTTTCAATGCCAACCTACTTACAATTCACTAATAGGTTATTAAGGATTAATTGTGAATTAATTACTAATTTGTTTTTTAGTAAACATACTTATTTGATTTGTTTAGCTAAAATTCTGATAGATAAATTGCAAGACTGTAAGGGTTTTTTTGCAGTTAATGGTAATTTTTCTGAGGGCTTTTTGATGTAGGATTGGTTTAACTAGTCCTACTTTTACTTAAGTAAATACACTGCATTAGTGATTGTATATTAATCATTATCTATGGGATCTAGATTATAGTAGTTTTTTGTTTAGGGATAATCTAGCAAGTGTCGCTACTTTTATTTAGCAATATATAAAAATAATATTTTAGCAAGGGCATATCAAGTAAAAATCTGTTTCATTTTAGCGACTATTAGAATACTTTTAGTATTTTTGACAACATATTAGTCAGAATTGGTATAACTGACTACTAAATTAATAATTTTAATTGATGAAATATGAATTACAAATTTCTGAAGTGATTTTAGAATATTTTAAATTTAGTGAAATAACACTTTTAATTCTTGATACTCCCGTCACGCTCTAAGATTACCTATAACGTAGGTTGGGTTGAACGAAGTGAAACCCAACAGCGTGTTGGGTTTC
>JBCBPQ010000289.1:0-8721 GCA_039820645.1 Cyanobacteria bacterium J06633_8 | reverse complement strand
TGGGAATACAAGCAAGCATATAGCAAAGCGGAATATCGAGAACTACTCAATAAATTCGGTTGGGATAAAGGCAGCACGGAAGAAAAACGAGCGCTCAAGTTAGCAGAAAATTTCCAAGATTTTGCATATCGTCCCCACGCTCTGTTTCAAATTCCTGTCACAAAGTTACTAAGATTGTGTTCGGAAAAATATCAGCTAATAATCGAGCAGCTATCCGAGGTTGAAGAAGATTTAACCTGTGCTTATGTAGATGATTTGATTAAAGAGAGACAGGCGTTACTTAAAAAGGAAAGAGAATCAGTTCTACCAAGTAAGCCTTCTATATGGCGTAGAAATTGTAGAGGGGAGCGCTACGCACAATTCCCACCTATATATGAGTTTGACGAACAAACAGGTTTACTCACTCAGAAATTGATGGATAATTTCGGGCTAATACCTCAAGACATCCTTAGAAGTGCGATCGCCGATTTGTATCGAAAGATTACAGAAGCAGAAGAACCTGATGAAGTTGTTGAAAGTGCTGACAAAAATGTAAATGATGTAGAAGAAAATAGCACTCAAGAAGTAGACGACAGTCATACTCAACAAACCCCACCAAACGATTCAAGTCAAACTGTCGAAGAGAAGTGGCTTCAATTAAATGAGCAACTAATCGTCTCGGTCAATGAAATCGGTAGAATCAGCCCGGATTGTGGTCAATTGATAGTAGAGAATTGCCAACGTTGGGAAGCAGCAGTTCCTCATGATAAAAGATGGGATGCAGTATCGAATATACTCACGCACGATACGATATCGCTCAAGCATCTTTCTAATTACGCTTATAACCATAATCCACAGTGGAGAGAAACTTGGGGGACTAATCTTGCTTCTTATCATAGCTTCGAGCAAGAGTTAGCATGGGTAGACACCGATGTTCGTAACGATGCTCTGGTATCAATGGGCTTTGACATACCAGCTACGGTAGAAGTCAAGACAGGGAATCTTCAAAATAAACAAGGTAAGGTAATCGGATTAAATGGGGAGAATATTAATCCCATTTTGGTCAAGGTTGACGGATTCAATCATTATTTTCACTGGAGCGAGTTGGAAGTCATTAAAGAAACAGCTAGGTCTAGATTTTATACAAGTGTCGAACACTCACAAGAAGAATATTTAGAGGAACCAGAAGAGTCGGATTTAGAGTTAGAAATGACACCGCTCGACAAGGGAATCGATGCTTTAATACAGGGGAATTGGGAGGATATTAGAAACATATTTAACCAACACCCAGAAATCAAGGAACAGGCTTGGAATGCGCTCTCAACAGAACAACAACGGAGAGTTAATAGTATTGTTCCGGAAACTATTAGGGTGTTAAATAAAGCCAAGAGAGAGGGTGTTATATCTGAATACAAAGAGATTGCGAATGGGGTATATAAAATTAAGCTTCCTAATACATTGATATGGGAGTCCCGAGCTTTCCATGAAATTGAAATATATCACCAGCTTCGTAAATGGCGAGAAAATGTATCTTGCTCGACTAAATAAAAAGCTTCAATGGGTATAAAAGTTTCATCACGAATACATATGAGAGAACGGTAGTGAAAGAAATTGCTGATTCTGACCATTGGAATCCGGCGCATTTTGGAGAGATGCCACGTCAACTTGATTCCGAGGGCAATCCTTTGATTTTCTGGGATGACAGTATTGAGCCACCAGAACCGGATGATTATGACACCTTAGCTGAATACGAGGAGGCATGGTACAGATGGGAACAAGAAAACTCCAATAGGTTGACTGGTGCTGGTCAGTTGGAGAAGTTTTCTTCTGTCATAAATCATTACGCGACAACTAAAACTATGCGATAGCAATTTTGATAAAAAATGCGTGGGTGGGCTTTCAATCGAACTCGTAATTATCTAGCTTGCATATCTTTAGAGAAAGCTTGCCCCTACATTCTAGGTTTAATCTTTGGACTCGATTCAATTATTCTTTATCGAAGAGTATTTTATTTACATTACGTTAAAGATAAAGATTATATTTTTAGTTTATTAGTACTAATAATAATTATTTACGCTAATTCAAAATTTTGATTTCGATAGTTATGAAGTATTAGATTTAATACTGTTGAAAAGTTTAGTAGATAATACTTAGAAAATATAAGGGAAACTACGGGATTTAAACCTGAGTACTTTAATGTATTTATTATTATATTAATTTCCAAAATCAACTTTGTTTATACTGATTTATTTGTGGAATTTTGTTGAGAATTATCCTTGACATAATACTTTCACCTAGATAAAAAAAATCTTATTTTGAAAATGTATCATTCTATTGATATATTTACGTATTTATTCTTAAAAGTATTGCAATAATAAAATTTACCGGATAATATAGCGTTTACAATGTGGCTTGCCAAACCCCAATAAGATTATCGAAAAAAAATTTGCGAGTTGGGAAAGGTTTAAATAGTCGCTAGATAGATATACTTCTAAGTAAGTTTTTCTTACGCAGATATAATATTGTGATTAAAGATAGAATTTAGCCGTATTTTTGCGCTTTATTTTACCTATTAATCGCAGCTTTAACGTGCTGTTTTTAAGGTTTAGGTCAGTGGAACAGGTCATTATTGAAAATCCAATTATTAATTCACCATTTACTGAACCTCAACGTCATTTCCGTTTTGATAATGATGGTATAACCAGCGACATTATTGAACAAAGGCGTAAAAGTCATTATTTTATTCCTATTGCCAAGCCTAAGAAAAAAGATAAGCACCAAGCAGTGGATAAGAGAATGCGTTAACTACAAGTCTGGAACATATTCCCAATTATTATTGCTAAATGAATTTGCCCATGATGCTTCAGATTGTATTTATCAAGCTATAGTTGCAGGAGAAAAAGAAAAATCTTTAAAACCGATTTTACGTCCCTATGACCCGATGGGGTCTACCCGTTACGTAGATTTTAGTACCGCTCGTCCAACTTATATTACCGACCTTCACAAATGCCATATTTCTCATGTAGTTGCTGACACTAATAGTTGGGAACAGAAGATGGCACAGGTTTTAGAAGACATGGACGAAGTAGTTTGTTATGTCAAGAATCAAGGACTTAGTTTCTTAATTCCTTATACTTTGAAAGGTCAACAAAAGAACTACATGCCTGATTTCATTGTGAAAGTTGATGACGGTCAAGGTGACTTGTTGAATTTAATTGTAGAAGTATCTGGAGAAGCTAGGACAGATAAAGTAATTAAGGTTGCAACTACTCGTAACCTCTGGATACCTGCAATTAATCGACATGGTGGTTTCGGTCGATGGAATTTTATTGAAATTACCGACCCTTGGGATGCAGAAAATACTGTTCGGACTTTTATTGATAGTAATAGCAGTAAGCAGTCTACACTCAGAAATCTTCAAACGGCTTAATGCTGATTACTAATAAATTATTTGTCCATTTTTATATAAATAAGTAGAGCAACTAAATATGTCTAAACAAACTAAAATTAATACTGTTAAACATAAAGATAAAAGAGCAAATATTCCCACAGAAGAGCTACGCGATTTTTTATCAGATGAAGAGAAACAGCCAAAGACTTTACTATATTCTCGCGATATATCTTTAGACCCTCAGTTAGTTTGGAATACGAAAGACGAACAGGATAAAGAAGATTTAGAAGTTTCTGCCGTCCCAATTTATATTCAAGAAAAGATTCATCCTCAAGCATTAATTGAAGACTTTCGTACCCAGGCTAAACAAGAGAAAGCAGAGCAATTAAGTTTATTTGGTGACTTTAATGGTTTAGCATTTGAGAAATTAATTGATTTTTACCAGCATAAAGAAGGGGTTAGTTGGACTAACCGTATGATTCTGGGTGACTCATTGGCTGTTATGGCTTCTTTGGCTGAGAAGGAAGGATTAAAGGGTAAGGTGCAAACTATCTATTTTGACCCTCCTTATGGAATTAAATTTGGTTCAAACTGGCAGGTATCTACTCGAAAGCGAGATGTAAAAGATGGTAAAACTAATGATGCGACCCGGCAACCAGAGCAGGTAAAAGCTTTTCGAGATACTTGGCAATTAGGGATACATTCTTATCTTGGTTATTTAAGGGATAGGTTAGTTATTGCGAGAGAATTATTAACAGAAACTGGTAGTATTTTTGTGCAGATTGGTGATGAGAATGTGCATCTTGTTAGATGTTTGATGGATGAGGTTTTTGGAAGTGAAAATTTCTGTTCTATGATTACCTATAGAACCTCTGTTCCCTTAGCATCTTCAGGTTTACCGTCAATTTCAGATTTTATTATATGGTATTCAAAAGACAAAAAAAAATATAAATTTAAGAATTTATTTTATTTTCGAGAGGTTGCTGGAAATTCTCGTTATTCAAATGTTGAGCTTGAATACGGTCAAAGACGATCCTTAACATTAGAAGAAAAAAATAACCCTTCTATTTTACCCAAAGGAAGCAAAGTATTTGTAGATGAAAATCTTGTTTCTAGTGGTTATGGTGAATCCTGTACTTTTCCATTTTCTTATCAGGAAAAAGTTTATCAAGCATCATCTGGGAAAGGCTGGAAAACTAATCAGGCTGGGATGCAAAGACTATGTTTTGCTCAAAGATTTTTTAATACTGGAAGCACGCTTAGATATATTATTTATCAAGATGATTATCCGGTTATTCGCATTTCTAATAACTGGCAGGATACAACAGCAGATTACAATAAAAAATACGTAGTTCAGACATCCAGCACAGTCATTCAACGCTGTCTATTGATGACTACTGACCCAGGTGACTTAGTTCTAGATCCTACTTGCGGTGGTGGCACAACAGCCTATGTGGCTGAACAATGGGGAAGACGCTGGATTACCATTGACACAAGCCGCGTAGCTTTAGCATTAGCTAGAACTCGCCTTATGTCAGCTCAATTTCCCTACTACCTACTTGCTGATTCCACAGAAGGTATCGAAAAAGAAACAGAAATTACCACAAAATTACCACCGACCAATATCAAAACTGAAAACGACATCAAAAAAGGCTTTGTTTACAAGCGCGTTCCACACATCACATTAGGAGCGATCGCCAATAATCCAGAAATCGATACGATTCACGAAAAGTATCAACAAAAACTAGAACCCATCCGTACAAAATTAAATAAGCTGCTCAAGAAAAAGTGGGAAGAATGGGAGATACCCCGCGAACCTGAAGATAAATGGTCGCAGGAAGCCAAAGACTTGTTAGAGCAGTGGTGGAAGTTAAAACAAGAACGTCAGAAAAAAATTGATGAATCTATCGCTCTTAACTCGGACAGTGAAATCCTTTACGACCAACCCTACGAAGATAAAAAGCGATTGCGGGTAACGGGTCCGTTTACTGTAGAAAGTTTATCACCACACCGCGTCCTTGCTACTAACTCGGAACAACCAGCTTCTGAAGCAGAAGCAACACAGCAAGCATCTGACCAGTTTGAGTTTAGGATTATTGAGAACTTAAGGAAAGCAGGAGTTCAAAATACCAAAAAGAATGAACGACTCAAATTTGATTCCCTTGAACCATTAGCTGGTGAATGGATACAAGCAGAAGGAGAATATACCGAAAAAGATGGTACCGTCAAACGAGTTGCAATTTCCATTGGTCCGGAATACGGTACAGTTGGCTCCGACCAAATCAAAGAAGCAGCTAAAGAAGCAGTACAAGGAATCAGCTACGACTTGTTGATTGTCTGTGGTTTTGCATTTGACCCTGGTGTATCCGAAGAATCGAAACGCTACGGCAAGTTACAGGTATTAGTTACCAAAATGAATCCCGATTTACTTTTGGGTGATGAAGTACTTAAAAAAACTGGTTCGGGTAACTTGTTCATGGTTTTTGGCGAACCAGATATTGAAGTCAAACATCTTGATGATGGCAGAATTACTGTAGAACTAAAGGGTTTAGACATTTACGACCCCACCACTGGTGAAATTCGCAGTAGTTCAATAAATGATATTGCTTGCTGGTTTATCGATACCAACTATAACGGTGAAAGCTTTTTTGTACGTCATGCTTACTTTACTGGAGCAAATAAACCCTATGAAAAACTTAAGAAAACTCTGAAAGCAGAAATTGATCAAGATGCATGGTTAGACCTTTATTCTAATATTAGCCGTCCTTTTGACTCACCCCAAAATAAGAACGGTAAACCTGGAAAGATTGCAGTAAAGGTGATTAATCATTATGGTGATGAAATATTGAAGGTTTATGAGGTGTAGTAGCGTATGATAGGTGCAGCCGACACTTTTATGTGTGTCGCAATCCTAGCAAGTGAACAAAGTTCCATCATTGCGGAATGTTCTGAGTGAGGAACTTTTTGCATCTATAAATAGTTAGTAGAAAAATAATTACAATTATCACTAAATCACTATAAAAAATTTCCCGCTGCTGGTATTTATTATCAGCAGTTTTTCGTTTTACGGCTCACGCCGATAAGAGGGTGAAGTTCGTAAAACGATTTTGAAATAATGAAAACTCCACATGAAATTATCACCGAACTAAAACAATTTTATGGTTCAGCTACTCTCTACAAACACTGGCTCGGATTGAAATACACAGAGGGTATCCAACACCTAGCGCAAGAAGCTAATTGCTACTGGTTATTAGATGCAATAGCTTCACATCAAACAAAACAATTCTTGTCAAATCCACAACTACGAGAATTTCAAATCTGGCATTTACAAGTTCAAGAAAATTCTAGTGTTTTGATTTGTGAATGGGACACGAATCAAGAAGTATTACGCCAAGAAATCGAATATACAGATTTTCCATTAAACCATATCAAGCTCTATCTGGTTGAAAAAGTCTTAATGCTTCCAAACGAGTACTAAAACGCTTCACATAGTTAATAGGAGAAAATAATGATTCAGGCAATTGATTCCGAACAGGTTTTCGTCACAAACCTCGAACAATTTATGAGCAAATCTGACAAGTTCATCAAAATTTACTACTCAGGTGTCAGCGATGAAAATCATCTGAGAGAAATGATACACGAACTGAAAAATTTAGTTTCAGATACAGATTTACAACAGTTAGAAATCGATTATCAGCATAACTGTGAAATGAAGGATTTAATGGCAGATTATCACGATTCATCTTGGTGCTAATTTGCATCACAAATAAATACCGAAATATGTGAGTAATAAGAGCTTACGCTCAGAGGATAATGAAGTACTTAGGAGAAATCTACCTCATGGCTAAACGTAAATATTCTACACCCAAATTTCAAGCAATTGATGATTCCGTTCTAGGCGAGTACTCAGTTAGTGATTACTCAGAAAGACTCTACTCAAAAGTCTATTATTCCATACGTTCTTTATGTGGACTTCTCGCTAAAAACAATTTCCAGGATTTCAATTGGGATGCATTTAAAGAACGCTTCGCATCGGATTTTGGAAAAGTAGAAGAAAAGCGCTATTCTCTCGAACAATTACTTGAATTCGCTTTTCGTAAATTTGGTAAAACTAAAGAAGATTTAGTAGTGCTAAACGAATTATCTTGGCAGCGCAGAAGAGAATATGCTGCTCGTGTAAATGCAAGTGTTAATCCTCATATGAAAGCCGAGAATTAATACTAGCATTATAAATGAAATAAAAGGGGGATAAAGCAGATTTTATTCCCCTTTTGCTGTCGAAAATTATTTCAAATACATCATCAGTTCAACCTTTTTTCGCTTCACAAAAATCAAAATTATTGTTCGCTTTTAATATGTTGAAAAATAGTTACGTCGTTTGGGAAGGAGCATCTTTAATTGACGGTTCTGCTATAGCTCTTATTCTTACAGGATTCATCAACCACACTTCCAATCATAAAACAGGCAGACTCTTACAATCTTGGATTATTCAACAAAATTTTGTACCGACAGAGGCTGCAAAGAGAGGTTTCGACAAAGGAATTTGCGGAGATTGTCCTTTGAAATTAAGTCAAACAGGTAGTTGTTACGTTAATATGCTGCCTGTTAATAACATCTATCGTAAGTACGCTACAGGTTCTTATCCAAAATTTAGTGCAAACGAAATTGAAGTTGTTAAAAGATATCGATATCCTATCAGAATTGGTTCCTATGGCGACCCTACAGCAGTACCATTTGATATTTGGGAACCAATCATCTCTGCATCTGGTAGGTATACGGGTTATACACATCAATTTCACAAATGTGACTCTCGTTGGAAACAATATTTAATGGCTTCGGTACAGAGCGAATCCGAAGCCCGTATTGCTCAAAGTCAAGGTTGGAGAACCTTCAGAATTATTGCTCCCGATGCACCTTTAAGTGAAAACGAGATTCTCTGTAGTCATACCCAAGATGACAGAATTCAATGTGAAACTTGTTTGCTATGCGATGGAGCATCTTCAAAACCGAATATTGCAGACAGAGTTCACGGTTTGAAATGGAAAGTATCAAATTTCGTGAAATATTCCAATTCTCTATCTAATTAATTCAAATGAAAGCTTGTGTAATGGTACCCCAATTTATCTATCACAAGCTTTCAAAATTACACAAAGTTTCGGAAGGTAATAGCAATGGCAGAAGTTTTAAGTGAGCCTCAATTTCAAATACTTACTCATTCAAAAACAGGAGTTAAAACCGGGAGAATCTATTTTCCTGCGCTTTTCTTAGCTGATTATTACGAAAGTACTGTCCATTGGCTGCAAAGACAAGAAATTATCTTTGATGAACGAGACTTAAAGCAATATGGGGAT
>JBCBPQ010000288.1:0-8727 GCA_039820645.1 Cyanobacteria bacterium J06633_8 | reverse complement strand
TTTTAGCGCCAAAAATGGTGAACGGAAGCGAGTCACTGCGAAAATATGAACTCCTCAAAATTAATGTGGTCTAATACTAGTACTTCACCACATTAATTTTGATGGGTAAATTATTGTTCGTAGTTGCGTTTTAGCGCCAAATATTTGGCGCTAAAGCGCAACTACGAACCCTTTCTAAGGGGGGTGAGGTTATCAAAACCGCAAAACTTCCGCTTCCCAATCTTCCGCTACCGGCTCAGTTTCCCAAATCAATCCTTCCCCTGGCTCTAATATTACTTCTACATACAATACGTCGGTGGAAACTGTTGCGATATCCTCGTTGTTTTCAAACTCTTGCAAATCTTCGGTTAGCAATCGCAGTTTGAACCCAGCGGGAATTTTACCACCAGCAACGGGATTCCTTAATTCAAATTTCCATATGGTATCTTCTCCTTCTTCTCTAGGGAATATCCGCAATTCATATGTATTATCTGCTATGGTTAATTGCTTGGATAATCCCTGAATTGATGCGCTACTCCGCATTCCTCCAGAAGCCATTACAAATTCTTTTTTCTCCCATCCCCATATTTGAGATAAGTTTGTGATTCCTGTCTGCAACCATTGAGTAATTGATTGTTCGATGGGTAATCCTTGACGCTTTGCGTATAATTTTTTTCGCCAGCTTGATTGGGAAATTAAGCTACTCCAAGTTGAAAAAGGAATTTCTAAACGGGGAAATTTAACTTCGGGGTTTCCCAAACGTTCTACAATATTTGTTGCTTGGGTTTGGGGAATTGATTGTAAAGGGGTTATTTCGGCTCGTAAAGTTTCTGAGGTATTAATTTGCCAAGCAACAGCTAATACATTAATATCGTCAATCAAATCTTCGCTTTCTAAACTATAATTTCGGTCGTTATTGTCTAAAAGCCCTTTATTTAAAAGATTTTTATGAGTTGTATAACCAAATATTTTTATAAAATTATCGTCGGGGTTTACCTCAACCGCAATGTAATAATCGGCTGCTAATTCCGGAATATCTACCCATTCCTGGGGTACCCGCAATTCATCATTGTCAACTGCCAAAGTGGGAATTAATATTAAACGATAATTATCAAAAGTGATAGGTACCCCGTTAACCAATTCCCAGAAACTTGGTAACGCTGCATAATTCACAGACAGTTTTGCATCGGGAGCCATTTCTTCTTGAAACCAAGGTAAAAATGCTTCAAGACAAAGTTGATTTATCCAAGCACGTCGAGAAGCACCGGGAGTTGAGTAATTTTGTTCCGACACTTGGGAAGATTGAGGAATTTCCAAGTACAAATGATTTGAATCGAGAATTAACGGAATGTCTGTGTTAAACATAATCAAAATGGCTCCCCACGAATTTGAACTTTTTTTAAACCTCTTCGGTTTGACTGTAGTGAAACTTGAGCCATTCCTCCAGGCTAATGTTTATAGAAGCTATTACGACGGAAGTTGGAGAAATATGCAAAGTTTTTTGACTCCATTGGGTAAGAGTTTGCAATAATGATTTTCTTATACTGCTCAGAAGACGGGATACTTTATATTGTTTTATTTCTAATTGTTTGGCAATTTCGGTTTGGGTAAGTTGCTGACTGTAGTAGACTTGCAGCAATTGTCGCGATTTGCTGTCTAGTGCTGCTATTGCTTGATATAAAACTTCGTTTAACTGCGTTTGCTGACTTTTTAAATTAGCTGTTTCTTCCTGCTCCACCATTTCTGTAAGCAAGGAATCTTGAACATTTCCCGGCAGCATATCTAATAAGTTAGCATTACCATCATCTTTTAGGGGAGTATCAGCAGAAACAAATTTAGGATAAAGAAAATTACGAATAGCTTGAGCGCTCTGTGTCAGCCATTTTTCAATAATTTGTAAATTAACTGCCTCAGAAGATAAACCACGGGTTAAAAGTTGAGTATTGTAAAGTTGAGTTATAGCTTCCCAATCAGCAATATCGGGTTTGCGACGCTGACGAATTTCTGTATTACCAGAAGTGTAAAGTTCCTCAAAGCATTCCCAAGCTAAAACGTAATTTGCGATATTTTCTTCGTTTAAGCCCATATTTTGCAATGATTTTATCAATCTTCTACGGCTAACTTTATGTAACAGAGCCACGTCAGAGCAAATATCGGCTTCCCGACGCACCCGCAACATATCGCGAATAATCCGCTCAAAAGATAATTCCGCGTAGCTTTTTAAATGGGAACTTTGTTCGGGATTAAAACTTTTTAATATTTTACCAACTTGCGCGATCGCAATTTGAAAGAAGTCTGAAATAGAAGAATATCCCGAGGAATTGAGGGCTAATTTTCTCGCAGCCCAATAACAAGCTTCTTGTAAGTAAGCACAAAGATGGGAATAAGCTAAGGAGTTGTAATTGGTTGCATCTTGCTCGCTAGTTTGAGCAGATTTTTCCCAAGCTTTATACCAGTAAAGCGCCCAGAAGCTATAGGAATCTTGTTTGGGAGATTTTTCCAAACAAGTTTTCATACTGCGTCTTAATTTTGCGTCAGTTACCCAAGCATTAAATTTATCTATATCAAATTGTATAAAGGTGGAAAAAATTTCCACCGTAGCTTGTCGGCGTTGCATGTAATACTCGCCCTTTAAGTATATATCAGTGGTTTTAATTATATGATGCTGTAATAAAAAAGAAAAAGCGGATTAATACTGTTCGGTGAAAGCGAGTGACTCCCTAGCCCTCCTTGAAAAGGAGGGAATAAGAGCCTTGTTGCTAAGGGATTTTGGAGGAACTAAAGCCTTCTTGTTAAGGGGATTTGGGGGAACTAAAGCCTAGGAAAAGCAATTAAAGCCCCCTTTTTAACGGGGTTTGGGGGATATAAAGATTTTTTTTGATTTAGATTTGCATAAAAACTCAAAGCAGTCGTAAAAAATAACAACAAGTTTTGTTTGAAGTTGATTTTCAAGTGTAACAATTATGCTCAACAACTTTCGTAAAACCTTTGTTTTAGTTGCTGTAATTGCAACTTTATCAACTGGTTGTCGCAATAGCAAAGAATATAAAAATCTCACCGAGACAGGAGATAGATATACAGTTGCTGTAGATACATTATTGGAAGAAGCAAAGGTACTACACATAAAAGCAAGTTCGGAAACTATCTTAGCAGATGATATAATTTCCAATCAAACAGTGGAACAATATCAAAAAAAAGCCGCTCAAGATAGAGAAATTATAGAAGTAATCAACGAGATTAAAAATCATAATAAGTTGTTAAAAGATTACTTTGATAAATTAGATAAATTAGCTGATAGCGATGCACCAGAAAGAACTCAAAAGGAAATTACAGGTATTGCCAAAAATTTAAAGACAGTTAGTGAAAATCTCAAAAAAACTAACTTATTTCCAGAAGAGGAAGCTTTACAAGGGATAGGAAATTTGGTCATAAATTCTAAAATTAAAGGCGCTTTACGAGAAGAACTAGAAAAGCGCGATGAATTAATTTTAAAAGAGCTTACAATTCAGCAAAAAATGCTCAATAAATTGAGTGGATTTATGAAGGTAAGAAATGACATTATACGAAATGCTCAAGAACAACATTTTGTAATTCGTCCCTTAATCAATGAAAAGAACATGGAATATGAAAAGGAGAGAGCCTGGATTGAACAAAGAATAAAAATATTAAAATCCGATAACCGAATAGAACAATTAGAAAGTGCTAGTGATGCTTTGAAACAATTTAAAGATATTTTTAAAGATACTGTTGAAGGCAAAATAACCGTTGCACGTCTTAACAATGCCTTAGAAGATATCGATGAATTTTTAGCACTCTTAGAAAAGCCACCAACAAAGCAACCAAAGCAAGCAAATCCAGCAAATCAAGCGAACTAACCAAATCAACCAAACACACAGGAGAAATAGAAAGATGTTAACAACTGATAATTTACTAACTCAAATGAGAACAAAAGTTTTAGAACTTTATTCTCCTGCACTTCAATTTAAATTTGAAGCGGAAACAGATGAATTAAAGAAAAAAGAATTTATCAAATACCGGGAATCTTGTCGTCATTATCTTCACGAATTAGAATTGCAAGATTTACAAGAAGTATTAGCAGAAATGAAACCTCTAGAAGCAGAACTCAATCTGGCTATTCAATCTTTAGAAAATGCACTAGAAGATGTGAATAATACAGTGGGGATTATTGGGAGTATTAAGACACTTTCTGGTATTATGGCGCGATTGTTTACGATTTTTTAATTCACATCTAAATTTTGACGAATTCAAGTTTGATTATTTATTCCGAGACAGTTTTAGAAATGGTGCATCTTAAATACATAAAACCCTTGTAGAGACGTAACAATGTTACGTCTCTTGCTATTTAAAAGATATATTTTAGAACGCAGAGGGGCGCGGAGGTACACGCAGAGGGGCGCAGAGTTTTTTAGCTAATTTTTTTAATAATTTCGATGTATCTGGAAAGGATATCAGACATTTTTCAAAAAAAGTAATTCCAACTGCATAATATCCGAAACCCGTCGTAAAAGATGACATACAGATAAGAATAGAAAGGAACACAACAATGCGTTTAAACTTAATGACTTCTTTGATTGCTGCAACCGCTATTTTCACTTCAGTTTCACCAGCATTAGCACAATCTAAATCTTGGATTAACCATGATGTTCTAGCAGAAAACCATCGTGCTTATTGTGATGATATTGTCGCTCAAGATACTCATGTTAATAAAGGTTCTATAAGTATGAATAATAACGGCTCCACAAGTTCATACTATAAATATTCTACTCAACAAGCACATACTAATTCTAGTAAAGGAAGTGCTAATGCAGGTTTTAATTACCTCAAAATTGGCGGTAGTTTAGGGGGAAGTCAAGAAAAAAAGAATAGTAGCAGTAGTTCAAAAAATACCGTTAGTAAGCAAAAAGATACTTTTAACAAAGATTCGCATATTGAGTATGATAAGACAATAATCGAAAGCAAAACTGTCGGTCAAAATTGTGGCATTTTTGTGCAGACTGCTGGTCAAATAGAAATAAATAACGAACAACAAAAAACCCAACGCATGAAGATAAAAACGCAAAAGCAATTAGGGGTATTTCAACAGATTATGAATATTGGGGAATAAGTTATTGCATTAGCCATAAAGCATATAATTCGCATCAATATAAAATTTATGGCTATATTCTTTCCTAAAATATAACATATATTCATCAAAATTAAGAATTAGTAAACTCTTCAATAAAAAAGGAAACAAGAAAATGAAAAGTAATACCTTATTAAGTATCGCTATGGTTGTTTTAGCATCAACAACAAATGCTATTCCTGCTATAGCTCAATCAAATCAACAAACAAATTTAGAAACTCAATCTCAAACAAGTGTACTTCCTAAATCATCTGCATTAGTAATCGCTTTTCCCCAACAAGTTCAAGTAGATTCCGGAAAAAAGAAGAGTTATCCAATGACGGTACTTTTAGCCCAACCAATTTTAGACCAAAATGGAGCAGAAGTTGTTAAAGCTAATAGCCCAGTTGCAATAGAACTAGTACCTTATAAAAAAGACATTAAAATAGTTGCAAAATCTATTATTGTTGGAGGTAAAATTGTTTCAATTCAAGCTACTAGCCCTGTAATTCCCAGTCAGAAAATTACTGTAAAAAGTGGCAACCAGAAAGCCAAAAAGAATTCTAAGGTATCCGCTAGTCTTGCTGGGAGCATTGCAGGAGCTTTTAGCAGTGACACCGATAGTACTATCAAAGGTAGTTATGCTGGAAATGCGATTGGTATTTTACATGGTTTAACTTCTGCGAAAAAAATCAGATTAGTTAACATTCCTCAAGGAAGCGTTCATATCCTTGAGCTAGAAACAGCCGCTTCTTTACCAACAACATCTTATATTTCACAAACCAAAGTTGAACAAGTTTCTACAAGTTCAAAAAACAGCATATCTGAGGAAGCCTGCTCCTTAGAAATTTCTCGAAGTAAGGTAAAACAAACTCCAGTAAAAGTAACACAAACTAATTTTTCCGAAAAGCTCGAATCCTGTTTCTAAATTATTATCAAAATAAGCTTTTATATACATAATATAACTTCATTCTCTTTCCCTCTCCAGATTATGGCAGAGGGATATTTGTTAGGAAAAGCTGAAATTAGGTTTGTATTGCATAAAAACTAGAAATCATCGTAAGAGATAACAGCAATTTGATTATTAGTTAACTTGAAAAAATGAAAATATCTCAATTATTTACTACCATTAGCTTAGTTGTAACACTTTCTACTTCAATATTGTTACCCAACTCCAAAAAAGCCGAAGCACAAATGACTTATCGGCAGATTAATAAACGTCCTTATGCAGTTTTTGTTAATGGTTATATGGACTGTTGTGCATGGGAAATGAATAAAGTAAAAAGAAGATTGTCCGCAATGGGTGCAGAAATTCGCGACGTTCCTTGGGATAGTTTTACCAACCGTGCAAAGCAAAGAAGCATGACTTCCAACGATAGACAATTTCTCAGACAAGCTGAAAACTATATTAACAATAACTTAGAACCAAATCGACCATTAATATTAATAGGACATAGTTTTGGTGGTGATTCTTTGCTCAGTCTTGCACCCAGAATAAGAAGAAGAATTCTTTTCTTAGGCGTTATAGATCCAGTCGCTGCTGGAGGATTTAGAGAACCGATTCGACGACGCACAATACCTGCAAATGTTGACTACTTTTTCAACAGATGGCAAAGTAATCGCTTAGATACTGACAATGCAGTTCCCTTCGATAGTGCTTTAAATGGAAAAGTCAGAAACTGTCGCGCTCAAGTTTGCGATCAGAAAGAACAGAATATTGCCAGACGAGCCAATGGTTCCCCAATTAAAGTCAACTGTGGCTCTCTTGAAGTAACTTGTCCGGGATATCAACCGTGGCCTGGTGGTTCTAACGGCCGCAAACAGAAGCGTTTGCATCATAACCCAATGCCCTATGATGATTTTATTCAACAGCAAATTGTTGATAATGTCAAAAAACTACTTAACTAGTACAAAACGGCGTAAATAAAGTAACCGTTTTAGCAAGTAAAAACATTTACTCTACAATACCTTTGACTTACGTAAAGGCGACGAAATGAGTTAATTTCGTTACTTTTGCGTAAATTCTATGTGTAATTAATTATGTTTAACTACTTATAAATAACTCCCGCTTCATCTGCATAAAAATCAAAACCCGTCGTAAAGAAAGACAGCAGATTCAATCCAGAAGGAATAAAAAAATGTTAGATTCTGGCTTCGATACTCAAGATAATTCTCGGTTTAGTTCTAATTTTACTATCGATTCAAGTTCTATTATTGGCAACGAGCCAAATGATTTAGATAAAGATTTATTTGGTGAAAGTAAAGAAGTTGGTGGAATTTTAATTACTACTGATTTAGTAAATTTAGATAATTCTAATCATGGTTATTTTGCTAATGATTTATCTTTAGAATTAGATATTACAGGAAAAGCTGTAGAACAAGTACAAAGTTTATTAACTGGTTTAGAAGCAGATGCTGTTCTTACTGATAAATTAGAACTTGCTTTTGGTGAAACTTTTAAAAGTGAAATTGCCGATAAATTAATTGAGAATTTTGGTAAAGATAATTTTAGCGAAATTCCTGAAATAAAAATTGTTTCCGGCGATAAAATAAATGGTGCTAATGGTGGATATGATAGTTTAAATGGATTAATTTATTTATCTAGAGATTTTGTTAATACACATCAAAATGATGTTAATGCTATCACTGGCGTAATTTTAGAAGAAGTCGGACATTTTATAGATTCTCGTATTAATGATGTAGATGCCGCTGGAGATGAAGGAGAATTATTTAGTGCATTAGTTCAAGGAAAAACATTATCTGATGCAGAAATTATTGCTATTAAAGCAGAAGATGACGCAGGTACTATAACTACTGATGGACAAGAAATTGAAATTGAATATTCTAATGCTTCTTCTTCTAAAGCAGACCCTAATGGAAGTATTTATACTGCCGATACTCTGGGAACTCTAAATAAAAGTCTCAGAGCTTCTGGTAAGATAGGATACAATACAAGCTATGGTAAAGATAGAAACGATTTCTGGAAATTTTCTGTCAATAGCACCCGTGAATTTTCCCTGTCCTTAACTGAAGGTAGTAGAAATGCAGATATCGCGGTTTACAACAGTTCTGGTAAATTGCTTCAATATTCTGGGAAATCTTTTAAACAGTGGCTTGGTAAAGGTGATTATTACGCTTTAGTTTATAATTACTCAAACCCAGGAACCTCCTACAAACTTGACTTATCTGCTGGTCGATATTTGAGTCAATACGTCGATGATTACAGCGTTCGGAATGCAGTCTTTTCTGGGCTGAAAGATGGTTTCATTGACCGTACAGATATGATGTCTATTCTCCGCAGTTCTAAGGACTATGGGAGTGTCAACGGATACGAAGTGAAAGATTTAAGAAAAATTGTTGGTAATGCTAAAAGCTTTGGAATGGCAGAGCATGTGCGGGTACTATCAAGTAAAGTAGTTTACGGTAATGTTGCAAATAAATTGTATAGAGGATCTACTTTAGGTAACTTGTACGCAGGTAGTAATTCCACCCACATGGAGAAATTAGTCGGTAAATGGTTCCTGGGTAATTACCGTACAATTATTGATTCTGGTTACACTTACAAATTTACCCAAGGTTCATTATTTCAGAATGGAATTAGTTATACAGATATAAAACAGGGAAAT
>JBCBPQ010000287.1:0-8739 GCA_039820645.1 Cyanobacteria bacterium J06633_8 | reverse complement strand
CATGCCACCAATTGCACCACATGGGCAAGTCTACGGACTAGGATATCTAGGAGCCGGATGCAGGGAAACTTGCACGTCCGGATCTGAATTGGAGGTGCGGAGGTGTTATGCCTCCCATCGACCATAACAAGGTAACTTGCTCGAGCAAAAGCCCGGTTTCTATAAAGTCATGTCAAGTCTCTAAAACCATTGGTATAGAATATTAGCAAATTAACTAAGAACAGTTAACTGCTCACTGTTAACTGCTCACTGTTAACTGTTAACTGCTCACTGTTAACTGTTCACTGCTCACTGATAACTGTTCACTGCTCACTGATAACTGTTCACTGATAACTGTTCACTGTTAACTGAAAATGGCTAAACTCTTTGATTCTATCACCGAAGAATTGCAGAAATTTATTGCAAATCAACACATGTTTTTTGTTGGTACGGCACCTTTAAACTCTGATGGGCATGTAAATATTTCTCCCAAAGGATTAGAGAGTTTTCGTATACTTTCACCACATAAAGTTGCTTATTTAGATTTAACAGGAAGCGGAAACGAAACATCAGCACATTTACAAGAAAACGGACGGATTACCTTTATGTTTTGTGCTTTTGAAGGTTCGCCGTCTATTTTGCGTCTTTATGGTAGCGGAAAAACTATTTTACCTAACAGTTCAGAATGGGAATCCTTATATTCGCAATTTCCCGAAATACCGGGAACCCGTCAAATAATAGTAGCCGATATTGAAAGAGTTCAAACATCTTGCGGCATGAGCGTACCTTTATATGATTATCAAGCACAGCGAGAAAATTTAGTTAAATGGGCAGCTAAAAAAGGAGAATCAGGAATTAAGGAATATCATCAAAAGAAAAATATGGTTAGTATTGATGGTTTAGCAACTCCTTTGAGTGAAATAAATTAATGATTTCACGCACCATTTTATAATGAAAAAAATAATAACTCCTAACTCCGAACACTGATTAAATGGATTACGCTGATTCCACGGAAATTGTTTATTAACTGCTAACTGCTAACTTTTGAATTATGGTAGTTCAATTCAACCAGCAATTAACCCTCGAAGAGTTTTTAAATCTTCCTCCTGGTGAAGGAGATATCACCTACGAACTCGTTGACGGAAAAGCAATTCCTAAAATGTCACCAAAAAAATTTCATTCCAAATTAACTCGTGCTTTTCTTAATCTGATAGTAACGCACCATTTTATAATGAAAAATACAAAAATGAGAAACAATAATATTTGTAGGGTGCTGTTACGGCTTTAGTTAAAGTCCCCCTTTTTAAGGGGGATTTAGGGGGATCTCAAAAGTTTTGAGTATCATTTATAGCTTTCAAAACATCCTCTAAACTATAGTATTCGTAGGGTGCTGTTACGGCTTTAGAATGTATCCTTAAAAATTAGATGTTTGAAAATGCCGTAACGCACCATCCTATTATCAAACAATTTTGAAAATAAGCATAATTAGAAAGAATTATCTATATATTTTCAACCCGCTTCCGGTTGCAAACCGCAAGCTAATAGCAAAAGTCATCTAAAGATGACTAGATGAAATTTTTAAACCATTTATTCAGGTTTGATAAAAGTTTTGATGCGTTTATATAGTTGAATTATTCTATTGATGCCATGCTCGATAAAAGTCAGGATATTTCATATTTTCAGCGCATTTCCAGATGATTTTGTCGCAATTCTCGAATAGACTGGGATTATTGCTATCAGTCTCTAGCGATAAGTAAGGTGTAAAAGTTGTGACTACTTTGGGCATATGCTTATCTTTTAAAATTTTCCCTAAACTTTCCGCAGCTTTGTATTTGCTAAAATTATCAACATCTTGATTGCGGATTAAATCAACCAAAGCATTAATGGCATTTTCCCTATTCGTTTCTTGCAATACTTCCTCTGCTGCTCGTTTAATTTCGTAAATAAATTGATCCCACTTTTGAGTTTCGGAATTAAATTTACCAAATGCCCATTCAACTACTTTTTGGACAATTTTATCTACTAAGTCACACTCTTTAAATTCCGCAATACCCGCAGCAGCAAGGAAATAAGCGGGATATCTATGAAAACCCTTATTTACTCCAAGGGAACATGAACATTAACTTCAAATCCTCTTTCCGTGGCTTTGTGTCGGATGAATTGTAGTTGATTTTCTAGTTTATTGTGGAAAATTTCGCGCCATGAATCTTTTTCATTTTCCTCTCTTGATGCTAATTCCTTCGATTTACCTTGCCTCTTCTCTTCCCATAACTCATCAAACTTTCTCAGATTGGTTTGTTTATCTCTTCCCCATAACTTCAGCGTAAAAATCCACACATCAGAACCTTTAGTTTGAGTGCGATTGTCTTCCAGAATTCCTAAATATTCTTTTAAATAATGCTTTAGCGCATAATCAATTTGCGTTTTATTTAACTTCGCATCATATTTGTCTTTACCTGTAAGCGCTAGCAAATCCCGCAAAGTTGTTGTGATATTTAGACTATTGCTATCTTCTGGTTCCCACTTATATTCAATACGTAAATTTTGTTCAAATTCATAGTTGACATAATCAAGTAACGCTTCCAAAAGACGCTTCACCCGATTTTGAACTTTTTCTCCATAAGAATACTTCGGCATGAGAATAGAAAAAATTTCAACAAAATTTGGGTTAACCCCGAATTAACTACTACCCCAAATTTATCTCTTCCGGATTGTAGCGAATTGACACCATAAACTGAAAATTTTACCTTAAATCTTACCTTAGGAAGATCCAAAAAATAAATTGTCCCACCGTTTTACAAACATCCCGGACAAAACCTAGACATGTGGCGGTGTCGCCTGAAAGGCGACACCGACGGTGGGACAATTTATTACTTGCAAGTCCCTTACTTCAGTCATCTTGAGATGACTTGAGCTATTAGCTGGGGAATTGCATTCCCTAGCGGTTTAGTGGTTTAACAATTTGATTCGGGGTACTAACCCAAACGGATGCTGTATCCATCAACCAATTGAGATGGATAAATGAAAAACTTAACCCGCAAACTTATCTCCTTATTACTAACCTTGCAAATTATTCTCATGGGTATCCAAGCTAAAAACCGCATTCAAGATGGAGAATCACAAATAGAAGTTTTTATCTGGATGATTAACAACTGTGTTTCACTACTTCAACAAGTTAAAAATGATGAAGAAGATGATTAAGATATAGCAATTCGACATCATTTGTAATAATTTAAGATGATGATAAACCCGGTTTTTTCAAAAAACCGGGTTTCTAAACTTACCGTTTCTCAGTTAATGATTCTCGAACTTGCAATTTTAAATATAAAAGATGGAATGTCTGATGATTTTGAAGCAGCATTTAAACAAGCTTCTAAAATAATCTCTTCTATCCCAGGATACATATCTCACGAACTACAAAAATGTATTGAAGTCCCAAATCGTTATATTCTGCTTGTACGTTGGGAAACTTTAGAAGCTCATACCATCGGCTTTAGAAAATCACAAGAATATCAAGAATGGAAACAACTTTTACATCATTTTTATGAACCATTTCCCGAAGTAGAACATTATTATTCAAATTTTTAATCAATTGATACAACTTTTTTATGTTCCCTAAAACCAATTATGCCAATCTGCCATTATAAGTTTAATTACTCTCCCCTAAATTATCAATCCTGCTGCAAACTTAGACTTTATCCTAAAATAGTCGCCCATCGATTCATAAATTAAAATGTCTCATAACTGTCTAGAAAATATTTACAACTACCTAAAAATTTCAGATAAAATTGCTACTGCCGGGCAACCATCTATTGAACAATTTTCTCATATCAAACAAGCAGGATATCAAGTTGTTGTTAATTTGGCATTAAAAGATTCTTCTAACGCTTTAGCAAATGAGAAAGAAATTGTTGAATCGCAAGAAATGCAATACATTCATATACCCGTCATTTGGGAAAACCCCACCGAGGATAAGTTACAAGAATTTATTGGGGTAATGAAAACCAACGTCGATAAAAAAATCTTTGTTCATTGTGCAGCAAATAAGCGCGTATCTGCTTTTATCTATCTTTATCGCCGCTTTTATGAAGGTATAGATGATGAAGCCGCGAAAAAAGATTTACATCAAATTTGGATTCCGAATGAAATTTGGCAGCAGTTTATTCAGGATGTAGGAAATAAGTCTGAGTAACTGCTTATTTATAGCATTTTCATTATTTAACCAATAAGTTAGAAACCCGGTATCTTTAAGATACCGGGTTTCTTTTTTCGCTTAATTCGTTGTCGCTCAGAATAATTTAATTAAACTTTCATCACAATTGCTGCTCATCTTAATTTCGCAATTTTCAGCGCGAATAAACCAAGAATCAATAGAAAAAAAATTAATAAATTATTAAATATTTTTTTCTTGTAATAACTTAGTCTCCAAACGTGATAACGTTTATAACTCGTTGCAACTAGAACCTTTTTCCTCTTTTTGCGGCGGATATTTGCTACAACATTATTAACCGTGTCGTAGTTATGTCATCGTATTTTCACTAGTTAAAATATTAACTATGTCTTCTCAACCTACAATTCAAAGTATATATACTGATGGCGCTTGTACCGGCAATCCTGGTCCCGGTGGTTGGGGTGTTGTTGTTTACTTCGATGATGGTTCGATTCACGAACTCGGCGATGCATCAAAAAAAACCACCAACAACAGGATGGAAATGCAAGCCGCGATCGCAGCTTTGGAATTTTTAGAATCTGCTGGACAAAACAAACCCGTTACTCTTTACACCGACAGCGAATATCTAATTAATTGCGTCACGAAGTGGGTAAAAGGATGGAAGCGTAAAGGTTGGAAGAAATCAGACGGAAAACCGGTACTCAACCAAGATTTACTACAAATTCTAGATAATCTTAATAATCAAAAGATTAAATGGCAACATGTTCGCGGTCACGCTGGTAATATAGGTAACGAACGCTGCGACACAATCGCCCGTGGTTTTGCTTCAGGGAAAATACCATCACTAAAGCAAATGCTGGATATCAATTTCAGTGATGCTAATTTGGCACAAAAAACCGAAGTTGAGGTATCATCTACATCTAACTCACACATTACGCCACCCGTTATTAACAAAAAGATACATAATAGTAATCTTGAGTCGGACACAAACAATACGAAAACTATGGAATCATCTAGCGCCTCTGCTACCTTGCAAAACGAAGATTTACCACGCGAAACAAGAGTATCGCAACTCCGCAGTTTAGTTGAAACTCTTCGCATTGCTGACGAAATAGCCGAAAAAGGTTACTTAATCACAAGTTCCGAATTAGCGGACTTAATGAACGTCCATGCTAGTGCTGTTACTAGTCGTGGAGACCAATGGCGTTGGAGAAACTGGATAGTTTCCCGAGTACGTCGCGAGGGTAATCAAATACTTTGGGAACTCGAACGCGCCGATAAAATTGACACGGAAGAAGAGTAAGCAAGGTTAAAGGTTAGGAATAGGGCATAGGGCATAGGGCATAGGGCATAGGGCATAGTAATTTTTACTCCCTCCTATTGCTCCCTTGTCTCCCGCTCTCCCTCTCTCAACCATACTCGCGTCCTCGCCATTGTCGTGGGGTGCGAAAGGCTGACAAGAAAATTCTCAAAACTGCTAAGGGGTCTGCAATTGGTGAAAGCCAAAATAAAGGGCCCCCTTTAGTTTGAGTAAAATCGTAAGACGGTGCTATTGCTAAAAGCATTAAAAAACGAATTAGCAGTAAAAATAGATTCAGAGATAGAAGTACAGACGGGAAAAGAAAATGGGGAGAAAGAAATAATAGTAAAGCGACTAATATTAAAGGTAAGCCTTGGGTTGATGCGAGTAACCATAAGTCTCCCCAAGTTTGAGCCTTTGAAGATGCGTCTTTGAGGTCGAGACTTCTTCCCCATTCTTTCCAGGTTTCCACTGCTCCTTCGTACATCCTTACCTTAAATACTTTAGCTCCATCCAAGAAACCGACTTTAAAACCAGTTGCGGCTATCTGCCTTGCTAAAGTGACATCATCGCAAAATGAACCTTTGGCGCTGGTATAGCCATTTACCTGTTCTAGAACCGAGCGACGGCACAGAAAACACTGTCCGTTAGCCATTACCCGTTCGGATGCCTGGGTATTCACACCCGCAGGGTCAAATCGATAAAGTAGGGTCATTAACAGCGCCGGTTGAAGCAAAGATTCACCAGGATATTTGAGAATGAATCGGGGAGACAGCGAAACTAAATCATATTCGAGAGCAGATGCAGTTTTGATCAAACCAGCAACTAAACCGGGATGCGGTTGAGTATCCGCATCCATTCCTAGAAACCATTCACTTTTCGGGTCAATATTCAAAAAGCCATTATGTAAAGCCCACGGACGACCCACCCAATTTTTTGGTAAAGGGTCATCTGTTATCAAACGAAAACGCGGGTCTTTTTCAATTGTTTCTTTGACTAAGTCGCGGGTACCATCCTGGGAATTGCTATCCACAACGATGATTTCCCGGACTTCATAACTTTGTTTGCTCAACCCACTTAACAAAGGGCTAATACGTTCGACTTCATTGAGAGTCGGAACCACCACGCTAACATTGCCTAAAAGTTCAGGTGTGGGACTTTGGGGCAGAATCGGAGGTTGACGAAATGGTCCTTTTAGTAGACGCGACAGCAGAACAAAAACTGCTGGTACCTGAATAAGTAGAATACAAAGCGAGATACCGCTCAAAAACTCCTGCATTATTGTTCGCTATGTTGAATGATTACTTTACAGCAACTTTTACAGAAGCGACTGCAACTTCATTTGCTGCATTTTCTACATCATCAACTGTATACCTTGGCGCGGTAGAACTTTTCAACCACAAGAATAAAGCCGGAATTACACCTAAAACAATACCTAAAGAAACTGGGATAACATAACCATCCCCCAGACTTAACCCAGCAGCAAAACCAAAATTGCTTAAGTAAACAATTAGAGGAAGAACTAATTGCGAACGCCATAATTTAATCGGCTTCGTACCCCATATCAAAGCTGCTACACTCATAAATAGGGCGCTAGTACCAAACCAGCCAGCATAGTTTCGATAAGGTGTTCCGAAGAAATCTCCCGGAGTTTCCCAATACCAGAAGGGAAAAGCTGTTTGACTCATAGCTGGTTCCAAAGCAAAATCCCAACTTGTGAAGAGTAAAGCACCAATGGCGATCGCCCCAATATGACGCATCAATGTTGGTTTTTCGGCAACCTTTAAACCACTTCTTGCAATTAAGTAAGCTGACAAACCTACATAAAACCAGGATAAAGGAATAGTAAACGGCACTAAACCGCCTATTTTATAACCCAAACCACTAAGATAACTGTAATCTCCAAAAGGAAAACCAGTACTGGTTCCCAACAGTTCGCTACCTACCGATATTAAAACAGAAGGAATGAGAAAACCCAACCAAGTCCCCCATCCCAAGACTCTACATGCATAAAATGAAACGGCTACTATGCCAAAAATAATATCTACTACACCGCCATTAGCCATACTCAACTGCATAGCTGTTTGTCCAACATCCCCAAAATTCAAAATCATTTTGGCGTTAGGTATCACCAACATAATACCTACAAGTCCAAAAACCTTAGCCAAAATATGACTTATAAGGCAGACGCGCTCCGCAATAACAGATTGTCTCATGATAATCCCTTAACAAGATATGATAAGCCGCAACTTAGCTGATATCAGTTTACAAATGTTTAAGAACACATTGAAATAATTTTTAATAAAATCTTATTCTACATGCTGACTTAAACATTCTTTCGTTTCTTTCCTGGCTTGATATCAAAGATAGAGTTATAGTCTACGGCATCACAGCCAGCTATCGTAAAGTAAAATTGATTGTCGAGCTTCCGTCATATTCAGTGCTATTAAACACTTTATTCTCAATTGGTGCAACTAATACTTAGAGCCAAGTAAGAATAATTACTTTTTAACGATTATTCAAAATTAACTAATTAACTACTTACTGTCTCAATGGAGGCTATTATGTCTATAATACAACAACTTCCTTGGGTTTCACTGACGCTTGTACTGGTTACTTACAGCGTATTCGGATGGATATTATCTCAAGAAAACCTGCCGATATTTACATGGTTAACGATTGTAATTAGCGTTTTACTTTTAGTTGCGGCAATAACTACCCCTTGGTCAAAAGCTGTCAAATATGTGAGGTTTTTATTCAACACTAAATTAAAATCTTTTTTGCTGGCTGTTTTGGGGGCATTCTTATTTTTTCTTATTTTTGCTGAGTTCAGAATTTTTCTAGATATTATGCTAATAATTAGCGCAACTATTTTAGTAAGATTAGATTTCCAAGTAGCTGGAATCAGCGATAATCAAGCTTTTTTACTTTCTTCTTTGTTTTCTATAGTAGGCTTAATGTCCGGAATTTTATTAAATTATTTACTTTCATAAATAGCGGTTATTCTCTACCTTACTTATTACTTATTACTTATTACTTATTACTTATTACTTATTACTTATTACTTATTACTTATTACTTATTACTTATTACTTATTACTTATTACGCCCGCCCCCACAGATATGATAACTGTTTAACCGGAGATGATATTACTCGCTGGGCGTTCGGTTTTGCAAAGATTTTGCTAAACCGAACGCCCAGCGAGTAATATCATCTCCGGTTAAACAGTTATCATATCTGTGGGGGCGGGCGTAATAAGTAATAAGTAATAAGTAATAAGTAATAAGT
>JBCBPQ010000286.1:0-9018 GCA_039820645.1 Cyanobacteria bacterium J06633_8 | reverse complement strand
TGTCACAACACTTTTAGCTAAAGAAAATGATGTACCAGTTATTAACAGCGTGCGTGGTGCTGATTTACATAAACATATTTTTAGTCCCAAAAATCATGGTCCGATTTCATGGATTTTAGATAATTCTGATTGGACGACTTTTGTCAGCCGTACTTTGCGAAAAAGAGCCAATTTAATTAGTCCAAGTAGCAAAATTAAATCTTCTGCTTTTTGGAATTCCATTGCAGCAATTAATTTTGAAGAATTGCCGAAGCCATCATTAATAAATGAATTGTCGGGTTTAGTAATTGGTACAACAGGAAGATTTCGCGGTAAGAAAGGTATTGAATTTCTTCTAGATGCTTGTAGTAAGTTGAGTAAAGAAATAGATGTGAGTTTATTGCTGATTGGTGATTTTGTCGAGAAAGAAAAAAGTTATTGGCAGCAAGAATTAAAAAATCATGAATTGGGTTCTCGTTTGCAAATAACTGGGATAAAAACTCGTCAAGAAACTTTAGCTTATTTACCTTATTTGGATATTTTCGCTATACCTTCTTTAACTGATGGTTGTCCAAATGCTTTATTAGAAGCAATGTCAGCGGGTTGTGCAATTGTTGGTAGCAACGCTGATGCTATCGGGGAAATTATTGAAGATGGTGTAAATGGCTTATTAGTTAATCCTGCTAATGCAGCGGAATTAGCAGCAGCTTTAAGATATTTAGCAGATAGAGCCGAATTAAGAAAAGAATTAGGTGCAGCAGCAAAAATTAAGGTAGCAACTCAACTTGTACCGGAAGTCGAACTAAATAATTGGTTGAGTATTTATCAAGGATTTTTGGATAATTCTAATAATCAAATCCCACGTTTGAAAGTTGTTTGATTAATCTTAAATAACTAAAACCCCAAAGACGCAGATTACCCAGAGAAAGAATTAGAGAGAGATAGTTAATTATGAATAAAACACAAGTAACAATTGTTGTATCTCCTCGCGAACGTTTTAGCGCAACGAAGGATTCGTTAGAAAGTATTTACGAACACACTACTGTTCCTTTTAATTTAATTTATGTTGATGGCAATTCTCCTCGGAACATTCAAGAATATCTGCAAAAAAAATCCCATGAGAAAGGATTTCAGTTAATTAGCACCCAACATTATTTATCGCCAAATCAAGCTCGTAATTTAGCAATACCTCATGTTGATACTAAATATTTATTATTTGTCGATAATGATGTGCTTGTTAGTCGAGGTTGGTTAAATTCTTTATTAGAATGTGCTGAAGAAGAAACGGCTACTGTAGTTTGCCCTCTTACCTGTATTGGTAAAAATATTGGTGAGACAATTCACTTAGCTGGTGGTGAAGCTCATATTGTGGAAAAAACAAATGTTGATGGCACAATTAAGCGCAAAGTTCATGAAAAACATTACTTTGTAAATCGCAAATTCGCAGAAGTAAAATCCCAATTGCAGCGTCAAAAATGCGAGTTTGCTGAATTTCACTGTATGTTAGTTCGCACCGACATTTTTGAAAAAATTGGATTATTAGATGAAGCACTTCTGAGTACTCGCGAGCATATTGATTTTTGTATGACTGTTAATAATGCTGGTGGAAGTTTCTATTGCGAACCTACTTCTGTCGTCACCTATGTAACTGGTTTGAAATGGGAAATCCCTGAATTATCATATTTTCTCTTGCGTTGGAGCGATGCATGGGAAATTGCTAGTTTAGAACACTTTGCCGAAAAATGGAATTTATCAACTAAAGAAAAATACTTTCAAAAACGCTATAAACGAATGGGTTATCGTCGTCAAAACGGTTTTTTAAAACCTTTCCTACGCTACTTTACTTTTGGTTGGAATCCTTTATGGTTGGAGAAGAAAGCTATTGCTGTTGAGCATAAAGTTAATAAATTGATTACCGATAATTACTTTAAAAATTTACCACCAAAACAGCAAACATCTCAAAATAAAGCTGTTGATAAACAGCGAGCATTAATTACTCGTTAATAGGCATAATTATTTTCACACACCAGACAGGGAATGCAATTAAGAGTCTAATAGCAAAATTCCTATAAATAGGACTAATAAATTCATCATATCTTCCCTATTACCTATTCCCCATTCCCTATTACCCATCCCCATTCCCGTAAAATATGGCTAGCCAAAAACCGCAGAATATCAAAGCAGCTTTACCTGGAATCAGTAAGATATTACAGCGATTTGCACCTCAAATTCGCAAGCAACAAGGTTTGCTAACTATGTCCTTTTTTGGACTTATGGCTGAAATTATTTTACATTTATTAGAACCTTGGCCTTTAAAATTAATTTTTGATTATATTCTGGTTGATGATTTTAAAGCCAAAATTTCCCAGTTACCTTTACTATCGGGATTTACTCCGGTAACTTTGATAACTATTTTTTCCTTTAGCTTAATAGCTATTGTCGGTTTACGTGCTTGTGCCGCTTACTTTAGCGTCTATGGGATGGCACTAGCTGCAAGCAATGTTTTAACTGAGATTCGCACGGAACTTTACAGCCATATTCAAAGGCTTTCGCTCTCTTTTCACCATAAATCCAAAACTGGCGATTTAATTGCCCGCATAACTTCTGATATCGATAAAATACGGGAAGTTACGGTAATGGCTTTACTACCTTTGATTGCCAATTCTCTGACAATTATCGGGATGATTTTTGTCATGTTTTGGCTGCATTGGGAATTAGCTACAATTGCCCTTGCTTTATTCCCCTTGTTTATATTTTCTACTTATCGTCTCACCAAACGCATTCGGGGAGTAGTCAAATCTCAACGCAAACGAGAAGGAACTATTGCTGCTACTGCTGCGGAATCTTTCGGTGCAATCAAAGTTGTGCAAGCGCTTTCTCTACAAGATATGTTAGAAGCATCTTTTGGCAACCAAAACCGTCAAAGTTTACAGGCTAGCGTCAAAATACGAAAACTCTCCGCTGGTTTGGAAAGGTTGGTAGAGCTTTTAGTGGGATTAGCAACCGCTTTAGTGCTTTGGAGGGGAGTACATTTAGTTTTGCGTAACCATATCACTCCCGGAGATTTATTAATATTCGTCAACTATTTCCGTATCGCATTTAAACCAATGCGAGTTTTAGCAAAATACATCGCACAAATTAGTAAAGCCACTGCTTCGGGGGAACGTATATTAGATATTTTAGATACTGTTCCAGATATTAGCGATCGCCGTTTTGCATTTGATGCACCTAAATTAAGCGGCTGTGTTGAATTTGACAACGTAAGTTTTGGCTACGATTTGGAAAAGACTATTCTCAAAAATATCAGTTTCAAGGTAGCAGCAGGACAAAAAGTAGCTTTGGTAGGTTCTTCTGGTGGCGGAAAGTCAACTTTAACAAGTTTATTGCTGCGTCTTTACGACCCCACAACAGGGGGAATATTCGTAGATTGTCATGACTTAAGAGAATATAAATTACAATCTTATCGCCGACAAATTAGCGTAGTTTTACAGGATAGCATTTTATTTGCTGCAAGTATTAGAGACAATATTGCTTACGGTAATTTAGCTGCTACTAATAAAGAGATTGAACGAGCAGCACGTTTAGCAAATGCTCATGACTTTATCATCGACTTACCCCAAGGTTACGATACCATCATAGGAGAAAGAGGTTCAACACTTTCGGGTGGGCAAAGACAAAGAATCGCCATCGCAAGGGCTGCAGTACGTAATGCACCTATAGTCATTTTAGATGAACCAACCACTGGTTTAGACCAAGAAAGCGAACATTTAGTCAATCAAGCTTTAGATAGATTAACTAGCTCAAAAACAACTTTTACCATTTCTCATAACCTCAAAGCTATTCAACATGCAGATTTAATTCTCTACATGGAAAACGGACAAATTTTAGAAAAAGGAACCCATCAAAAATTAATGCGTTTAAGCCGAAGGTACGCTCAAATGTATTTACTGCAAGCATCTTTGGGGAAAGAAAACAAATTGTTGGAGTTAGGAATTAGGAGTTAATAAACAATTTCCGTGGAATCAGCGTAATCCATTTAATCAGTGTTCGGAGTTAGGAGTTAATAATTTTTTTGATGAGTCTTTACTAACAGAGAAAGGCAAGCAGCAAGCATTTCAAATCGGAATAGCTTTAAGTAAAATTAAGTTTGATGCGATATATACTAGTCCGTATTTAATCGGAAAATTATCATCATGAACGTTTTTATAACTGGAGTCGCTGGTTTTATTGGATATCATTTGGCACAAAGACTACTTGCTGATGGAGAACAAGTATACGGAATTGATAATCTCAATGATTATTATGATGTTAATTTAAAAAAAGCTCGTTTGGCTCAATTAATACCACAGAGTAATTTTCAATTTCAACAATTAGACTTAAACAATCGCCAAGAGATACTAAAACTTTTTCAAGAACAAAATTTTAATTGCGTAATTAATCTTGCAGCTCAAGCAGGAGTACGCTATTCCCTCGAAAATCCTTTTGCTTACGTTGATACTAATTTAGTTGGATTTGCAAATATCCTCGAAGCTTGTCGTCAAAGCCAACCGCAACATCTCGTATTTGCCTCATCTAGTTCGGTTTATGGTACCAATACCAAAATTCCTTTTTCTGTCAGCGATAATGTTGATAATCCGATTTCTCTCTATGCTGCAACTAAAAAAGCAAACGAATTGATGGCGCATTCTTACAGCCATTTATACAGTTTACCTATTACAGGATTACGCTTTTTTACAGTATACGGTCCTTGGGGCAGACCTGATATGGCTTATTTCAAATTTGTTCGAGCAATTGAAGCAAATGAGCCAATTAATATATTCAATTACGGTAAGATGCAGCGAGATTTTACTTATATTGATGATGTGATTGAAGGTGTTGTCAGAGTTATGCATAAACCTCAAAAACCACAGGTTGATAAAGCCCATAAAAATGCTCGCTACAAAATATATAATATCGGCAACAATAAACCTGTAGAGTTATTGAAATTTATTCAAGTAATCGAAAAAGCATTAGGCAAAGAAGCCCAAAAGAATTTTTTACCCATGCAGCCTGGAGATGTTCCCCGTACTTATGCAGATATTGACGAATTAATCCAGGATGTAGGATTTAAACCAACTACAACTATTGAGGAAGGAATGGAACAATTTATCCGATGGTACAAAGATTTTTATCCTTCTTGAAAGCAAGAATTTTCTCTAATTATTTTGTAGACTTTATTGCTACAAATCATTGCGATAAAATTTATATAAATTATCCTCATAAAATAAATTTGGGGTATAATCCAAAAATAAATAAAGATACTTTTTAAACATCTTGTAACAGCTATTAGTTTGTAACTAAATACAAATATTCCTCTATACGAGAAAGTAAATCCTGAAAAGGGAAGGGTTTTGTCAGATAATCATCAGCACCATAAGCAATAGCTTCCGCTTTATCTAGTTCGTCACTGCGAGCAGTCATAATAATAATTGGCAATTTTTTACCTTGATTCCGTAATTCCTGTAAAACAGTCAAACCGTCTTTGATTGGTAAACCTAAATCTAGCAGCATCAAATTAAATTGCTTGCTAGAAGCAATTTCAATGGCTTGTTGTCCATCTTCTGCGACGGTAGTTATATAACCTTTTTTTTTAAAACCTTTCTGCAAAAATGCAGCCAGACGAATTTCATCTTCAACAATTAATATGTGATTCATTTAACTTTTTTAACTATAAACAGAAAATATAAATTTCAATCATCAGATTGGGAAAAGTTATCAAATATTCTTTCCTAGTAAGTAATAACTAATTATATATATATCTCTATATATCTCTATATATCTATAGCTTTGATGGAACCTTATTACTTTATTATGTAAGAAAAGTTAGAAATAGCTGTTATTCGCATTTCAATCAACGTAAAATCAAGCAAATAACATATAAAAAATAAATATCCAAATTATAATTTGTTATTATAATCTACTAAATAATTGATAATACAATAATATTATATCGAAGCAAATTAAAATGACATTAAATTATTATGATAAATTTTTCATTTACTCAAGAGAGGCAAACAGAATCAGCTACAAAAATAACTTAAAATTATTTTTTCTCAGCCATTTCCAAAAGTTCGGGAATAGTAACAAAGCTATAACCCTGCTGCTTTAACTTATTTATTATTTGAGGTAAAGCTTTTACTGTATTCGTGCGATCGCCACCACCATCATGAAGCAATACGATACCACCCGGACGTGCGTTTTTTAACACCGTATTCACCATTGTAGCAGGTGCAGGTCTTTGGAAATCGCGAGAATCAGCAGACCACATTAATGTCGCATATTTTCTACTTTTAGCGTAAGCAACTAAGCCATTGCTTAAATGTCCACCAGGAGGACGAAATAAATTCGTTTTAACTCCCGTGACTTTATAAATTAAATCTGTAGTTTTATCAATTTCAAAGGCAGCAACCTGGGGGTTCATAAAATGATACCAATGATTCCAAGTATGATTAGCGATGGCATGACCATCAACTACAATCTGCTTACCTAATTTAGAATTATTTTGCAGTGCTTTACCAACTACAAAAAATGTTGCTTTAACATTATTTTTTTTCAATATATCTAATGTTTGTTGAGTAGTCTTTTCCCAAGGACCATCATCAAATGTTAAAGCAATAACTTTTTTATTTTTTATCGGCTTTATCTCATAAATAACCTTACTATTAAAACTAGAAGGTGCAGCAGAAAGTAAGTTTTGTCTTTTGAATTGCTCGTTTAAAGTTGCTTCCATTGCATTTTGGAATTCTGCAACTAACTGCTGATTATTTGTTGCGGCATTGATAATTTTTTCTTCAGGTTTATCTAAGCCGACAAGTTGAGCAAGTTTTAAATTTGCAGGCAATATTAAACTGAAGCATAAAGTACCAGTAATAATAAGCAAAGCGATCCAGATTTTATGCGGCAAAATAAAAGACTTACTGTTTCCCACTTTATATTTCTCTCAACAATATAATGGTGTTTTTCTGGCTGGCTTCATTCATCGATAATTGATAGGTATTTACTCAGAATTAAATATGGGGGCATCATCCCTTTTTAACAGCGATAATATTTAACTCTTTACAAGTAAAAAAATTTAGTGATGTAGATTGCGTTTATTTACTTTTAAATTTATGTATGTAGAAAAACTGATTTCAGGTTCGCACTACAAAAATAATTTTTAATAAGCTTTCGCCGATTTAATTTCTACAAAATCTGCAATATTTACCGCTAAAAAGTTAAGGTTTATATCAACTACACTATTTTCATAGCTTCATATAATTCTGAATTGCTTGAAACAGACTATTCGACAAATTAGATTGAATTGCAATATTTGTCGGTTAAGACGAGATCCTCCCTAGCCCTCCTGTTTATTGGAGGGAAATTAGCCCCCTTTTTTAAGGGGAGCCACTGCGTTGCCGGGGTTCCGCCGGTTGTAGCAAGTGGCGTGGTTGGGGGATCTGAAAACGAGTTTAAGAAGGCTTAAGCGAGTAGTATTGGATTGAATTTAATTGAATTTAATTGAATTTACTTTAATGACTCGAAGAGACTATACAAAAAGCACTTAATTCAACGATTACTAACTGATGATTCACTACTATCTTCTTTCCTACTGTATTCGCAGCGCGTCTTTGTATAGAAATTTTCGATTGATTGCAATACCAAACCAAAGAGTAAAACTTATCCCCCCCTACCGCTTGCCTCTCCCATGCGTTTAAGAGAGGCATGTATTAATTCAATCGAAAACTGTAATAGCAAATGAGAAAAGTAATGCTCAATTCAGCAATTTTATGTTTATTTTCTTCGCAGAAAAAACGATTAAATTAACTTTATTGGCAATAACTTAGAACATCTGAAAATACAGGAGCATCTCAGAATATGTAAATACCCTCGTTCAAAAAGATGAGTTAAAAACTAGTCAAAATTTAATCATAAAATTTAGTCATAGCAGTAGGTTTATAATTCACCTACAAAAAAAATAAATAATTTCATTTATGCACCAACTATTCATACTTCCCGAATCAATCTTAATAAAATTTTGTTGATAATCAAGTTATTTAAAATACTTACCTATGAATGTTTAACAAATTTTTATAATTAAAAAAACTTTCCCCAAACAATATCATCTTCGTAAGCGATAACCCATACCTCGGACAGTTTCAATCAATTCACGACCTAATTTTTTTCGTAAATAGCCAACATAGACATCTACAATATTTGAACCGGGATCGTAATCGTATCCCCAAACTCTATCCAAGAGTTGTTCTCTACTCATAACTTGGTTTGGATGGCGAAAAAGCGTTTCTGCTAAAGTAAACTCGCGGGCTGGTAAGTCAATATTGTCGCCATTTACTTGTACTTTCCGAGTTCGTAAATCGAGTACTACACTTCCTGCTGTTAACAGCATTTTTTCTGTACCCTGGGATACTTGACTATTTCGCAACCTTACCCTTATACGAGCCAGTAGTTCTTCAAACCGGAATGGCTTAGTCATGTAATCATCAGCACCACCTTCAAACCCTGCAACCTTATCGTTAATATCATCGCGGGCTGTCAGTATAATTACCGCTAAACCTTCTCCCTGTCCGCGTATTTCTTCCAAAACCTCTAAACCATCTTTACCGGGAAGCCCCAAATCGAGAATCAGCAAATCGAAATGATTGCCAATTGCTAAGTTAAGGGTTTCTCGAGCATCCGATGCAATCGTAGGAACAAAACCATTAGCACGCAAACCCTTGGCAATAAATGAAGCAATACGAGATTCGTCTTCAGCAATCAGAATTCGACTCATAATTGATATTAGTTAGAAGCTATATTATTTTTGCTTAAACATTCACCAAAACTGTGAAGGTTGATAATTGGTAATTGGTAATTGGTAATTGGTAATTGGTAATTGGTAATGGGTAATTGGTAATTGTTAATGAGTAACGGAGTAAAGGATAAGAGGAATAGGTCAGAAGTAAGATACCTGAACTTGCTACTTTCTACTTGCTACTTGCTACTTACTACTTACTACCTGCTACT
>JBCBPQ010000285.1:0-9069 GCA_039820645.1 Cyanobacteria bacterium J06633_8 | reverse complement strand
ATTTTTTGACAAATACCTTTCTCTTTTATCCAAGGTAAAGCAGGCTTGACTTCATTATTAAAAAATTTCTTTAAAATCAAGTGATTGGGTTGATATCCTTCTCTATACAAAACTTGCCATGTTGCAAGTCCCCAATTATAGGTAAACCGGGATATGCCAGCATGCTTTGACATCAGAATTTTTTGTGATGATGTCAATTTGAGCTTAGTTTTGATAGAAGTTAGCAACACAAATAGACTAATTACTATAAATGATTATGTAAGTAAGCACAACCATAAATTACTATAAAAACTGGAAACAAGTCTAGGAAGTTTATGTAAATTTTATTTAAAAAGAATATTGCACTTTTATCGCTAAATGTCCAATTTTGTCCAGCAAAAACTGTACTAGGAGATAACTCCCATATTTGTACAAGATTTTGGGCTTATTGCCCCTAGGGTTCCGGAACGGGATCTGTCCGCGCTTACCTTCTAGGCTTTTTAAATGTGCGCTTTATTTTAAATGTGCGCTTTAGGACAAATAATATTATGAAAAGCGATGAAACTGGCGACTAAAGTCGCGAGCGCACCACACCCCATAATTGAGCCACTGCGTTGCCGGGGTTCCCCCGGCTGTAACAAGTAGCGTTAGAAATTAGGGGTACTGTGGGTGGATTCGCTAGACTACATCGTTCCTCCAGTTAACATCAGCAAGCATTTTTCTTCACGAGAAATCCACCCGTCAAGAATCAACTTTTTACAAGCAGCTAAAGACAATGAACCTGTGTGACAAACAGAAATTCCAGCCTCCTGTAAAACTTTATAACTTTCGAGAATTTCTGTTTGAGTTGGAGCAACAACTGTTCCTTGAGTTTCGCGAATTAAATCCCGTAGGTAAGGGTAACTCGCGGTAGGATTCCCCCTCAGAATAGCTTCAGCCTTTCCTTGTGGATTGCGGACGATATCTTCATCGGCGATTTGTTCTCGATTGGCATGAAATGCTGTATAAACAGGAGGACAAGTATCTTGCTGCACGGCAACAAAACGAGGCATTTTCTTGATATAACCATTCGCTAAAAGCTGCTTAAACCCAAAATATCCCCCGTAAAATCCCATACCACTACTAATGGGTTGAAAAACCACATCAACCTGGAAATCTAATTGGGTTGCTCCTTCCATATAACCAGTTTTAAGACCTTCGCGACGAAAGAAGTTGAAAAATCCTCCTTCCCAAAAAAGATTATTCTCTTGAGCATATTCTTTGGCTAACTTGCCAGTTTCCACAAAATCCACATTAGTTTCATGTATAGTCGAATAGGGACTCTGAAACTTTAAACGATGACGATGATGGGTAGTCTCTAGATTATCTTCGTAGTTTATTTGTAGTACAGTAGTAAGATAGATTATTCAATTAATCCAAAATCAATATGCCCATCTACTTCTACACCACCAAGGATAAATACGGTTGCTTCTCAAACTTCTCACCCCACGGTGTGGAATTAGATGGATACTGGTGGAAAACAACCGAACATTATTTTCAAGCTCAAAAGTTTATCGGCACTCACCATTTAGAAGAAATTCAGCAAGCGAAAACTCCCAAACAAGCTGCTTCAATGGGAAGAGACAGAAAACGTCCTTTACGTGGGGATTGGGAAGAAGTTAAAGACGATATCATGCGGAAAGCTATTTTGAAAAAGTTTGAGACTCATCCAGAAATTCGCGAAATTTTACTTGCGACTGGTGATGAAGAAATAATTGAAAATGCACCAGGTGATTATTATTGGGGTTGCGGTAAAGATGGTAGTGGTAAGAATATGTTAGGGAAAATATTAATGGAAGTACGGGAAAAACTTTGCTCTCAATAAAGTTGAGAAACCCGATTTTTTGAAAAACCGGGTTTCTGAATTCTTATAAATTAATTTTAGGGAAAATATCACATTCATAACTCGCATCTTGAGTTCCTAAAAGTTTATCCCAAAATGTAAAATATAATCCGTAGTGTAAATTGTATTTATGATGATGTATTAGATGATGTTTTGAACCAATAAACCATTTTCCCAAGCAGTTAGAATAAAACGATGGTGGAAATAACTCAAATCCAATATGGTTAAATACTGCCCATAATGTCATTACAATCAAAGCTGTAATTAAAGGAATATAGTGAAGGGGCAAAATAAAAACTATACAGACAAAGAAAAGTGCTTGTATAAATGCTTCAATGGGATCGAATGCGAAAGATGTCCAAGGTGTTGGAACTTTTGAACGATGATGACCAAAATGCAGCTTTTTGAAAAGTAAGGGATGGTGAAAGAGTCGATGCATAAAGTAAAAATACGCATCTTGTAAAAATATTAATGTAATAAAGCTAACGCCTAAATACCATAATCCATATTGATTTATAGAAGTATATAAACGTGTAAACCCTAAATCATATGCTGCGATCGCCAAAGCAGCACAAAAAGCAAAAATTATCGCGCATAATAACGATAATTCCATATCTTTTTTAATTGTTTTCCACGCTATAGCTTTACTAGGTAAATTAATTTTGGTTATATATTTGATTAAAGCAGAATAGAAAACTAAGTAGGTTATCCCACAGATCAAAAAATATCGACTAACGATTATGCCGAAAAGAGCAAGCCAATCTAAGCATAATTTGTTCAACATAAATAATAAATTTTGTTGCAACCTAATTTGCCAATTAAGAGTTTCTATTATTGTCTATTAAAATTAGGTCAAAATTTCGATTAATTTTTATATCTTAAGGGGAATATTATGATTGCTACAAAGAATCAATCTAATCCTACGATAAAGCGATTGTTGAATAAAATTAAGGAATAATATTAATTCCGGTAGCATCGAAATTATAAAATAATTAACTAAAACACCTCTGGGTGCCTCTGCGTATACCTCCGCGCTCCTCTGCGTAAAAAAAACAATAATTCCGATACCAGCGGATTTGATATAAATTCTTGGTGCGTGACGATAAATTTAAAACCTAAATCGTTATATTTGATAAATTATGGAAACCGTCACACACCCTAAAATTGAAAATCTCCATGCCGGAAAACTCAAATAACGAACGTCTCCGCCGGTGGCGACTTATCCTTGGCAGCAAAAAAGCCGATGGTACTGGCTGTAAACTAACTGGTGCTGATGCCAAAATCGATAAATCCTTAGATGCCCTTTACGATTCCGAACGCTCTGGTGGTTTGGGTACTTCATCACCAAAAGTTGCTCGTTGGTTGGGAGATATTCGCACTTATTTTCCTTCATCTATAGTAAAAGTGATGCAGCAAGACGCACTCGAACGACTCAACCTGCGTCAAATGTTGCTTCAACCAGAAATGTTGTCAGCAGTAGAGCCAGACGTACACCTGGTAGCGAATTTACTTTCTCTAAGCAGTATCATGCCAGAAAAAACTAAAGATACTGCCCGTCAAGTGGTGCGAAACGTTGTTGAGGAATTAAAACGCAAACTGACAAACCCCACTCATCAAGCAGTAATGGGCAGCCTCAACCGCGCTATTCGCAATCGTCGCCCCCGTCACAACGAAATCGACTGGAACCGTACCATCCGCGCTAATTTAAAACACTATCAACCAGAATATCGGACAATTATTCCTGAAACCCGTATCGGCTACGGACGCAAACGCAGCAATTTACGCAACATTATACTTTGCATTGACCAAAGCGGTTCAATGGCAACTTCTGTAGTTTATGCCGGAATATTTGGAGCAGTATTGGCATCCTTGCCAGCAATTCAAACCCGGATAGTTGTCTTCGATACCGCAGTTGCAGATTTAACTGATGAAGCACAAGACCCAGTAGATTTACTGTTTGGGACTCAATTGGGTGGCGGTACAGATATTAACCAAGCTTTAGGGTACTGTCAAAACTTTATTCAGAAACCAGAAGATACCATTATGGTATTAATTAGCGATTTGTATGAAGGTGGAAACCGTCAGCAAATGTTGAAGCGTGTTGTAGCAATTATCAATTCTGGCGTGCAGTTAGTCACACTATTAGCTTTAAACGACGATGGCGCACCAATGTACGACCATAGAGTAGCCGAAGAATTCGCCATTATGGGAAGCCCTGCTTTTGCCTGTAGCCCAGATCAATTTCCCGATTTAATGGCAGCAGCTATTCAAAAACAAGATATTGCTCAATGGGCTGCCGCTAACGATATTATTACCAAGCGGTTGCTTGACTAGTCCTCTGCCTTGAAACGGTTGGAAGAATTAGAGCAACGATTAAGGGATGCGGGGATTGAGCCTTAGCTGAGTCAAAATAGCATATTGCAGGGTTATTATTTTGTTAAACTTGTCTGTTTCTTCTGATTTCCCCGTATGCGGATTTCGTAGTTGCGCTTGGGCACCTCATATTCTGGAATCCGGAGGCACCCAAGCGCAACTACAAACCATCAATAACATTCTTGCGATTATTTTTAACCTGACTTCGCTTTTTCTTGGAATCAACTCGCTTCTTTTGCGAACTTTTTGTAGGTTTGGTAGGTTTGCGTTTCTTCTTAATTACCATTGCACTTTTAATCAGTTCTTTTAACCGGTTAAAAGCATCTTCTTTATTTTTCAGTTGACTTCTATATTCTTGGGCTTTAATTATAATTATTCCATCTTGAGTAATTCGAGAATCCTTTAATTTCAAAAGTCGATTTTTATAATATTCTGGTAGCGATGAAGCGTTAATATCAAAACGTAAATGAATAGCCGTAGCAACTTTATTCACATTTTGTCCGCCAGCACCTTGAGAACGAATTGCACTAATTTCGATTTCGTTGTCGGGGATAATTACGGTATTAGAAATTTGCATTTATTAAAAAAAATGGGGATGGGGCATTGGGCATTGGGCATTGGTAATCTGTAAAGGGAAGAATAAATAACTCCTAACTCCTAACTCCGAACTAATTTACAATATCTGCGAAAATGTGGGTTAAAAATAAGATGAATCACTAGAATACATGAAAATATCGGTTTACCATCGTGAATATAATTGCGGCATTATGTTTGGGTATTGGTTTGAGCGCTGCTTGTGGCTTTAGGATTTTTATCCCACCTTTAGCGCTTAGTATGGCTGCTCATGGTGGAATGCTCCAGCTATCTTCTGAGTGGCAATGGTTGGCAACTCAAAACGCAATTACGATTTTGAGTATTGCTGCAACAGTTGAAGTCTTTGCCTACTTTATTCCTTGGGTAAGTAATTTTCTTGATTCTATTGAAATAGCTCTTGCTCCCATCGCCGGAATGTTTATTACTGCATCGACTTTATCAATGGCTGGAGATTTCGATCCAACTTTTTTATGGATTTTGACAGTTATCGCTGGGGGAGCTACTGCCGAAACTGTGGAATTAACCACATCCGTCACCAGATTAACTGCATCGGTAACAACCGCCGGAATGGGTGCCCCAATTGTGGGTTTTGTTGAAGCGATTTCTTCTATTCTTATTTCAAGTTTGGCAATCAGTTTACCTGTATTATCAACCCTGCTGGTTATTTTTCTATTGATTTACGGCGCTCGGAAGATTTTGAAGTTTATTGCTAAGCAGAAGAAAAAACGGAAGATGAAGGATGTTGTTGATTGAATATAGTTATGCTTTCTCATTGCGACTAGTACTCTGGCAAGCAAAAAATGCCGGGTGGGGATAAGCAAGGGGAGCAGGGGAAGCAGGGGAAGCAGTGGGAGAAAATTACTTTTTTTTCTTACAATTAACCCCGCATTGTTACCTTGGCGAAGCAGTAGTACTCTGGCAAGCCAAAATTGCCGGGTGGGGATAAGCAGGGGGAGCAAGGGGAGCAGGGGAGGCAAGGGGAGAAAATTACTTTTTTCTTACAATTAACCCCGCATTGTTACCTTGGGCAAGCACTAGGTACGAGGAAGCAAACCCAGTCATTTTAAATTTTTTACCTTTTGTTAAATAGCAGCGTTTTATTTGCAGTGATAGTTATAGTCTTTTTATTATGTAAAAGATTTTATTTTAGATGCAAAATTACTCAATAAATATTTTAAGAATCATTGCGTAATTTTTTCCACAATTCAGCAGCTTCATCACCTACAAATGGATCAAATATCAATGGCTGTAGTCCAATTTTTACTTCTTGTAAGCTATTACCTAATTCAATCAGCGCTTGTGCTGCAATATAACGCATGCAAGGATGATCGTTTTGATTTTGAACAATCGCCAATAATCCTTGCTCAACTTTTTGTGAACTATTACCTAAATTACCCAGCGCTTGTGCTGCAATATAACGCACCCAAGCATCATCGTTTTGATTTTGAACAATCGCTAATAATCCTTGCTCAACTTCTGGTGAACTATTACCTAAATTACCCAGCGCTTTTGCTGCATGATAACGCACTGTAGAATTATCATTCTGATTCTGAACAATTGCCAATAATCCTTGCTCAACTTTTTGTGAACTATTACCTAAATTACCCAGCGCTTGTGCTGCATGATAACGTACCGTAGAATTATCATTTTGATTTTGAACAATCGCCAATAATCCTTGCTGCAATTCTTCTGAACTATTACCTAACTTAATCAGCACTTGTGCTGCATTTTGACGTATTTCAGAATCGTTATCTTTTAAAGTTCTAACTAAAGCCGCAACAACATGTTTTCCAGGTGTTCCAATTTTATCTAATTCTTTAACAGCACGTAACCTATCTTCTCTCTCTGGAACAAAAAGGTCATTAAGCAAGCGTTTTATACGCCGATTCAGTTGTTCTCTTTGCAAAGCTTCCATATCTAAACCTGCTAATTGAGTAAGTTCCTCAAGTACAGATTCAGGTACTTTAACTTCTGTATCTTTAGCAAGACAACATTCTCTAACAGCTAACAAAAAACCTTTGATTTCTTCTAAATTATTTTGATTCCGTGCTTTTTGCAAAAATTCCCGCCAAGATTCTTCATTGTCTCTGCATATGTCCACTAAATTAAGCCCTGCTAAATACTCCGCTAATGGATCAAGAGCAAAGCGAATCGACTCGTTGCTATATCCAATTGATTGAATCAAACGCAAATCTTTTTCAAAATACTTTAAGCAAGCTTCTGCTTCTTCATCCTCTTTGTTTAATTCTTGAATTACAGCTTCACGTTTTACAGATTGTGGTTTAAATTCCGCTTCCAAACATTTCCAAGCAATAATCTTAGCATCTTCTTTCACTGCTGGATATTCATTCCTGGTATCTCTTTCCCCCTGACGATTTAGCTTTTCCAGGTGATTAACTATCAAGTCAGGGATATTATCAAGGGAAGGTGCAAATACTGATGAATTTTCCTTTGCGTTTATCATTCTTTCAGCATAAAGCTTCGCCAACAAAACTGTAATTGTTTTCTTTTCGCCTACTATACCTACTAACTGAGAACATTCTTGCAAAAATTCTTCCTGCTCTTCCTTAAACAAATCCCACTTTTGAAGCTGTTTGAGATATTTTTTTATAAACGATACTAATTCTTCGCCGTCAAAACGTAAAGTTTCAATTTTATTGTCAATTGCCTTGATTTTTTCATTAATACGTGAAGTTATAACCAGAGCATTCCCAGGAAAATCTCTACTGTCAATATTAATCTTCTGATGAGTTTGTTTACTCATTTCCGAATAACCATCCACGATTAAAAGAATTCGTTGCTGTCGCAGAAGTTGTTCGACTAATAATTCATCAACAATCGTTTGTTCGCTGTCAGTACATTCCTGAAGTTCGCTGATGATGACTTCCATCAATGGATTCTTATCTTCGCCAGAAAGCGTTTCCAATTCCTCCTCAATTAAAACTGGTAACATTAAATGTTTGTTCAAGCGTTTTGATTTATCCTTTTTTTCTATAGCCCATTTTGCTATTTGGGAAGCAAGGGTTGTTTTTCCCGAGCCACCTTCTCCCCAAATCAAGACTCGAACTCGCTTGTTCTTTTGAAAAGTTTCCCGTAAAGTTTCTGGGGCTAATTCTTCAATATCTTGTTCATCTACCTTTACCGGAACAGAAACACAATCCTTTCGTTCTTGAAGAGTTTCATAATCCAGAAATTTCTCAGAAAAAGTTTCAATGTGTTGTTCTACCCAAGCATCTAATACTCTTGGACGGTACTTGATAAACCGTAACAGAGCAATTGGTATTTCAAGTACTACCGGAAATCCAGCAAATTTTCCTATTTTCAACACCTGTGGCTGAAATTTATTAGGTATTAACAGCAACCACAAAGGTTGAAATCTGATAATTCCGAAGTATACAACTACAATTCCACCTATAATCACCACTCCCATAACAACTTGCCACTGCTGCTGCAACTGTTTCTTAAATTTCTGCCACGTCTTTGCTTGATTTGGTTTAGGTGTCTTTTTAATTGGAGGTTGACTTACTTGGGGTGTAGGCTTTGGAGTTATTTGAGCATATTCTGAGCTATGTTCTTGCTTAGTTTCTGCTAACACCGAATAATTGCTTGTCAGCAGCAGAGGCAATGAAAATCCTAAAAAGGTGATTCTGAAAAATACAAGTAAAAAATTTCTAAAGTAACTCGACATAATTTAACGGAGTAGGAAAGTGATAAGTTTAAAACCAAAAACTCGCAACTGCGAACCTAAAATTTTTAGACACAATTACCCATTACCATTAAGTTGATGTTGGGTTACGACACTTGGGATATAGATTCGCGTTACAAATTCAATTTCCTTTTTTTGTCTAACCCAACCTACTAACTAATTTCGATTTGCTTATCAGGAATAATTACATTATTTTAAATTCGCAACATAAATTCTCTGCGATACTCTCCGCGCCCCTCTGCGTTACCCTCCGCGCTCCTCTGCGTTGAAAAATAAATAATTTCCAACCAAAACCTTAATGTTGAGTTACGACGCATTCTTTATTTTCGGGAAAATAAATTGATTCCTGCGCCTTTAATCCAAACTACCAGCTAAAACCAAAGCCTTAAGGGAGATCCAAGAAATAAAATGTCCCACCGTTTTACAAATATTCCGGTCAAAACCTAGATATACTGGGGTGTGGGCGTTGAGGGGGCACCCACCGGGGGGCAATTTATTTTATTTTAGTTGCAAAAATGGGGGTTTTTAAATTTTT
>JBCBPQ010000284.1:0-9094 GCA_039820645.1 Cyanobacteria bacterium J06633_8 | reverse complement strand
GGCTGACGAGCAATACCTTCTACAGCTTGTCCAGCAGCGTTACCTTGACCGATTCCAGGTCCGATAGCAGCTAAACCAACAGCTAGAGCAGCAGCTAGTACGGAAGCAGCAGAAACTAATGGGTCCATGATAATTTTCCTTGGTTTACTTAAATAGAATTGGTTTTCAATTTGAAATTAGTTAGTTGTTGGTGGTTAGTTGTTAGTTGTTAGCGATTAATAAATAATCCGCCACATTCAACTTCTATTACCAATCACTAACGGATTTTGGGGCTTTTAATGTTCCCCTTCTTCAGCTCCGTGGTGGTCTTCCAACGCTTCACCGATGTAAGCAGCCGCCAGGGTAGCAAAAATTAGTGCCTGAATAGCGCTGGTAAATAAACCCAAAGCCATTACAGGTAGTGGCACAAATAAAGGTACCAGTAAGACTAATACTCCTACAACCAGTTCATCAGCCAAAATATTACCGAACAAACGGAAGCTTAGAGAAAGAGGCTTTGTAAAATCTTCAATTATCTTGAAGGGCAACATAAACGATACCGGCTGAACGTAGTTGCCAAAGTACCCTAAACCCTTCTTGCTGAACCCAGCGTAAAAATACGCTAATGATGTCAACAATGCTAAGGCAATAGTTGTATTGATGTCACTAGTTGGAGCAGTTAATTCGCCTTCAGGTAACTCTATCAACTTGAAAGGAACAAGTGCCCCAGACCAATTTGACACAAAAATGAACAAAAACAAAGTGCCTACGAATGGCACCCAGGGGCGATATTCTTTCTCGCCAATCTGGTTTTTAGCCAAATCTCGAATGAATTCGAGGGCATACTCCATTAAATTCTGTATACCGCTCGGAATCCGATTAATATTACTGCTTGCTAACACGGAAACTAGTACCAGCACGGCAATTACAAACCAGGAAGTTAGAAACACCTGTCCGTGTAATTTTAAGTTACCGATTTGCCAGTACAGATGTTTTCCTACTTCCAATTCTGCAAGAGTTACAGAATTGAAAGCACTCAGAAAATCTACCATTTTGCTGACCATTACTACGTTTCGACCATATTAACTGGATATTTCGCTTTTTTGTTATTACCCAGTTTTATGCTAGTCAGGATTGAATGCCACTCGAATTACGTAGATCATCAGCGTTGCTTTATAGGTTAAAAAGCCTAAAAATATAGGCAGTATTTCCAATTGATTCCACTTTCCTGCGAGCAAAATCAACAACACTATTAAAGCCAACCGAGTTTTACTCAGTTGTTGCTTTTCTCTACCCAAGCGCTCAACGTCTTTAGCTAACATCCTCAGATAAACTAAACCCGTACATCCTCCAATCAAATAATTTAGAGCAATGTTTAAGGAATAAAATATCCAAACAGAGATAAAAATAACCCCTGTTAAAGCAAGAGTAATAACTAATAACTCTTGATAGAGTTTGTAAAAATCTTGCATCGGATCTGATTCTGCATTCTCAGAACCAGTTTGAGCATTTTCTATTGTCGAAGGTGCGGATTCAATCGTATTATCTGACAAGCTCACGAGACTTGAAACCAGTACAGAAGTTTGATATTGACTGCAAATCCAGTCAGTTGAATCATATCACGGTTGGGTAACATTACTTTAGAAAAAAACAATTAACTTCTTGTTACCATAGACCATCACTCAACTAACCTTTTACGTTAATTTTTCGACACATTCTCAACCATAGAACAAGCATAAACAACCTTGACAAAGAAAAATCGTAGTAAAAAGTACGAGACTACACGGATGACTAACAGAGATTAATATGCTTTTCCGAAACTATGCGATTCGACATTTCTGGAGAGAAGACGATAGCTTGCAGAAAAACGCTTATAGGCGGATTTTATCCCCGAATTTATCGGATTGTCATCAGCGATATTAGCATTTAGCAAAGGTTTAACTGTTAGCTGATAACAGTCTGGGAATTTGAAGAACGCTTTCGGGGATACCAAGAACTGATAAAATACTATTTTTAACTATATGACTAAAATACCGAATGATAAATAAAAAAGAACCGATTAAGGCAGATGTAATTATAATTGGCGGTGGTATTTCTGGTCTTGCAACAGCCTATTACCTAAGTAAAAAAAAACATCTGAGCATTGTAGTGCTTGAAAAGGAATCCATTCCTAATCCCAATAATAGTTCCTATGGTGAGGAACGTATGTATCGTAGAATGTACTCTAATGAGTACCTCTGTGAATTACAAGAAGTTAGCATAAAGGAGTGGAAAACTCTTGAAATCGAGCATAATTGCGAGCTACTGAGGGAACACGGGCTGCTATTTTATGGGGAATCTTGGGATGAGGAGACAATCGAAGGTAGTATTCCCGGTGCCCGCCGGATTATGGAAAAGAAAGGAATTCCTTTTGAGGCGTTAAATTCCACCCAACTTCAAGAACGTTGGCCTATCAGCCCTAAGCCGGATTTTATTGGTTTGTATGAAAGTACTTCTGGGATGGTTTGGGCAAATAGAGCTGTTGAGATATTTCGATCGCACGCGATTGCGAATGGAGTTTCTATTTGCACTGGAGAACAAGCTACAAAGTTTAATATAACTAGTTCAAATGTAGTTGAAATTCACACAGATAATGAAAATTTATTTCTAGCGGATCGGGTTGTTTTAGCTGTCGGAGCTTGGACTAACGATCTACTTAGTACTTTTACTGAGCCTTTAGATATAGAAATTTGGCGTTTGTTATGGGGACACTACCGAGTTGAAGAAACTGAACGCAGCCGTTTTCCGCAATGGTTTTGCTTTCAAAAAGAAAATCCTGCAAAAAACGATGGTGGATTGTACTACGGATTTCCTTGCCATAATCCTACAACATCTATGATTAAGGTTGGTATTGACTGGTGTCCACCAGAATTGCGTACAACAACTATGAAGACATTTGTTAAAGAAATAAGTTCAGAACTCGCGCAGTTACTGGATGATTTTCTTCATCAAAACTGGAATGGAATTGGCGAGTGTCTCGCTCTTTACTATAGTCCTTACACAATGACTCGGGACACTTTATTTATTCTCGATAAGCTCCCCGGATATTCGCAATTTAGTATTTTCACTGGTGGATCTGGTCAGGCATTTAAGTTCGCACCAATGTTAGGGAAGCTAATGTCAGAGGTAGTTTTAGAAGAGTCTCCTTCTTTTGATTTGTCGCCACTGAGTGCCACCCGCGATGCTCTCAAATCTCCGAGTGAGGTTTTTTCATAAAATAAGAAACAAAGAAACAAACAATCACCAAGATGTAGCACAGCCAAAAAATATACATCTTGGTGAATGAATCATAGGTTAAGAACAAAATAATTTTGTTAATAATTTTGGACAAATGCTTTATATTCTTAACCTATTACTTATGTTTTGCTTCTAATTATTCTTTATAAAGTCGAAGATAGGTTTCGACGTAATCCATTGAGTACTGAGTGGGATTTTCTCTAACTCTAGTTGTAAATCTTTCATAAAACCCATCGACGATGTCAGAAACTTCTTCGTCTGAGCGATTGACAAAAGCATTTCTAAATGTATGTTCGCTCCAGGAGCGAATAGTTTGGGTTAAGCCTTGAGCAAATTTATCGGCATTTTTATCATTTTCATACTGAGATCGATAGGGGCAAGGAATTAGTGTAGTGCGGATGTCCCCCAATCTTAAACCAGCTTGATATACCTTGCTTTGAGAATCTTCGAGGCAAGCAATGAACTCAGCTTCTGTACGGTAATAATTTTGGAATGTACCTGCTTGGTACTCCTCGGATTTAATTAAACCTTCAACCTGCATTTGTTTCCAGATGTCATGGAGAACGTCATGCATATTTCGATCAATTTGATTGTTGCCTAGATAGCGCCCTTGCTCATCTGTGGAGAGATTCACACTCACCATTTCCCCTCCAGATTTTAGCTCTTGAGCTCTAGCGCTTAGAATTGCAATCCAATCAGTCTGTGACTGTGCCTGGAAAAGTGCCCGATCTTCTACATCTTGACAAGCATTGACATGAGTATGATGGGTTAACTGTTTGGGCAATTTGCTTAACCAATGCATGGCTGTTGATGAAAAACAAAAATCCAGACTGTTTGGTGGACAAATAGCTTCATAAAAGGTTCGAGGAACCATCGCAATTGTCATATTTTTATCATCTTCCATCAGCAAAGCCGCATTTGTTGCCAGAGTATTAAAGTCATTCTTGGGTAAATCCTCAAATATTACTTCGATAAAAGCCTTATCGTTTTGTTGCCTCACATTAGCTAGAATGCGCTTCCATAGTTCCTGAGTGGTACCCCCATCTGCAATACCACAGTCAGCCAGTTTTATCTGTGAGTAGCCTTTTATTGGCTGAAGTGCTTTATCAACTAAGTCCCAAGAAGCTTCCAGACAAAGCTTTGCGCCAAGTGTATTGAGTGAGTAGTTAGATGCCATGTAAATTGCCATGTCAAATCCCCTTTAATTACTACAAATTAATCATTTCTCACAATAGTAATAAATTAGTTTAGTACTACGCTCTCGTCCAGATTGTAATTAAGAAAATCTGTTATCAATTCACCTGCCTTCGGTTCCTTTTCTGCTAGGGAGGATAATTCTGACAATACTTGGATATAAGATTCTTCTCTAGTTTTCTGTTCTACTAGAAATTCTTGAGTTTTTTTGCGAACAAGTTCTTGGATAAATGAATAGATAAATTCGGGATTTATCTCCTTAAAAATAGATGGATTGTAAAACTCAACTGAATCAGAAATAATAGCTCCAGCACTACTGATTGCTTCAGGAATAAACAGAATTGATTTTGAATTCAAAATATTGGTAATAAGATCCTCGCTCAGAGGAAGATTTGCAGAACCAACGATATAGCCACAATTTAGCAAACTGGCGATTTCAGGCGTAATCAGTCCGCTGATAGAACAGGGAACTAATGCATCACATTCAATATTCCACCAATCTTGCCGATCGGATACGTTGGTGCAATTGGGGAGGTTGGCTCGGCTGGACAAAATATCATAAGTCATAACCTTAGCCCCAAGGGATTGCAACTTGAGAGCAGCAGCAGTACCAACTTTTCCCAAACCATGAATCATGAAAGTTCGATTCTTGAGACAATTACCAAAAATACCTTGAATGCTCCCCACTACTCCATATGCTGTTGCAATACTTGGATCGACTCTAGAGTCTAATGCGGCTAGGATATAAGGACAATGATTTCTTAAATACTCCATATCTTCTAAGGAAGTATTCAAGTCACAACCTGTATACATTAAGCCGTTAAGTTCTTGTAGCATAGAACCAACAAAATTCAAAATTTCTTTTTTACATGTGTTGTGTTCTTTGACAAATGCCACAATTTTCCCACCATTGAAGCCAGTATTATACAAACTATGTTTATCACTCATGACAAGAGATAAATTCTTACATTCTTCCAAGGCAAGATTTTCAGATTCATAAATATTGAGCCTCAATCCTCCATTACTCGGCTTATCAACAGTAGCCCCATCTAAACCGATAAAACATTTAAAGGTATCTGAATTTCTTTGAATTACTTGCATTTTTGTCCTGAATTTTAATTAATTAGGCTGATTAATTTTGACCAGAAAGGAAGAAGTCGAAGACTTTCGGTAAAAAAATAATCGTTTGAGTACTTATACCATTTTTATCTGAAAATTCATAGTAACAACCCAAGTGCTTTTAGAGATTAGTCTATAATTTTCCTTCCCCACGAATTTTTTTTTCAAAACTAATACAATTATTTTGGAATAAAAAATCAAATAATTTAAGGCTGCGGATTCCCCACAGCCTCAGACTAACGGTGAAGTTGAATTCTACCGATTGCTATTCCTAACAATTTAAAATTAAAAGAATTTTGTCAATGCTTTATTTTTTGTGAAAATTAGCAAGAGACAAGACCTTAAATAAACTAATCACTAACTATTAAGGTCAAAGGTGAATAATTAACAATTAGGAGTTAGGCCGCGATGATCCACACCCGAACGGTGAAAAGGGAAAATATAGCATTCCAGATATTCTAGTTCCCCCCATCCCCCCTTAAAAAGGGGGGCTCTATTAAGTCCTATTTCAGTTACTAACTCAGCATTATTAGTTGCTGTTTCTGAATTTCTTTGACTTGTTGTAAATCAAGTTGAACGTTATTCAAAATTTCTCTTACCGTTGAGCTTCCATTACAAGCTTGCATGAATTCAATTTCTGTTTCTGACAATCTGATGAGTTGATAGTCATAATTAAATATGCTTGATGCGGGAAATCCATCTATACAAGGGTTTAACTCTGGAGTTGCTGCTAACATTGCATTGTCGTCAACCCAATTGGCTTTTTCTAAAGGTGGACGACTTAGGAAAAATTCGTAATGGCTAATGTCTGGATCTAATAATTCTATCAGTCTGAAACGTTCCCGTTCCTCTAATTTTTCGGCTCTCTGAATTAATTCTGGTGCTTTTCGTAAGAGTCTTTCTAAATTCCAGTAGTTGGGATTAGAAAAACCAACAAAATCTAAGCCGGAAGCGTCAATCAAGTCAAACAAAGTTTCGATATTGTAATCAATTTCTTGGGGATGAACGTACATATCGGCGAAATTTTCATCGCGTTGGTTTTCTAAAGCCCATCTTTCTTTTTCTCGTTTGACTATGCGGTTATTTTCTGGTAGAGAATCGAAAAGTTTTCTACCAACGCTGACACCATCGCGATAATCGCCGCGTTTATTACCTTGAAGTAAGGAAATAGCCTGCTGCATTAAACGAACTTCAAAGCGCCCCAATTCAGCATATACAAAAATATGCATCAAACCACCAGGTGCTAATTTTTTTGCTAAAGCTTGAATACCGCGAATTGGTTCTGATGTATGATGTAAAACGCCGACGCAATTGATTAAATCGAATTCGCCAGGTATTTTTTCAACGTCGAATAAACTCAAATGATGAAATTCAGCCCGATTTGCACCAGAGCGCTGACATCTTTTTTTGGCAACATTTAGGGCACCTTCGCTTAAATCAATTCCGACGACTGTTGCTTGGGGATTTAAGTGAACTAAATATTCCGTTCCCACACCGGTACCGCAACCGGCATCAAGAATACGAATATTTTGTTTTTGCGGCTTTCTTCCCGTACAAAAATTGTAAGCAGCCAACCAATTCCAGCGCCAATTGTAACCCGGTGGCGGTTCGTCAAGTAAAGGTTCTGGGGGAAAGGGATAAGTATTGTAGAGACTGGCTACTGCTTTGCTTACTTGTTGAGTGTCAGACATGGGATTTTATCAACGGATGTGTTTTTTTGGATTTTGGATTTTATAAAAAATGGTTTTTTTCGCATTTGGTGTAGAAACGGGGCGCACTGCTACGTCTCCATCAATTTAGGTTGATATCAATAATTTTGTTAAATAGTGTATCAATATTTCCTCTCATGTTTTATTGAGTTTTGGAAATTGATAGGTAATAAAATTAGGACTTACGCAACCGGCACATTTTTTTTTGTAGGGTGCTGTGACACTTTGACTAATGCCGAAACGTAGTAACAATGTTTTCAGTGTCACGCACCAGCGGAGTATTGTGACAATTGCGTAAGTCCTGAAAATAATTGGCGAAGACGGCGCAACTACGAACTTTATTTTTACTATTCGCATCTATCTTTAGATACAGTTTTATATCAGTTCTCAAATCAGTATACGATAGGAACTTGATAAGAATTTATTAAGTCTTATTAATCGTGAAATAACCTTTTAATGTTGGTTTCACATGGCAATAATTTAATTATTTTTTATGTTTAAATTGAAATCTGCTTCCCTTTACTTATTAGGAATTATCGGATTAAGTCTACCAATTTCTATTTCTTTAAATTTAAATTCCCTACAACCGGCTTATGCTTGTTCTCCGGCACCTGGAAGTAAACCATCGACTATTGCTCAAAGAGTAGATAAAACTCCGATTGTTTTTCAAGGAGTTGTCAGAAGAGTTAAAGGGGACACGCTGGTAATTTACGTTAAGCGATATTTAAAAGGTGTTGGACCGAAACTTGTAAATCTTAAAGGATTTAATCTTACTTCTTGCGATAATTTTATTCAGAAGCCGGGAGGAAATTTTATATTTTTTGCAGAAAATAAAGGTTCTCAACCTTGGAATGCTGTTTATGATGGTGCTTTTGGTTCGGTACGTCCTTGGGATACTAAAACTCAGGAAGAGTTGAGAGAATTAGGATTGATTGGTAAGAAAGTCGAAAATACCTCTAAATGTGCTTTTGATGATAGAAAAACTGTAGGAACTGTAGAAAATAAAGTTGGTAGAATTCAGCGTATTCATGACAAACTTTATATTATTATCGCGGAAGATAATAGTGGAAGGTTTGCTCCTTGTAATTTACCCGATAAGTTTAAAAAAGATGGTTTGAAGATTCGTTTTAGTGGAGATATTAAAGAAATTTATCCTAACGAACGTTGGGCTGCTACGTTGTTTAAGTTGACTGATTCTCAAGCTGTGAATTCGGAGGATAAATCAATTAAAATGATTGAATCTGGTTGTGATGAATAATAAGTAATAAAATAGCATTGTTTAAACTAATATCAATATTTAAAAACCCGGTTTTTTCAAATAACCGGGTTTCTCAGTATGGAAAATTATTAAATTTCCAACATTAATTTTAATTGAATCGAACAAGCTTGAAACCTCACCCCGTCCTACGGACACCCCTCTCCTTATTAAGGAGAGGGGAAGGTTCTATTACTAGTATCAATTACCGATTACCAATTCCCAATTTCAATTATCTTCTTTCTTTTAATTTCAAAACAATTTCTTCATGCTTGGATTTAGTAATTGGATAAATATAGGCTATAACAAAACCAAGAATTAAAACTAAAGTTGGTATGGGACCAATTATTAAGCGAATTGCCCATAATACTGAATCTGGCTGTACTGGTGGTGCTTCATTTGCTACTGCTGGTATTAATCCTGATGAATCTAATTTTTTACGGATTCATGGTACAAACGCAAAAATTATGTGTTGCAGTAGCGATATTTTTAGTCGGTAAAATATTAGATTCATCAGGATTAATACCAGCAGTAGCAAATGAAGCACCACCAGTACAGCCAG
>JBCBPQ010000283.1:0-9096 GCA_039820645.1 Cyanobacteria bacterium J06633_8 | reverse complement strand
TTGCCGGTTGGGGCAGGAATTTGGGCAGGAAATTCGAGGGTTCACTCGTTCTTATTTTCAATAACCTGCCCAAATACAAGCGGTTCATGACCTTCGGTCACGCCTGCGGCTACCCATATTTTCAAGCTACAGTTGCAGCCCCTTCTGAGAAGTCCCGATCAAACCTCTGCCAACTGCTTTTTGCCAAGATTATCGTTTTCTTCAACCGGCACATTATTGAAAAACTCTTCAATTGCACGCTTAACTTTCATTTTCTTTCTATCATATTCGACGTCTCCGCGATCGAGATAGCCTTTAGCTCCCTCAATCAGGTCGTTGCAAGTGTCCGGATTATCAATATCTTCCTTGATTTTTCTGCCAATATATTCGTTTTTTCCTTGAGGGTACTTATTTAGCTCAAAATTCAAACGCAGATAATTTTGAGGTTTTATGCCTAAAAATATGCGCTTAGAAATATGCCCTGAATTTTCCGCAGAAGGATCGAGGAAAATGTTTGGTATATTCTCTACCCAGTTCAGAAGTCCCCAGTTTTTGATCTGCTTATATGTATAAGGATGAGTTGTTTGGCCAGTTCCAATGGAGAGAACAGCAATATCCTCTATTTTCTTCGGTTTTTTATCATCCTCCATACATAAAGCATGGGCAATAGCAGCCACTGTTGGGTTATTAGCTGAGACTCCACCATCAATATGGGGTATTAATTCCTTTTTATTTTCTTTATTGAGACGCTTGAGTGGGTAAGGAGGGAAAAAGGTTGGTGCTGAAGCGGAGGCGGTACATATTTCCCAAAGTTTAGTTTTATCGTACCACCATTCTGTTGAGTCATCATTTGCAAACCACGTTGTATTTCGGAATAAAACATCATAAGCAAGAATCAAGAGTTGTGTTTTCTTGATATCTGCCATTGTTGGAAAGTCATTTACAACTTTACCCTCGTTGTTGCGTAACTCTAATTTTTTCTCCAAGATGTTAGCGAGTCCCTTATCTTTGCCTTTCTTGTGGGGATATAAGGGATTTTTTCCCAAAATGGGAATATTTTTCAAAAATTTTATATTTCCAAAAAATTGTGGTATGAGTCTGAATTTTCGCTGCCGACGTACAGATTTAAGAAAGATATTTTTTCCCTCTGTCTGGTAGAAATCAATCAGGTCATCAGCACTCATCCCACAGGCAATCCCGGCAGCTAGAATTGAACCTGTAGATGTCCCAGCGATCAAGTCAAAATATTCATGTAATGGCTGCCCGACTGTTTCTTCTATCTCTTTAAGAATTTGTGCGGATATAACTCCACGCATGCCACCACCATCTAGGCTAAGAATTTTGTATGTCATAGTATTACTTCAAAATTAGTTTTTAATTTGACAAGGCGATGCTTGTGTAATTTTGTTAGTTAATAAGGGATGCGATGATACTCTTTTTGAGTAAGGAATTCTAGTCTGATTTGTAACAGGCAACCCTTAAAGCAGATTAAAAACTATAGCGCTTTTGGGTTGATTTCAATACAAAGTAAGATTGCTACCGCAACAAGCACGCTCCTCTATCCCTACCAAGGAGAGTAGAAGGAAACGAGGTAAAATCTGTATTGTATTCACCTAAAATCCGCTATATTTAATCTCTCTATAAAGTTAGTAGAAGTCTGATTTTTATACCTAAGTAAGGCAAGTAGATTATTGTCAATGTATCAGCCATCTGACATACATCTTAAATCAAGCTATTTGGATTTTGGTTCAGTATAATTATTTAATTAATCGGCTTCCTGGGTAAGTAGTGCAATGAAAATGGTGTAAAATATAGGTTTTAAGGTATTTGGTTATTTTCCTTCAATCTAGTTAAATTTACTGTAAGAAGTCTTTTCAACTTTACCTTTTAGTCATACACATCAGTGCATTAACTGTAAGCTCCGGTAAATCCCCCAAAGTAGGTAAAATATCTTCTCCTGACAAAACAACTGGTAATTCATCACCAACCCATACCCAAACTTGTTGGCGATTTATATCTATTAACCAAGCCAATTGAGTTCCATTACTCAAACAGTGGAGAATTTTGTTTTGTAAATCTATAGTACTTTGCCCTGGAGAACGAATTTCAATTAACCAATCCGGTGTTCCGTTAAAGGCTCCATCTTCATCGGAAATTCTTTCTATTATAACAATTAGTTTGGTTGTTACGACTGAAATAATTTAAAAATGTTAATAATTGGCGAGGAAAGCAAAAGCTAACCTCGCCAAATTTACTATATCTGACATCTTGGGGCAGTTTCCGCAAACCCGGTTTCTTTGCGATTTTATAACGAGAGAATCCTGCTTTGACGAGAAGAAACCGGGTTTGTTTGAGCGGAGTTGAGAATGGTGCAACGGCGGAAGATATCCTTTGCTTGCGGTTGAAGTTAAACGGTTGTCAAAGTCTTATAACGCTTAACCTTGATTATGTCAGTGGTTTGTTCAGATTCAGGCCAATGGGATAGTAATGTAGTTGTGGTTAGTTCTTGATGAGGATTAGCAACAGCCCTTACTTCAATATCTCTACCAGCATCAGTTCCGGCTCTTCCAAAGGACACACTACAAGACCATTCTCCGCTGGCATTGGGCTTAGATGGACCATCTACGTAGTAGATATTTGAATCAACTACATGAGTTATTACATAAATTTTTGCATCAGTATCGTTAATAATACCACCGATAGGATGAATATGTCCCACCTCAGTATCATTTGTCAATCCAATGATGTCAAAGTGAGGTTGTTCCCTTAACAGATTCAACTGTCCACCAGGCAACGAGTTAACCCCATTACCATTACCATTACCATGAGGAAACATCTTGTGAGCATATGAATCGAAATCTTGTAACGCCTGAACAAAGGTCAGTTTATCATCCCCACCAGTCAAAGAAGGCTTAAGTTCGGTGTTGTCTTCTGGAACCAATTGTAATGTATAGCCAAGAATTTGCGGACCGGGAACGCGAATGTAGTAGTGATTACCTTGCTGCCCGTGATAGGTAGACTGACTTGAACTTGAACTGGATGAGGCATGAGAATAATCGAAACATAAGAATCCTCCACCATAAGAACTAGATTCTTGCATGTTTTTGTTTAGCTGATTGCTTTGGGAAGCATCTATCTCTATTTTAAAGGTAATGTCCTTCGCAATAATCATGGCAACTGGATAAGCGGGTAACATATAATGCCCAGTCTTACGTTTATTGCTTGAATCATTGTAATCATATTGGAGATTATCTTGGATTTCCTTCAAGACACTGTCAGGTCTTTTTTGCCATTCATCGATGGAGGCTTTAGTTATCCCCGAGCCTGCTCGGAGTTCAGATAGTCGATGAAAGTCACCGTTAGAAGCCAAGTCAAAAATCTGTGGATTGAACCAGCCTCGATCGAAAGTTACTTTGGCAACCCGAAAACCAATCTCTATGTTAGATTCAAAAGCTGCTGCCTCTTGTTCTGATACACCGCTAGATTGATTGCTACTATCTCCGCCAGAAGCAAACCATGCACTTACATTCCAACTGGTATTGCTTGCTGTATTCTTTTGAGTTGACTGTTGGGAAGATTGGCTTTTTTGAATTGAGATAGTTATGTCGGTAAACAATCCATCTTCAGCAGTTATTGTTTTTTTCTGAGGTAAAACGTTCAAGCTGGGACGATTATCTATCACTGTTGGCAAGTCTTTTTTAGCACTATCTTGGAAGTGAATATCATTGAGATCGACCTTAAATTCCTCAACTTTTTGGTTTTCAAGGTTGTTTTTAAAGTCAATTGTGTAACCGTTCGTCCTATCCCCAGTGACTGTTACATTACCGCTTAGTGAAGCAATCTTTTCAAGTTCCGTCTGTAATTTTGAAGGATCTTTTGTAGATATATCAATATCCTCTGTCTTAGATTCGCCAAATTTCAATTTGAAGGTACCAGTAACAGCTTTGGAGTCAATAGTAATCTTTTGTTGAGCATTTGTTCCTGTTCCTGACTTACCCTTTTCAGCGGGCTTACCATCCTGGGTTGTCTCCACTGTTACAAGATTGAATTCTTGATACTGCCCATCATCCTTATACTTTTTATTCCGAGCATAAACCACTGGAACCATGGCACCAACATAATCTACATCTGCTTGCAAACTGGTGATTTGCTCTTTTAGACGTTCTTTTTGTAGGTCCATATTTTGGGATTTGTATTGGGCTAACTTCCCTTGGAGTTCGGTAAGTTGTTTAGCCTTATCTATAGTGTCCTTTTGTGCACTATATACATCTACCAGACCTTGAGCTACATCTTTCAACGTATCTATCGGTGTTTCAATACCAATATTTTCAGCAACATCTTTCTTGAATTTGTTCTCTAGGTTAGGTTTTTCAGTTTCATTTCCCTTTGTTGTAAAAAGATTACCGATTCCCTCGAAAAGTCCATATGTTCCACCAGTTTCCGCATTTAGGTAGATTTTGACTGCATCTATTGCAGATTGACCATATTGACCGATAAGGTCGCCTTCTGCCTTGTTGAATGCTTCTTTGGCACCAGCAACCTCTTGCTCTAATTTTGTGACTTGATCTTCACTTACATGTAGTAACTCTAGTTCCCGGAGTTGTTCTTTGAGACGACTTAACTCTTTACGCTTTGCTCTGAGTTCGCCAACCAAAACATCCTGAGACATAGTCAAATCCTCCGGATGTAAGTTAGGAGTCAAAGCCTTAGCCCAATTATTAGGGATAAACTGAACGGGGAAAATATCCATTGACTCATCCAAAGACATTCGTTGAGAATGTTGGATTTTTTGCTTAGATTTTTCCAATTCTTCTGCTACTGAAGCCGCATTTAAATACCCCAGCAGAGTCATCACCTCATGAAAATGACCTGTGATGACTAAATCGTTGTAAAGGTTGTCTAACTCTGCATCTTTAACTGCTGCGATTGAGCTATGCCAATTAGCGTAGTCATCCAGAGCTGCATCTGCTTCTTCCTTGGTTTTATTTTTGCTGTCCGCTTTTACTTTCAGCAGCTTATTACGCTTTTCATCTTCCCACTGATTTTTAGCTACCAAATATTCGTTATAAAGCTTTTTACAAAGATCGATGCGGGTTAAAGGTTGTCCATTTTCATCCTTTTTGCCACTATCCTCGAGTAAAAAACCAGCTAATCCGGCACGATCTTTGAAGTAATGAGCCAATTCATTCAGCTTGGGCAGATAATTATTTAGTAGCGTTTGATAAACACTAGAAAGTTTCTTGCCATTTGTAGCCTGAATGATGGGGGAAAGATCGAATAGTTGATCGCTAAGACGAAATTCTTCTTCTTCTACTAGCCAGGGTTTAGTCAATACACTGGTATAGCTGGAGGTATCATAATCAAACTTTTTCTGATTTAAAGGCTGCCCTGGGAACATCAAGCAAAATAGCTGATCTCCACCACCGACGATCTTGTTAACTTGATCGTAGATCATCTGTATGGCATTTTGTTTTTTCGCTTTTAGTTGTTCTTTATCTAGTGGTTGTGCCATAATAATCTCCGTTTTGTTGTAATTGTTCGAGGAATAAATATTCTATTCATCAAAAGTGTGAATACCCTGCTTGCCTAGATTTTGCAAGGTTCCAATACTTTTTTTGTCAGTAAAAATTATGCATGTTTTGGTCGAGTGCAAGTTTCATCCTGATTGCTTATACTCGACAGAGCGTCTGTGTTTCTTGAAGTTTGGGTATACTTTCTTGCAATTGATGTCGCTACCGCGACACGCTGCGCTAACAAAAAACCAGGTTATAGCTCGCTCTACATTCTCTACAGATGCTTAACAAGCATGGCTGTTTAAATATGCAGAAAAACTTGAATTCAATTCCGATCTGAGTGTTGTAACGGTACAGTTCTTTTTAACCAAGGCTGCGATTATCTCCTACCGTAAGGCAATACCTGATTACGTAAAAAAGCACGTAAAAATTATCATCTGCGAATAGCTTCGTTGATAAATAAATATTTACTGGTTTTTACTGACTAAGCTGTATATTTAATTGCGATTACGAGAAAATCTCCTCCTTTCTTTTGCTACACGATTTATAGTATATTCACTCTTATTTTTAATGGCAACCAAGAAAGGACAAAAAAGATTAAAAAATATGGCGTTGCTGATTCAATTGATTGAAAAAAGTATGAGAAGTCAGATATTCAATTGTGCGACACCATGGAAAAAGATGTATTATTAATAGTTAAATTATATTAAATAATATTAATTTCCTTAAATATTTATGTTTTTTGTTTTTTGCTTATTTAAAATATTTTAATTATTACTCTTTACAATTGTTTACAATCGTTATTAGTCTTATCTATGTAAATCAAGATTAAAATAATAAAAACTTGAATAAAATTTGAATATTTCTTCCAAGACAATATAGGCTATCTATCATAGAAGCTTAGCAACACAAAAAATTCTATGCAGGAGTCTAATAAAAATTCTGGAGATACTCTACGGCAATTTATTACTCTAGCTGCCGTAATACTAGCTTTTATCGTTAACGTCTTATCAAATATTTTCCCGTTAAATGGACTTACCATCGGGGGAGTATCTAATACTTTATTCAAAGACGTTTTAATAGTTCCCGCTAATTATGCTTTTGCTATATGGGGATTAATTTATCTTGGATTATTCGCTTTTGCAATTTATCAAGTTTTACCTTCCCAACGAGATAACCCGAATTTACGTAAAACAGCATATTTCTTAACCATCGCATCAATTGCTCAATGCATTTGGGTGTATCTATTTTTATCTCGGTATTTTGCTGCTTCTGTGATTGCAATGTTGTGGATTTTAATACCGTTGATAATTATGTATCTGCGTTTGGGCATTGGAGTTACACCTGCATCTCGCGGTGAAAAATGGTTTATTCGCTATCCTATCGGTATTTATCTCGGTTGGATAAGTGTTGCGACTATCGTTAATATTGCCAGTGCTTTATATATCAACAACTGGAACGGTTTCGGCATCCCGGCAGAAACATGGACTGCAACTATGGTGATTATTGCTACTTTTATAGCCACTCTTTCACTTGCCCAACGTCAAGATTTTACCTATAGCGGTGTTACAGTATGGGCATTAGCTGCGATCGCGATTAAACATTGGGAAAATTCAAACTTGAAGATAGTAGCATTATCAGGCATATTGCTTCTTGTAGCAATTGGTTTGTTCTCAAAATTCACGCAATCAAAACTTAGAGGTTAAAGATTAAAGTTTAAAAATTAAATCACTCCTAACTCATACCAAGTCTGGTTACTAGCAGATAACTCCCCCAAACCGCTCCTGGCGATTTCCGATTCAAATTTCTCCCTCACTCCCTCCCTCACTCACTCTCTCCCTCAATTACTTCTTTCCCCATTTCTGCAAAGCACGCTTGAGGGCACCATCATTTAAACTTTCCAATTCAAAAGACTCTCCCTTCTGAACTCTTGCCAAAGCTTGAAAAAATGCCTTGACTCCAGCAGCAGCACCATCGGGATGATCCATTATTCCCGTACCCGCATTCAAAATTACATCGTTACCGTAATCGGCTATTGCTTGAGGTACGATGCCGGGGTGAATACCCGCAGAAGGTACCGGAAACACGTTGCGATCGCGTAAGCTATTTTTAATTTTTGCTTCCTCTGATGCATCAAAGGCTAAACTTCCATAATGTGCTGGATACAACACCGCATCAGCACCTGCATGAGCCATGAAAGTTCCGAGTATTACAGAATACGATATACCGTGGTCTGGAGCGGCGCAAAAGGCACCTGCAAGGGCTGGATGAGTAAAAATAGGTACATTTATTTCTGCATCGGCGGCTAATGCTTGCAGTACGGAAAAACCGTAGGGAAGTACGTTAAGTAACAATGCATTGGCACCTTCTCTTACTAACAAACGCGCTTTTTCTAATAATTTATCTGCGCTTCCAGTAACGTTAACGGCATACAATATAGTGCGTCCAGTTTTTTGCTTGATTTCATCAATCACTTGACGACAAGCTTTGAGACGTTCTAAGGTGGGAGCAACATCTAAGTCTCCAAGAATCTCATCATCTTTAATAATATCTAGACCTGCGTAGGCAACTTCTTTTAAAATAGCAGCATGGTCTTGGGCACTAAGTCCTAAAGCTGGCTTAAATATTGCCATAATTAAAGGACGGTTAAATACTCCCAGTCTTTCTCTGATTCGGGAAATACCAAACTTAGGTGACAAACCATAATTCTGGGGTAATTTTACCGCTACAACTTTTGCAGCCCCTGCCATGGAATATTTACCAAATATCATTGTCAGCAAGCTAGAAATATCATTTTCTACGTTTGCTTGGGGAAATCTAACTGTTGCTTGACTATAACCAGTATTATTTTCCCTTGTGACAGCAATCACTTGTCCAAGATGTTTGCTTAAAGTTGCTTCTCGATGAGCAAAACGAGCATCCCAAGTGCCCGCAGTTTGTCCAACAGCAATAACTTTAGCTTGTTTTTCGGCATCTACGCCGGTTGGAAAACGATAATCAACTTCAATCATCAGTTTGTCAGTTATGACTTAAATTCAATTATTCAATTTAGCTTTAAAGATTGACACTCCCCGGCGTTAAACGCACGGGGATTCTTTGATCTACGAGCCAACTTGCTCAGACTGGATTTCTGCTACATAAAACCAGGACAAAACCTGACATTACTTGACGTTTCAACGGGAGCATGGGAGCAGTTATCCCTTCACGTCCAGACACGGTTTAGCCAACCGTGCGTATTTTTTTTAATTTTTAGACTTTCCGTCTTCAACTACTGCGTGGTTTTTGCAAATAAATGTTGTTGGAAAGTCAGTTGCAACAGCGACGTATATTTCTAATACGTCGATGCAATACAGTATATTCTCAAAAATACTATAAAAAGTTGGAACAAGTCTAGTAAGTTTATGTAAATTTTCTTTAAAAAGAATACTTTTGTCGCGCAATGTCTGGTTTTGTCAGGTTAATACTGAGCCACTCCCCGCTCTGAAGAGACGGGGGTTCTGGCTAGAAGTTGGGTATAGCTTGTCGCTCGGATCTATTTGCATAGAACAGCTATCTGGCTATACTTTTCTAGCTTTTTGGAGAACCGCTCTGCCGACAATCAGGA
>JBCBPQ010000282.1:0-9100 GCA_039820645.1 Cyanobacteria bacterium J06633_8 | reverse complement strand
TAACTTTACCATTTGTGCGGGTTAACACCCACTGGAAATGCGGTACGGTACGTGAAGTCTGCCGGAAGAATCCTCTTCCGGCGAGCTTCACTTAAAAGTACCGTTATCGCTTTCCTCTCCCACATAGAATGTGGGAGTTTCGAGCTTCTCACATTTTCTATGAATAATGAATGTGGCAGAGTATTAGACTTCTTTCTCAGCCTCCAGACTGGGAATATCTATTTTGATTATATGATTTAAATGCACAGCAGCTTACCTGTTCACTGTTAACTGTTCACTGTTCACTGTTAACTGTCAACTATTCACGTTAGCCTCCAAAAAAGGCAAAACCTCCTCAGCAATTATATCTGGATATTCTTCATGCATACCTAAAGAGCCTTCAAGTACCACGCTCTCAACTCCTGGTAGATTTGCTATGGCTTCCATTTCTTGCCGTGAAGATCTAGGACAAGATTTCGCGATTACTACCATAATCGGTACCGATACCTTTCTAACTAATCCCAGTAAATCGCTTCTTCTGCTGACAAGATCCAGACAACCAGTTACAAATGCAGCAGGAGCAAATCTTCCTCCAGACTGCTGGGTGCTTTCCCATTTATCTTGAATAAAATTGGGAGTTAATTTTTCAGCATCGACGTAAACGTGACGACGATACATGAATTTTAAAAACGATGGCAGAGTATTCAGTTTATAAAGAATTTGACCAATTATTGGTAATCTAACTAATTGTTTAACCAAGTTCCTTATTATTCCATTCACACCCATAACAGCTAAAGGTCCCCGCCAAGTTGGTGCTACAAGAACTATCCGAGAAAACACTTGAGGATATTTACTTGCTAACCATAAAACGTAAGGGGCGCTATGACCTGCGGCAATTACAGAAATAGGTTTTTTTTCAAAAGTAGTTAAGACAAAATCTTCTATGAAATCTCTGTATAAAGCAGGACCATAATCTGCTCTAGGGCGACCGGAATCTCCAAAACCAGGAAAATCAACGGCTACTGCTTTATATTGATCGGAAATTTTTTTGGCAATTCCGCTCATTTCCGAACGCATGGAAACGGTACTGAATGCAGGAAAAAGCAGTACTGGGGAACCTACACCTAAAGATTCATAAACTATACGAAAATCTAGGTCTTCCCTATTCCATACAAATTGTTCTACGACTCCGCCCATCCTAGCGGAAGTAGAGATAGATGAGAAACCTGTTGTCATTCTGCGATTATTCCCGTCTGCTAATCAAAAATAAAAAGTCAAAAATTAAAGGTTAGAGTTAGTACAATGCTTTTATAAAAAAATGTAGCCTGAAACCAACTAACAGCCTTAATGTATCATCTATTTTGCAACTGCTTATAGTTCAATTTGATACAGATTCTTGCGATTCTAACGCCTTTTTCTGCATAGTTTTAAAAATGTTATAGAAACCATTAGCACGTGAAGGGGTCAAACTGACATTCAAACCGGTTTCTTGGATAAAATCAGGAGTAAGTTGAACAATTGCGGTAGGTGTTGAGCCATTTAAGCCTTCAATTAAAAGTGCCAATAAGCCTTTAGTTAATTGTGAATCAGAATCGCCTTGAAAAGTTATTTTATTGTCATTTAAAGAAGCAGTCACAAATACCTGAGAAACGCAGCCAGGAACTTTATTTTCGGATGTCTTTTCAGAATCTGGGAATTCAGGAAGTTTTTGACCGTACCAAATTAGCTGTTCGTAGCGACGCTTAGGTTCAGTTGCACGTTGAAAGCGTTTAACAATTTTAGCAAGAGCCGGTGGTAAAGTATCGTTCATTACAAGTGTTTAACACAGAATTATAAAAACCTATCACTTTGAGTTTAAATTATTTCATAGCAATTAGAACAGTTATCAATTACCAATTACAAAAAACGAGTTGCCAAATTTTTATTCACTAATTGCTACTCGCTACTCTCGACTGCAAAAAAAAAGACAGAAGCAACTAATTGTATTACCTCTGACCTTTATTTTTATTTTTATTTTCTTGCCAAAAGACTATTGAAATTATTTTCTTGAATAATTCTCAGCAACTCCTGAATCAAGACGGTTTCTTAATCATGCTCTTCGTGAAATCAGAAATAAACCGGGTTTGTGGAAACTGCTGCAAGATATAAATTTATGTCATAGGAGGCAAACCGCGTATTTGCCGTAAAGCATTTAAACAAGCTGGGCAATCACAGCCAAACAAAGTAACAGAAGCATCACTTTCTTCCTCAGTAAATTCTAATTCAGGTAGTTCGCCAGGACGCAAACCTTGTTGTCTATTATTAGATGTAGAATTTCTTCGGAGACGAGTACAACCCACACTTCTTGTTGCCACAGCTACAGTAGCTTTCCGTCCGCAAGAAAATTGTCTGGGGGTAGAATTAACTGTTTCGTTCGCGCTAGCTGGTTGAGTAAAAACCGCCATTGACACCATAGACGAAAACAATACCGGACTCGAAAGTAATGTAAGAAAAAATTTTTTGTTCATGTATCTGAGAACTGTTGTAACTAGCAAAGCTTTACGGCTTTTATTTTTTCACGTTCATGGATAGTTGCTCAGTCAATTTTATACATTGCTGACCGTATCTACCACATGACATAGAAATAGCCGTTTTTTAATAGAGAATATTAGGTAGGCAAGGAAAAATAAGGAAGACAAGTTAAAAATAAGTTATAACCTTCAACCTCAAAAAATACTTCACCCCGAATATTTTTTACACCTTAACAATCCAAATGGAAGTGAAAACAGTTTAACGAGACATCTCACTACCAATCAAGACAAGACCTAATCTTATCGCAAGTTTAAATCATCGACTGCCAAAATATTAGCCAAGTTCCAGGAACAGTGAACAGTGAACAGTGAACAGTGAACAGTTATCAGTGAACAGTGAACAGTGAACAGTGAACAGTTATCAGTAATTAATTCTAACTCTCAACTTCTAACTCCTAATTCCTAACTCCCTCTCCCTACCTTCCCCAAAAACTTAACAGGGTCTACAATTCGTTTGTGGATTTAAAAGTAGAAATATGGCTAATCAAGAACTTATACCAGTTGTTGTTAATGGTGCTGCGGGAAAAATGGGTCGAGAGGTAATAAAAGCTGTGTCGGCAGCACCCGATATGGATTTAGTAGGCGCAATTGATACAAGTCCCGAACATCAAGACAAAGACGCTGGAGAGTTGGCTGGCTTGGGCGAAGCTCTAGAAGTTCCCATAACTAATCAAATGGAGCCTATGCTAGCTTTTGCTTCCCAAGGAAAGCAGCCTGGTGTTGTAGTTGATTTTACACATCCTGATTGCGTGTACGACAACATTCGTAGTGCGATCGCCTATGGGGTACGTCCTGTGGTTGGAACTACTGGGTTAAGTCCGGAACAGTTGAAAGATTTAGCTGATTTTGCTGAAAAAGCTTCTACTGGATGCCTAATTATTCCTAATTTCTCTATTGGGATGGTACTACTTCAGCAAGCAGCAGTTACAGCATCGAAATATTTTGACCATGTTGAAATTATCGAACTTCATCACAACCAAAAAGCAGATGCACCTAGCGGTACGGCAATAAAAACTGCTCAAATGCTGGGAGAATTAGGTAAAAGTTACAACGAAGCTATAGTAAATGAAACCGAACATATAGCAGGAGCGCGGGGAAGCCAAGCTGATGAAGGAATTAGAATTCATAGCGTTCGCTTGCCAGGATTAATAGCCCATCAAGAAGTTATCTTTGGCGCATCCGGTCAAATTTATACTTTAAGACACGATACCAGCGATAGAACTTGTTATATGCCGGGAGTCTTGTTAGCAATTCGCAAAATTCTTCAGCTAAAGTCGTTAGTATATGGATTAGAGAAGATTCTTTAATAAGGCTTAAAAGCTTTGGAGCGTAATGCGGTAGCGCGCCCCGAAGTGAAAACTCACAGTTGGTGCGTGACGCTAAAATTTTAATCTGCTTTTAGCATTTATCACTTGCGTCACATATCCTACAATTATTTAATATTTAATATTTAATTGTGTAAGTCCTATTAAATTTGAAATCGATAATCTAAAATCCTGTTAGCGAAAATTTAAAATATAAAATGCTTGTCCCACTGACACGCGAGAAGTTTGAACAATTGATACCCCTGCTTGCAACTGGTTCGCAGTACAAATACTATTGGGGTAAATTTTCCGATTTATTACAACGGTTATTAATATCTGTAATTATTGCGACTGTAATTTTACTTGTAGAGGTAATTTTACGGCTTCCTTTAGGTCCAGTTGTATTTTGCTTCGGACTTGTAGGGGCACTTTACTGGTTATGGGGACCAGTATTATGGGCTAGTTTGCGAAATACTAAATTCCGCCGTTACAAATACGCTGGTTTTTTTCGCGGCAGAGTCTTGGATTGGTGGATTACAGAAGAGTTAGTTGGCACACAAGAAACTGTTAATAATAAAGGTGATTTAGTAATTGTAGAAAACCGAGAAAAACGAATTAATTTGGAAGTTGGAGACGAAAGCGGATTTACTGCTTTACTCAAAGCACCTTTAAAAAGTTCTCACAAAATTATTAAATCCGGACAAGTAGCAGAAATGCTGGTTATGTCCAACAGTCCGGATTTAAGCAGAATCGAAGAAATAACTGATATATATATTCCCAATCGCAATTTATGGGTTAGCGATTATCCTCTTCTACGTCAAGATTTTTTCAATCAAGTAAGTCGCCGTATTCGTGACGATAGAGAAGAAAGACCTCGCAATCGCCGCCGTCGTCCACTTCAAGAAAGAAGTAGAGAAATTGACAGATATTACGATGAAGACGAGCGTCAACCTTACCCCAGAGAAAGAAGTAGGGAAATTGAAAGATACTACGATGAAGACGAGCGCCAACCTTATCCCCGAAACAGAAATAGGGAAATTGACAGGTATTACGATGAAGACGAGCGCCAACCTTATCCCCGGAAAAGAAATAGGGACATTGAAAGAAGACCTATTTACGATGATGATGAATGGTAATAGGAATTAGGAGTGTAGAGACGTAGCATTGCTACGTCTCTAAAGTTAGGAGTTATTAATGATGAATTTAACCTTCAACCTTTAACCTCTAACCTCTAACCTTTAACCTTTAACCTTAACCTTTAACCTAAAATCTATTCCAGTAGTTCTGCAAGGTCTTCTAAAGGATATTCAGGTTCCTCGGCACAAAATTCAACACAAATTCTTATCTTTCCCTTTTTCCAACCTCTAGCGCCTAACCTTAAAATTTCACAGTTAATACCTTCATCAAACAAGGATGCTTCTGGCATCTTAAAACTCATATATTTCTGTATAACTTCTAGCAATTCTAAAACTTTAAAAGTCGAAGAAATTTCCAAATTTCCAGAATCTTCCGCACTTATAGATATAACTTCGTTACGTTCCAATCGCTCGAACTGCTTTTCCATACCAGTTTTTTATACTTAAATAATCTGCTTTACCAAAAACAAATGGGGATATTTCCCGTTTTTTTTAATTTATGAAGGTAGAAGTCGGTAGAAGGCTATTATATATCCTCAGCAATTATTTAGTCATACCAAATTGTCCAATTTTCTGAAGTGATTACATTTATCTTTATCAATACTTTGCAAGACTTTAAATAAAGTATGAAGTTAAGAAATTTAACAGTTTTCTGCAAAATGCTATTAACTATAGCGGTTTTCAATTGAATCCAATACACTCGAAACCTCACCCCTTCCCCTCTCCTTAACAAGGAGAGGGGTGCCCGTAGGGCGGGGTGAGGTATAAAACTGTGTTTCCCTCAACCAAAATTAGCTATAAGTAGTTAAACATAATTAATTACACAATGTCATTGCGAGTGGAACGGAGTGAAACGAAGCAACCGCAAGGATTAGAGTTAATTCTCTTAACTTTTAATAAGAGTAAATAATTTTGTTCACTTACTTATATGCAAGTTATTAAACTATCACATTGCCACAATCAAAAACTTATCTATAATAACTAGATTCCTAGCTGTTTTATACCAATAATCTTGTGTAAATATACAAACCATCACAAGGATTAAATTCTATATTTTTATACTCCATCATCATTGAAATAATACTTTCAGAAATCAAGGTTTAAAAATTTAGATGTATTTAAATTTATTTATCAGCAGCACTATCAGTATATTAGCAGTAACACTTGTATCATTTAGCGTATTGCAATGGTTTAATGTTCCGGCTGGCAACTTTCTTGATTGGGTAATTGGTGGTGCTAGTTTTTGGTGGCTTTTGGTAATTGTTACCGTACCTTGGAACGTTCATTTCAAAGCAAAAGAAACTTTATTCGATGCAGAACAATCTATTCAAAAAGAGATTCCCGTCGATGATAAACAATTAAACTACGTTAAGGTTTTAGTCAAACGTTCTTTAATAATTGCAATTTCTCTACATATAATATCTACAATCGGTCTTTATACCTTAGCCGCAACCGGTATCAGCGCTGTTGGTTATATTAGTTCCGGTGCAGCATTATTATTGACGGGTTTACGTCCAGCTATTAGCGCTTACGAATATTTATACGCAAGGTTAACAACCATTGGCAAAGAGCTAAAATATCCTCGCGAAGATATTGTAACTTTGCGTAATCGTTTCAGTACTATTGAAGAAAAAGTGCATCTAATAGAACAACAACTTAATCCAGATAACACTGATTCTTTAGCCGCAAAGCTAGAAGCTAATACAAATGAAACTCGCAAACAGTTAGCGACTATTAAAGCAACAATAGAAGAATTGCGGGCAACAAATAAAATTGAACACGAGGGCTTATCCAAAGAATCAAAGCAAGCAATTGCTCAACTTTCTACCGACGGACAATTTTTAGAACACGTGCGTGAAATTATTCGATTTTTTAAAGCAGCGTAATCTAATAATGTAGCTGACTTTTCACGGGATGTGGAAAGTCAGAATAATCTAGAGATGTAGCAATGCTACGTCTCATAATCCTATGTTTGTGTCATCTAATTTTGTTAAAAGTACTCAAAAGCATATGCTATTTAAGGGAGAAGTTAAATTTTTACGATTTCTACTCTTTTGATTCCCAATTTTAATTCGGAATTAATAACAAAAATATTTGCATCAGGCTTTTTGTTAATGTCTATAACAGAACACAAAATAACAGTAGATTCACTAGAATGGTTTTATCGACAAACAGAACCAGTAGGTAGAAGCGATTTACGACCAGTTTTAATGCTGCACGGTTTAATTTCGCAAAGTTACAGTTGGCGCAATATCATGACGGGATTAGCACAGCAAGGTAACAAAGTTGTTGCACCAGACTGGATTGGTTCTGGTTTTTCAGCCAAACCAGAAAAAAGAGATTTTGCTTATACTCCCGAAGCATATATAAAAGCTTTAGATGCTTTCATCGAAGCATTAGAAATCGGAAGTTTTTCTTTGGTAGTTCAAGGTTTTTTAGGTTCTGTCGGCTTGCAATACGCTTTACGCAATCCTGATAAAATTGCTAGTTTAATTATACTCAACACGCCGATTTCATCTACAGCTAAATTGCCCTGGAAAATTCAACAAATGGGTTTACCTTTTGCAGGGGAAATGATGACACAAGACCCCTTATTAGTTGACAGAACCTTAGAAGGCGGCAGCCGTTACGTAATTAAAGACGAAGATTTAGATATTTATCGCAAACCCTTTTTAAAAGCTTCCGCAACGGGAAGAAGTTTATTAGCAACGATTCGGAATTTGCAGTTAAAAACTGCAATGGAAGAAATAGAATCTGGATTCAAAGAATGGCAAAAACCGATTTTGGTTCAATGGGGAAAAACCGATCCTTGGTTAAATGTAGAGATGGCAGAAAAATTTGTAGATTCAGCACCCGATGCTCAAATAGTTAAAATCAACGACGTAGGGCATTACCCACAAGAACACCACCATGAAGTGATTTTACAAGATATGAAACCCTTTGTGCGAAGAAGTTAAAAGATGGGCATAGGGCATTGGGATTTGGCATTGTAGAGACGTAGCAATGCTACGTCTTCAGAATTAAGGATAAAAATATGATTTCTATCCTTAATTCTCCTACCTAATTACCAATTACCCATTAGACATTTCCGGACATTAGATATACGTCACCCAGAAACTTTGTAGAGACGCGATATATCGCGTCTCTACATTCTTTTTCGGAGATATCTATTACCAATCTCCCATGCCCCATGCCCAATCCCCAATTCCCAATTACCAATTAATCAAGAAAAATCTTTCATATCAGCAGTACGCAATGATATTTGCTGGGTACGACTTCCTCTTCGGACTTTTAACTGTAAGTTTTGACCTACACCGCTGTTTTCAACTATATTTAGTAATTCTTCACCTTTAGTAATGGCTTTTCCATCGATTGCTAGAATTACATCTCCTATACGGATACCCGCCTTAGCTGCTGGAGAATTTACTACAACTCTTCTTACCAAGATACCTTTTACTTCTGGTACTTGAATAGGAGAATTCGGATTAGCGTTGATACGTCGTGCTTGTTCGGGGGTTAAATCATCCATTGCGATACCTATGAATGGATGGGCAACTCTTCCGTTACGCTGCAATTCGCTACTGATTTGCTTGGCTTTATCGATAGGAATCGCGAAACCAATACCCATCGCATCGGCACGAATGGCAGTATTTATACCGATAACTTCACCTATCGCATTTAATAAAGGACCACCAGAATTTCCGGGGTTAATGGCTGCATCGGTTTGAATAAATTCTAAACGTTTGGAAGAAATACCAACTTGAGAACTAGGGCGCTTCAAAGTACTCACAATTCCCAAAGTCACCGTATTATCGAAACCCAAAGGATTTCCCACGGCGATCGCCCAGTCTCCAACTTGCACATTGCTGGATGAACCCAAGGTTGCAACGGGTAAATCGCCACCAGCGTTAATTTTCACAACTGCTAAATCAGTAACTTCATCCGCACCTTGGACTTTACCTTCAAACTTACGGCCATCCTTGAGACGAACTGTTACTTTATCAGCTTTATCAACTACGTGAGCATTGGTTAAAACCAATCCGCTTTTGTCAATAATGAAACCAGAACCTAAACCGCGTAATTCTTCCGGCGGCAAGTTTCTAGGTAAATC
>JBCBPQ010000281.1:0-9175 GCA_039820645.1 Cyanobacteria bacterium J06633_8 | reverse complement strand
GACTTCGTTTAACATTCCCTGTAAACGTCTGGTCGGAACAATCGCACCACCATCGGAATAGTCAATATCAACATGATTGCGACGATTTCTGGCCATATTTAACTCCTAATTTGCATTATTATTGGGATTAGAATCATCATCACCCCATAAATCCTCTTGTTGAAGTTGAGAATAAAATTCTTGTGGAGACAATGTTTCAGATTCGCTCGCTACATCTAAATCACCATGATTAGATAAGGAACGAGAGGGGAATTGAATTAGGTTATTGGTGGAAAGACCATTTGCATTAGAGTTAATAGGTGAAGGTAATTGAATATTATTTGAGCTTGTGGGGGCATTTCTACTTACCGAATCATTGATAATCTCATCACCCTCAATTGCATTGTTGTAATCTGAAATTCCCCAACCCAAAAAACTAGCAAAACCAGCGATAAAGATGATTGCACTCATCCAGTGTACGGATGAATTGGGGGACGGCATCATCTCAATTGTTGTGCGGGTTGAACCAGTAAGAGTGGTACGGATAGGAGTACGTTTAACTGCCGCTACAACGTTAAGCGAACATAAAGCTATACAAATTATTGCAGCGGCAAATTTTGCGTACATACTAAAGTCTCCTTGGTTTGGGATTTAAGATTACAAACATTAATTAGAGCTTCGTTTGGTTATTTAAGGTTGAGTATCTTCTGGATTCGGAGTAGCTGGTCTGACTGTCTCTTTCATCTCTTGTAAATAAAGTTTCCGTTCCTCCTGCTGTTTCTTGATTTTTTCGCGAATTTCCCCCACTTGAGCTAATTGTTCAACTGGATCGGAATATCCACGGGCGCGTAATAACTGGGCTTGAGCAAGGGAATATGGTTCTTGAGCATTGCGGATTTGGACTAACATCTGATTCAAATCCACTACGGGTTGAGATTCGAGATTTTGCGCGTAATCGATTGCTTCTAGTTTCCCTAATATCATCACAGCAGCCGCACCTACAGGAATCTTTTCTTCTACCTTAGTTCCGTCGGTTTTACGATAACCCCAGTAAAAGGTATCATTACCCGAAGCCGCTTCTAGTAAAACATCTCGGGAGTTGACTTTAACTATCTCTAATGCAGGCATATAATGTAAACGGTAAAAACCAGAATTTTCATCATTCTGCATCGCAGATATTTGACTTTTGAGTTGTTGACCCCATAAAGCTGCTGCCATTTGTCGCCAACCGCTTAAATTTGGCGTACCTTCAACAGAAGAGTAACTGGAAAGATGGTCGATGTTATAGTCAGTGCGAGTGAGTTTTTCTAAGTAGACTTCACGTATTTGAGAGACTTGTGTCTTAGCCTGCTGTACGGCTGAAATTTGATTCCTTCCTGGTATTTGCTGCTTCCATCCAACCATCAAAGCTACTGCACCAATTATAGAAATTGCTCCAACAGTGGAAAAAGCCGTCCACAACCCTATATTTATCTTTCTCTTCTTTCGAGTTGGCTTTTTATCTCGGACGGGTACGGGAGTAAACATTGGAACTCCTTATTCAAGTATTATCAACAATCAAACTTAATTGCGGGCGTTTATTTAACTCTCGGGCAACTGCAATTCCTGTACCACCAACAACTATTCCGGTTAAGAGCAATAATGGATTTAGGGCAAGGGTTGCACCTATTCCCATCAATTGACCTACCATTCCAGAAACACCTAAATTCATTAATAAACCACCTGCGGTATTAACCAAAAAATCACATGCTGCGCTCATTGTTCTTACTCTTCCAAATTATAATTAGTGCCAAAATTAACCCAATTACTTCGCCAATCCCCACTCCAATCAAAATAGGTTGAATACTAGAAATTTCTCGCCTTTCTTGAGTTGGGGGAACTGCTACCCAGGTTCCAATAACTGTCCCAGCTAAAACACTGAGAAAGTTTATACCAACTGCAACGGTTGCATTATTGCGTATTTGCAATAAACTTTCATCACGAAACTGGTAACAAATAGGTAGCATTTGATTTACTATTTCTTCGGAGATTGCTTTATTTTCTGCTGCGAGGACTTCAACTGTTTCTGCTGCGGTGTTGATGTACTCAGCAGTAGGGGATGTGTCTCGTCCCCCCAGTTGACTTTGCCGAAAAAATCATTATCGATACGCGAGTTAATTCGCTCCTGGGCTTGCGAGAATTCATTTAAATTATCTCCAGTTCCACTAAATATAAATTCCTCTAAAGCAAGAGTAGAAGATTCCAGTACTACTCGATGACGTAATTGTCCAAGCTGAATCCCTCTATCCGTATCTCCGTAAAGCATTCCCACGAAACTGTCTTCAGAAGCTTGTTCTGGATCTACGCCAAATCTTTGTTTGATGTATTCGCGCTTGTTGAATTTGCGTCCATCCATTTCTTCTGAACTATTACGCATCTCAATCAAATGTCGAGCAGCTTCCTCCAAAGACATATTTTCTTTATTTGCAGCAGCTTTTAGATTAGATAGTTGAGATTCAACTTGTTCGCTAACCGTATTACCGCTTATTTCCAAATCCAATAGCTGGCAAATATTTCGCACAGCTTCAGGTGAAACTTGTAGCTGTTGTGCTAGCTGATTGATATGCTTCATGACGCTCTATTCTCCTAATTACTGTTTGTACGATTGGATTATTTTGTTCTGCTTCGGATATATGCTTGGTTAAAAAATCATACAAAGTTATCTTATTCACAAGACGTAAATAAGCATCTAATCCACCAGCAGGAATTACCTGTTCTAAATACTCCTCAAAAGTTAACCTTCTGATTCTGATAGCTACATAAAAAATATCAGCGACTTCAACTGCTGCTGCGTCAAAATATCCTCCGCGCTTCTTAGGTTTCACTATTCCCGCGTATGGGAACCACTGTTGTAAGGCTGCAATTGAAATTCCATATCTTTGAGAAAGTGTCTTCTGCGTGTAGATAACGTTTTCATATACCATACCTACTTAATTCCAACGTTGAGGTGATTGTCTATGCTCAAAAGGGCTAACTTAAGTGCCACACTAGTATTTGTTAAATAAAAAATATTTAACAAACCTAATTACTTTCGTTTAGGCTTAACTCGACTTAAGTTCATTTGAATTTATGCCCAATTCAATTAACAATTGTTAGGTTACATATTGCATACGGGCAATGCAAGCAGGTTTATATATATGATGAGAAAATAAATATAAAAGTAACGTTTGAAAAAATAATTACCGAGGCAGAAATATTTACTTAAGGATAATTTTATTTGCGAATAAGCCTGATTAATTGGAGATATAAGCTTTGGATTATATAATCAAGCACTACGACTGCGTTTGTTTAAATTAGAATTAATATAGATGTTATGTACCCGCTCATTGTACGAACTGAGCGTCAAATATAGGTATTAATGAAAAATGACTATTACTCCATCGAAACTATTAACTTTTGAAGAATTTATAAACTGGTTGCCTCAAAATGGAGCAAAACGATACGAACTACACGATGGCATAATTGTAGAAATGGCTCAACCAACTGGTAAACATGAAAAAGTAACGGGTTTTTTAGCAGGAGAAGTTAGCGTTGAGTTTAAACGCTTAAAACTGCCATATTTTATTCCAAAAACAGCATTGGTAAAGCCACCAAACAAATATAGAGGGTTATTTACCAGATATTGTTTTAATAAATGATGCGAATTTAGATAATGAACCATTGTGGGAAAAAGAATCTACGGTTATTCATAGCGCTTCTATTCCTCTAATAGTCGAGGTTGTTAGTACAAATTGGGAAGATGACTATTACACTAAGTTTGGTAATTACCAAGCTATGAAAATACCTGAATATTGGATAGTAGATTATGCAGCTTTGGGTGGAAGGAAATTTATTGGTAATCCCAAGCAGCCTACGTTTTTTGTATGCGAATTAATTGATGATGAATATCAGATGACTGCTTTTAGAGGTGATGAGCGAATTATTTCTCCTACTTTCCCCAAACTAAACCTTACAGCACAGCAAGTTTTTGATGCGATTGTTTAAGTACAGGAGTACAACTAATTATTCTTGCTGTTCAAAAATAGATGGTAAATATCGACGAGCATTAACTACTCGGAGAATTTCAATAACCGAGTAGCAAACAGGAGCTTGCAATTTCCTTTAAATCTTCTGTTGCAAGGATGTTAATAAAATATCTGGGATTGATTTTTACCTTTCGCGCACTTGCTGCAAATCTTTCAAAATTTGACCTACAAAAGCTTTTCCATCAATAGGTGGAGTTTGTTCGCTAATTACAATTGCTGCGTCTATTTTTTCTCTCACGGAATTTATCCAGTCAGTATCTGCTTGCTCGTATTCATCAAGAAGCTTGAAAGCAAGTGCTAATACTTCTTGTGCATTGCGATATTTACCTGTTTGCAGTTTGCTTTGAATAAATTGTTCTTGTTGGGGGGTAAGCATTATGCTCATGGCGTTTGATTCCACCGTTTACTTAATATTTTAGCAAGATGATTCTTCAGTCATTGAAGCATATTTTGAAGCGATATATTAATCAATCATTAACATCAAGAAGGAGGATGTTCACCCATTGCGAACAATACTCGTCGTAAATTCACAACTCCTTCTCGATTTAACTTTAAAGTTTCTACTGTAGCTCTTCCTGTTGGATTCAAACCAATAACTAGGGTAAAATCATTATTCCATGCAAAATTATCATTCCATATTTGTTGACGTGGATGATACAAAGGTACACTTTCACCACTTACAGGATCATAAGCTTGGATTTTATTATATTTGTGATTATTACAACCCTGACAAGAAAGAGCCAAATTACTTAAATTTGTTTCTCCACCTTTACTTTTGGGGATAATATGCTCGGCAGAAAAAGCTTGAATTGCAAAACTTTCTTGGCTTCTACAATATTCACAACATCCGGTCTTCTCTTTTTACTACAGACTTTTTTAACTGCACTCTCACTCTTGAATCGGACATTATTTTGTTGCGTGAATCCCTAAATTTTCCATCAATGCAGTTAGTGACACACCACGCAAACGTGCTAACTCTGCTAAATTTTCTATACGCTGTGCTTGGATTTTTTCTATTTCCTCAGTCAGTTGTAATAACCTTTGATACTCATCACCTGTAAGAGTTTCTTCTTCTCGTTTAACCTTTGGAGCCATTCATCGAAGGCTTGAAACAAGCAATCATGGATTTTTCTAACTCATCTATTAACTCTGGACTATCACTTTTGTGCCAAGCGATGCGAACTTCACCAGGCAAATTTTTGAATTCCTTGATTCTGTGATGAGAATCCCAACGCTGTCTTAGTACTGTTGCTTTACCAACGTAAACAACTTTGTTGTCATGCAGCACAAAGTAGACTGCACAAACTAAGGGTAGGAGATAGTTGGCTAAAACCTTGGATAAAGTTACCCTAGCTATCCCAACCTTGCCCATTAACTTCCCTTTCTTGCTAACTTTTCTAGTACATCACTCAAACTGTTAGCCCCTAGTTCCTCTTTTTGCTTCTCAAGCCAGTCAATCGCAGTCTGCGTAAGGGTTAGATTGACTCTGCGTTTTTCTTCGCCGTAAATTTTTTTCCCAGCCATTGACATCACCTATGAAATGCGTATATGATAAGTATACAATGAACAAAGGTCGATAGCAAATGAGTACTTTAACTTACTGTAAGGGGCTACCAACGCCCAAGGAAGAATTAAATAATCTAGGGATAACAGATTTTGAGGCTTTCCTTGGCGCATACTCTCAGGTGTTTTTTAAAGCAACCTGTGAAACTGTTACTCATTTGCTGTCGGCTGATAGCTTCAATAAGAGTCAATGGAATACTCACTTACAAGGAGAATACAGAATAAACAAAAGACACGCTAACGGCGTGATTTCCTTCAGTAAGGGGCTGGTTGACGCTGCCAAGGAAAGCAGAGCGCTCCACATAGAAACCCTTGAAGGTAAGCTTAAGTCTGCCAAGAAGTGGATAGAGAAGGGGGCTAAGAAGCTAACTAATGCTAGAAAGTTTTACGCTAAGAAGAATTGGATAAAATACAAGACTGGTTGTGTGTTCCCCTTGGCTTGCAGCCTTGCTCACAGAGGCACCAACTGGCAGCACCTTAAATTCAAGCTGCACCATAAGAAAAGATTGGTAGGTAAGCTTCCCAAACAGATCGAGCATTTAAAAACTAAGCCAATACAGGTTAAAATACCTCGCGATCAATGCTTCGTTGTTGGTTCAAGGAGTGAAACTTACGGGAACCAAGTGTGCCAATGGGATGGTGATTACATGGTCTTCAGGGTTCCTTACTGTCTTGAGGAAAGGTTTGGAACCCACGTACAAACCAAGTTAGGCAATTTCGACAGAAAAGTAAATAGGCTACCTGCCAACGGATCAAGAACATGGCATTTTTACCGTAAAGCCAACAAATGGAACGCAGCAGTTAGTTTTACTCCTGTAGAAGTCCCAGCAGTTTCAAGAAATTCCAGTTACGGCTGCATTGGCATTGACTTAAACCCTGGTTCGATAGGCTGGGCTTACTCGGATTACCAAGGCAACCTAAAAGCACACGGGCAGATACCGCTACAACAAGGTGTACCTACTGGTAAGCAAGATGCTCAGTTAGTTGATGCTTGCTTACAGCTTGTTACTTTAGCTAATACTTACGCTTGCCCCATTGCTGTAGAAGAATTAGACTTTGCTAAGAAGAAAGAGACCTTAAAAGAGAATGGCAATAAATACGCCCGGATGCTTTCAGGATGGGCATACTCAAGATTTTTTGAACTACTAAACGAGTGGAGGTTCTAATCGTGGAATAAAAATACTGACCGTAAATCCTGCTTACTCAAGCTTAATAGGCTTAGTTAAATACAGCAGGCAATACGGCTTAGCCAGTGATGAAAGTGCGGCGTTTGTGATAGCTAGACGCGCTCAAAGATTAGCTGAAAACATACCGCACTCCATAAACGCTTACCTTGACGTGAAGCCAGGGAAACACGTGTGGAGTGCGTGGAATCAACTGAATAAAAAAATTAAAGCTTGTACTGAAGTAAGAACTAGACACTCCTACTACAGTACCCCTAACTGGGACTTTTTGGTCAAGGAACCTTCGGGAACCAAGCCTACGGGCGCTAAAAAGTAAGAGAACTTACACCGTTGAGTTTTGGATACCCAATGTCTAACATTGGGCAACCTTTTTTAAACGGTCTAGAATTATTCCGCCGAGAACAGCTTCTTCAGCTTCTATAGTCGGGATAAGAGTTTAAGGCTGATTTACAATCTGTTACATAGTTATATTTATTTGTGCCCACTTACTTAATGCCAAGTTATACGCAATTATTCGATAGTCTATTACTGACAATTAAAAAACACCAAAGTTTTTTACTTTGGTGTTGCGATTTTATTTTTAGAGCATTACTAATTGTCTGGTAAATTATCAGGGTCAATACCCTTTGAACGTAAATATTGTGCTAACCGTTGTGCTTTTTCTTCTTCCGCTTGTGCCTTAAGCTTTTGTTGAATAGCAATTTCTTCTGCGGTTAAATAACGATTTCCACTTTCGTCATACCAAGACAGAAATTCCTGTTCAATTCCACCAATTTCACCTTGATGTCTCCCAATACCTAAACCGATTTCCGGTAGCCATAATGGTTCTTTAATTTGTAGCTCGTAATTACCATCTACTAACTTATAAACGGACAACGGTTGATGCTGATCGCGCTGCCAATATTCAGGGTTGTAAATTACGTAGTAAAGTACGCCTAGTTTTCGATAAATTTCTAATTTATCATCGTATTGGTTGCCTGGAGTGTACGATACGATTTCTAAAGTTAGTATTGGTACTATGTCATCTTCTTCCCAAACCGCGTAGCTCCTGCGAGATTTTCCACCTTTTTTACGCTCCACTCCTAAACTCAGAAATCCATCTGGGACAACAGGTACTCTCGGATTGGCTCCTGTAGTATGGTAAATTGCCATATCTACGCCGAAAAACCAATCAGTACGGCTTGCCCAAATTGAGTTAAGTAGGAATAGTAGGATATTGGGCAGAAAATTCTGGTCTTCGTTATCCACGGGAATATCATCCGAGCAAGCTAATTCGTCAGTGCTTGGTAGCTCTATGAGTTTAAGGTTGTCTGAAGGCATGACATCACCCAGGTACACTACACAGCCGTGCATTCTGCATTAATTATAAGCAATTGATTAAGAATAGATTTTATTTTTTAGGCAAATTTTGCGATTGGAATATTAAATAATTTTTATTTAGAAAAATTTAACCAATTAAATACATCTTCAACCGTAAGTTGCCAATCTTGTAAAACATCTAATACGGGTAAAATATCAAGACCTTCCTTTACTTCTGGTAATTGATTGGGTTGAAAAACTGTAATTGATTTATCATCTGCATCAATAAAATAACCCAACTTTGTACCATTTTTGATGCAAAACGTAATTTTACGAATTACCTTGCTTGCAGATTGTTCTGGTGAAAGAATTTCAATTATCCAATCGGGGGGAATTTCAAATTTATTCGCAATCTGACCGTTCTCATCTAAAGGAATATTCTCCCATTCAAACACTGCAATATCTGGAACTATAGATTTACCTGAGAATGTACAGCGTAATTCTGTTAGCGCTAGTGCTAACTTTTTAGATTCTCCGGCTTGGTTAATGGCAGTAGATAAACAAGTTTGTAATCGGCTGTGTTTTCCTTGTGGCATTGGTTTTTGGTAGATTTTCCCATCAATATATTCCAAAGCGGGTTTTGTCTCTGGCAGTTGTAAAAATTCTTCTAAGGTGGGTACTGAAGTTGACCCGATAGTTAATGTCATCAGCTATAGCTCCTTAACCAATTGTACTTTTATTTTACAATTCTATATATCGCTGTCGTATGAAACGGATATACAACTCCAGTAGCTTTCCGGGCTATTTTTCCGGAGGAATTATTGTTAATTAACCCTCCGGATAATTTTAATTTAAGGAACAGGTGGTGAGACTAGTTGGGGGTGTCGGTTTCCGTCCCCCAAACTAGCGAACCCGAAGGGTCTACCTATTTTGTTAACTAATGTTTCATACACTTTTAGATAGGTTGCTTCATCAATCCAAGCTCGATATGTTTTGCAATGGGTGGTAACTGAATGTACCATTAACTTTGCTCCGAAATCGTGAGTAAAACCAAACTCGAAACACCTACGTGCATAGCAGTGACGT
>JBCBPQ010000280.1:0-9225 GCA_039820645.1 Cyanobacteria bacterium J06633_8 | reverse complement strand
GTTGCGCTTCAGCGCCAAAAATTTTTGGCGCTGAAGCGCAACTACGAACCCTTTATCATACAGTTAACAGTTAACAGTTAACAGTTAACAGTGAGCAGTTAACAGTTACCCATTACCCAATGCCCAATCCCCAATCCCCAATCCCCCATGCCCAATCCCCAATCCCCCATGCCCAATTACCAATTACCCATTTCCACCTTAAAATTACGCAATCGCAAAGCATTACTTACAACCGAAACCGAACTACAAGCCATGGCACCTCCGGCAATAATTGGGTTAAGCAACCAGCCAAATATTGGAAACAAAATTCCCGCTGCGATGGGAATACCTAAAGTATTGTAGAAAAAAGCAAAGAACAAATTCTGACGAATATTATTGATAGTAGCCCGAGACAACTTAATAGCCGTGACAATTAAACGCAAATCCCCCGAAATTAAAGTAATATCAGAAGCAGCGATAGCCACATCTGTACCCGTACCAATTGCCATGCCCACATCCGCTTGAGCTAAAGCTGGAGCATCGTTTATCCCATCTCCCACCATTGCCACTGTTTTATATCGAGATTTTTTCTTCTCGGCTTGTAAAGATTTTACCGCTTCTGCTTTCTGTTGCGGTCTAACTTCTGCAAATACTCTATCAATCCCAACTTCTGTGGCAATTGCTTCTGCTGTGGCAAGATTATCTCCAGTTAACATTACCACTTCTAAACCCAATTTTTGCAACATTCTTACTGCCTGTATAGATGTTGGTTTCAAAGTATCGGCAATTCCCATTAAACCTTCAACTTTACCATCCACCCCAATCCAAATTACTGTTTTACCTTCTGCTTCCCAAGTTTCTTTTTGCTCGTGAAATAAATTTGTATCGATTCCAACTTCTTCCAGCCAGCGTTTAGTACCAATTTGCACGAATTTATCTAAAACATATCCTTGAATGCCGCTTCCAGGAACAGCTTCAAAATTACGACTGTCTATTAGCTTGACGTTCTGATTTTGAGCATATTTAACTACAGCCTCGGCTAATGGATGTTCTGAATTATGCCCTAAGGCAGCGGCTAACTTGATTATTTCAAATTCATTATCGTTAGCAGTACCGTACACCGTGACAAAATTAGTTACCGTAGGCTTGCCTTCCGTCAAAGTGCCAGTTTTATCTAAAACAATAGTTTGGATTTTATGAGCGAGTTCCAAACTTTCCGCACCTTTAATTAAAATACCATGTTCGGCACCTTTACCAGTACCCACCATAATTGAAGTAGGAGTAGCCAAACCCAAAGCACAGGGGCAAGCAATAATTAAAACTCCCACAGTGGTAATTAAAGCAAGACTGATATTGCTAGTTGCATTAAACCAAATCGCAAAAGTAAAAATTGCAATGACTATAACCACCGGCACAAACCAACCCGTGACTCGATCTGCTAATCTTTGAATAGGAGCTTTACTTGCTTGGGCTTGTCTAACCAACTGCACGATTTGCGATAAAGTGGTATCTTTCCCCACCCTAGAAACTCTAAACTTAAAGCTACCGGTTTTATTAATAGTTGCGCCGATAACCTCATCACCGGGTTGTTTCTTCACAGGAAAACTTTCCCCAGTCACCATAGCTTCATCAACAGTAGAGCTACCTTGAATAATTTCTCCATCAACGGGTATTTTTTCTCCAGGACGCACTAAAATAATCTCATCAAGCTCAACTTCTTGAATGGGAACATCTATTTCCTTACCATCGCGAATTACCCGCGCATCCTTAGCCTGCAAACCAATTAACTGACGAATTGCTTCGCTAGTTTTTGCTTTAGCCCGACTTTCAAATAATTTTCCTAAAAGAATTAAAGTAATTACCACCGCAGCAGTTTCGTAATACACCTCCACCCTCAAACCTTGATTAACAAAAAAATCGGGAGATACAGTTGCAAATAGAGAATAGAAAAATGCCGCCGAAGTACCCAAAGCAATCAGAGTATCCATAGTGGCATCACCGCGTTTAATCGCTTTCAAAGTTCCAGTATAGAATCCATAACCACACCAAAACTGTACCGGTGAGGTGATTGCTAGCTGCAACCAAGGATTGTGCAACCATGCCGGGATAAAGGATAACTCTAATCCAGTCATCATCGGAAAAGAACCGATTATTAAAATAATACTAATTACAGCACCTACTACCACCTTCGCAATTAAACTGTTTCTATCCGCTTTTCTGGCTGCAATCTCAGTATCATCTTCCCCCATAATTTCTTGCTCTTGGATGGGAGTTGCACTGTATCCAGCAGCATCAACAGCATTTTGGATTTGTTGAATATCAGTTTTTTCAGGATTATATTTAACAGTAGCTTGTTCGATAGCAAAATTAACATTGCATTCCCTTACACCGGGAACCGAATTAATAACCTTTTCTATGGTGTTAGCACAACCAGCACAACTCATGCCTCGTAATTTTAAGGATAAAGTTTTCATAATTTAATATTACTGTTTACATTTTCAATATAATTTACCTTTTAACTTTTTACTGGTTTCCAGGTTTTTTACTGGTTCCCAGGTTCAACCTGGGAATCAAGATTTAGAGGCTCCGCCTCCAGTCTGGATAAAGGCAGAGCCTCAAGCGATGTATTCCCAGCCGGAGACTGGGAATTAGGGATTTGAAATTTAACTTATTTAGTAAGAGATAATACATTTTCTCAATCTAAAATGTAATATTAAAACTTTTTTTTATTTTGTATCTAATAATATTAAATTAATGTTTATTGCAATTAATCTTCATTAAAGAATGATTATTTAAGCTCAAATCTTGTAGCAGTGCTAAAAAACCGGTTTCTCGTCATCAAACCACGATTTTGTAGTTTTGAAATTACAAAGAAACCGGGTTTCTTTAGACTTCTTAAATAAAGATAATTGCATTTTGGGGCAATGCGTTTATTGAGAAAAGTTATTAATTATTGATGTAATCTTGCTTTAAAGGAGTTGGTATGTCTATATACGGTGATGTTGTTTGGGTTAGTGCTAGCCCTTCTTTGAGATTTTTAAGTACACCTTTAATAAATAAACTAATAAAATATACAAGTATTTCGGGATGGGAATATATTCAGTCTCTAGATGAGCCAGCTTGTATAGATACAGCAGTTGAATTATTACATAATTATATTAAAACAAAACACGCTCCGATTCATTTAATTGGTCATGGAATAGGTGGAACTATTGCCTTAATGTTTGCTCGTCAATATCCTCATTTAGTTAAGTCTTTAACTTTACTTTCTGTGGCAGCGGAACCAGCAAAAACTTGGCATGTTAATTATTATCAGCAGCGTCAAGTATATACTCTCAGTCAGACAGAAGCTTTACTTAATACTCTTAAAAATATATTTAGAGATAAATATCCCCGTTGTCCACACACTTTAATTGATAATTTTTATCGAGATTTAGAAAATTTACCTTTGATGCATTCCTTGCTACAGATAGAAAGACTACCATTAGCAAGTGTGTCTATGCCCTTAATGGTTTGCGGGGGACAAATTGATATGATTTTAGGTTATCCCGATTTGTACGAATGGAAGAAATACCTCAAACCAGAAGATACTTTATGGAAATGTCCTCAAGGGGGTCATTTTTTCCACTATTTTTATCCTGAAATTGTCAGCCAACAGATATTACATTTTTGGCGTTGCTATCAGTTAGAACTAGTACAAAAACAAGTTATAACTACTGAGGTAAATAATTTTTGGTTGGGGTAAATGTAACAAAACAACTTGCACCGCTTCGCGGAAGTAAGAAGTAAGAAGTAAGAAGTAAGAAGTAAGAAGTAAGAAGTAATAAGTGTCTTATTTAAGCCCACTTATACTAGCTTTTTTTATTCAATACAAGAAAGCCTTAACAGATTTCGTCATCTCTGTTACAACACTGCAACAAATCTAAATGTAATTTGGAATAGTGTATTGATTGTTGGAGTTAATTGATATCTTGCAGCAGTTTCAGAAACCGGGTTTCTTGCCGTGAAAACACGATCCATGTCGTTATGAAGCCATAAAGAAACCCGGTTTCTTTGGACTTGTTAAGAATGGTGCAAGTTGTTGGAGTCAATTAACTCGAATAAATTAATTGCACAAAATTGATTCAGTCATAAATCGCGACTGTTAAAATTCGGGGAATCTCTGGAAATACAAATCCTAAATAATCGCAACAACAAAATTTTATTGCTTAAACCCAGAGGAGCTTTAATTATGGCAAAGATGGCTATTTTTTATGGCAGTACTTCCGGTATAACTGAAGAAATCGCCACAAAAATACACGAGCATTTTGGTGAAGAACTATGCGAACTTTTTAGCATGGAAGAAGATTTTACCAGCGTTGATGAAATGCTTGAGTACGATCATTTGCTATTCGGTTGTTCCACCTGGGGTTCTGGAGAAGTCCAAAATGACTGGCGCGATCCTTTATTTGAGATGGAAATGGATAAGCCAGATTTTACAGGTAAAACTATTGCATTGTTCGGTGCCGGAGATTATAAGAATCATGGCGAACAGTTCGTCAGTGCATTAGGAACTTTATACGATCACTTTAAAAAATTGGGTGCAACTCTTGTGGGTGAAATTCCTACCGATGGTTATACTTATGAATATTCCTTTGCGGTGCGTGACGGTAAATTTATCGGATTACCCATTGATGAAGTTAATGAAGGCGACAAAACTGACGAGCGTATTGCAAGTTGGCTTGAATCACTAAAACCCCATTTCCCATCTTTGGAAACAGCTTAGGAACTATAGGGCATTTTTGGGTTATTCCTACAGATTTAGAGACGTAATATATTTGCAGACGTAATATATTTGGAGACGTAATATATTACGTCTCTACACATTAATCTGTAGGTAAACAAATATCTTGTTAACTGTTAACTGATAACTGTTGACTGTTAAAGCCAATAGCTTCCGAATTATACTGATTTTTTTGGTTATTCCTACAGATTTGGAGACGTAATATATTACGTCTCTACACATTAATCTGTAGGTAAACAAATATCTTGTTAACTGTTCACTGTTCACTGTTCACTGATAACTGTTAACTGTTAACTGTTAAAGCCAATTCCCAACTAATACATAAGGTGCCCAAACCCCAGGAAAATTGTAATTAGGATATTTCAACAGCTTGATTTGGGCACGGCGTAAAGCTTCTGCTTTAGTTACTTTTGTATTAGCCAACTGGCGATAAAATTCACCCATTAAAATGGCGGTGGATTTATCGTTGACATGCCACAGTGAAGCTAAAGTACTCCGCGCTCCAGCTTTGACGGATACTCCTGCTAAACCTAGGGTGGCACGATTATCGCCAGCAGCAGTTTGACAAGCGCTTAAAACCAACATTTCCAAGGCTTGCGAACGAATTTCACCCCGACGACGCAGCAAACTATCGAATTGGGTGACGTTAATTGCACCATCTGCCGCTAAAATAAAGGTATTTTCAGGTTGGGAACTAAATTGACCGTGAGTTGCTAAATGTAACACGTTAAATGGAGTTGCATTCACATTCTTCTCTAAAGTTGTGCTGGTAAATTCTTTATCTAAAAGTTGTTTTGTAGATACTCCAGCTTCATTAATCAAATTAAACTCGGATTTAATTTCTGGCAAGGGAGGAAACTTCTGAAAATCTTCTGGTGGCTCTACTAAACCAGCAGCTAAAACATTGAGTGGTTGTTGTGCTAAAGGTTTTGGTGCCAACAATTGAAGCCCCAAACTTAGGGAAACTGCATATTTTTCGACTAAATACTGCTCGCCATCGTATAAAGTCGCCATTGGAATATTACGCAATGCCCCATCTAAGACAAATACGAGGGTATTAACTTGACTATTGCGTAAATCTGACTCAATATTTTTAATTAACCAACCGTATACTTGTTGCGATAACAGTTGCACTTCATCGGCTCTATCGGGTTGTAAAATGTATTCGCGCAATTGTGTGAGAATTGTTTCAACTTCACTTTGAGATTTATCAACAGCATAGTTACGCAACGGTTGATTGGGTATTTTTACAATTACCTGTAGTTGCTCCGGTAAAATAATTGGGTAAATAATGGCGGCGGTAGGATTATCTTCGTCTACCACTTTATCTAAAACTACCGTTTGAGCATCGATACAAGCTTGGCGAAAGTAATCATCTAATTCCGCTAGCTGCAACGATTCAATTCTTTGTCTGGCTTTATCTAAAGTTTTTTCACTCTTGTTAATTTTCTGGGATTCTAACAGCAATGCCACCGATTCCCGATATACTGGCTCTACACTTTCTTTGAAGGAATACTGTACGTCTCGATTTACCGCAACTAAATCGCTGCGAAGAGTCTGTAAATTATCTATGGCAGTATCGTAAGATGCGATGGCGCTTTCAATTTTCCCCTGTTTTTTCAATAATCTTCCTAGTTGCCAGTGCCACCGGTAAGATATATCCGGAGCATTAATAGTTTGAGCAATGGTAAGTGCTTGTTGGGTTAGTTTGCGAGCATTTGTATATTGCCCGGTTTGCTCGTATACGCTGCCTAAAGTTCCTAGAGCAAAGCTTTCTCCTCGCTTGTCGGCTAAATCTCTAGATTGCTTGATGGCAGTGGCAGAGATTTGAGCAAGCATTTGGGGTTGAGTTTTCAATTTGAGCAAACTTTGTACTAAATGCAGTCGAGCATAGATATTTGTTTGAGAAGCTGGTAATTTATCGAGTTGAGTTTGAATTTGTGGTAACAGATTTAGTGCTGTTTGTGCTTCCTCCTGATTAACCAGCAAACTAAATTGATTAATTAGAGCTTGTACTTTAGTTGTAGGGTTAGCTGTAGCTGCGGCTGCTTGCTGATAAAAATCGATGGCTGCGGGAAAATCTTGTTCGATTCGGGCTGTATTACCCAAACTAAATAAAGCAGCGCTGACATTTTGGGGAGAATCCAATTTTTGAGCAATTTGCAAACTTTGCTGCAATACCTGACGAGATTGTTTTAAGTCTCCCGCTAATTGTAAAGCATCTCCTAAAGAACGTAATTCTACTGCTTTAATTATAGAATTTGGTTGGGATTTTAAGTCTTTTTGCAGTGCAGTTAAAGTTGTTAAACTCCGACGATAAAACCCCAATACCTGTAAAGCTTGAGCTTGGTTGATGCGATTGTTAACGACATCACTTTGATTATTGATTTGTTTGTAAATTGCTTCCCCGCGCTGCCAAGTTTTCAGTGCTGTTTCTGCTTGCCCTAAATCTAGCTGAATGCTGCCTTGGATATCGAGAATTGCAGCTAATGTATTTTGGCTTTTAAACTTTTGATTTTGGATTAAATTTAGACTTTCATTAATTGCCGTTTGAGCTTGATTCAAATTTCCCAACTTTTTATGAGCTAAAGCCAAATTACTTAATGCAACGGCTTGTTTTAATTTATCGCCAGTGTTGCGATAGTTTGTAACAGCTTGTTGCAATACCTTGACAGAGTCAGCAAATCGTTCGGCTTCATATAGTTGTTTTCCTTGTTGTAGGAATGGGATAGATTGTGTTTTTACTATATTGGCAGTTACGGGGAGATTAATTGTTAAAAAGGCTGCGATTAAAAATAAGATAATGGGTGTGCGGAAGTAAGGAATTTTAAAACGAGGAATAAACCAGTTATGATTAATTTTGTATTTCATGAATCTTATTATTTTTAAACGCAGAGGGAAGGAAGGTAAACGCAAAGGGGCGCGGAGTTTTTTTTTGAGGAAGTTAATAAGTTATTAACTACAGGAGATAGTAGAGGTTTTAAATAAATAGTATTTTATTTATATTAATCAAATTTATTTTAAGGGAAAATACAGTCATAAATAGTGAAGATAATATATCAAAATATTAAAATTTATGAATTATCAAGTTGATAAATAGGCAATATCGCAAATCTTAAAAAAGATAAGTTTTATTGAATGCTTTAACATGAGAAAATAAAACCATTACCGGGAGAAGGAATTAGCATGACTCTTGTTACTGCTAAATGGACGGTTGACGATTATCACCAGATGATTGCTGCTGGAATTTTGCGCGATCGCAAAGTTGAGTTATTAAAGGGGGAAATTGTTCAAATGTCGCCAGAAGGCGAATATCACGCTTATTGTAGCGATGAAGCAGGAGAATATTTAAGCGAATTATTGGGTAAGCGTGCTAAAGTTCGTCAAGCTAAACCAATAACTTTACCAAATGATTCGGAACCAGAGCCAGATTTATCTATTGTTCAACGTTTGGGAAGGGATTATCGAGAACATCATCCTTATGTTGAAAATATTTTTTGGGTAATTGAGTATTCTAATACGAGTTTAGAAAAAGATTTAGAGAAAAAAAGTAAAATTTATGCTGAAGCAGGGATTAAAGAATATTGGGTTATTAATCTCAAAAAAATGCATTTAGTAGTATTTCGTGACCCAGTTGATGGCGATTATTCTACTAAATTTACGCTAACTTGTGGAGAAATTCAACCGATTGCTTTTGATGATATTTCGGTTTTGGTTGAGCGGATTATTAATGAGTAGGTAATTGGTAATTGGTAATTGATAATTGGTAATTGGTAATGGGCAATTGGTAATTGGTAATTGGTAATTGGTAATTGGTAGAATATCAGGGTTAATCAAATTACCAACACCGCCTTGGAATAAATTCCTAGGCTCAAAAACAAAGTCTGATAAATCAGGCTGGGTAAAGATTTTTAGTGCGTTTTAACGTACTTTGTATATTAGCCTTGTAAGCCGGAGGCTTTCTCGCAGAGAAATTGATTTCAAGGCGGTATTTAGGCTTAACCATAATGATGTAATATGTAAATTTTAACTAACATTTTGTACTATTCTCAATAAGCTAAAACAAACCCGGTTTCTTGTCGTGAAACCATTATGATGTGGTTGTGAAATCAGAAAGAAACCGGGTTTGTGAAGCTACTTTTATCACCCGGCATTCTAGGCTTGTTCGAGTAATGGGTGGGATTGTTAGGGTTGCTGGATTGACATGTGGTGATATCACATTATTTAAGAGGTAGCAGTGCTACGTCTCTACATCGGTTTTATGTTAACTACATGAAATAGCAGGATTACCTGTACCACCTTCTTCAGACTCCGCTACCAAAAAAACATCCCCATTCTCATCCACAAAAAACTTCTGAGCTTCCACAATTCTTTTTCTTTCTACTCCCTGCTGCCTATTCCCCAATCCCTGACTTACATTTGGCGACGGTAAATCAACCCAACTTGTAATTACCGCAGGTTTT
>JBCBPQ010000279.1:0-9284 GCA_039820645.1 Cyanobacteria bacterium J06633_8 | reverse complement strand
GATAAAGGAGAAATTCTCGCCTATCAGCGTCAATTAGATTTAAAGCACGGTGTTCTTAGCCGTAAGATTAGCTGGTGCAGCCCGAATGGTAAAACAATTGACCTCTATTTTGAACGCTTTGCCAGTCAATCACAACAACATGTTTTAGCAATACGGATTCAGCTAACACCAATTGATTTTGATGGCAAAATTGGGATTAGAGCAAGTATTGATGGGAATCCGGAAAACCATGAGGGATTTAACCACTGGTTAATTCTCGATCAAGGTTATACCTCGGCTATGACTTGGTTGCAGACTCGGACTAGAAGTTCTCGCTGCGAATTGGCAATGGCGTTTAAGCTAGCAATATCGGGAACTAAAGCCCAATATCGAGATATTACCGTTCCGGGTTTTCCGAGTATGGAAGCAGAATTTGAGGCGAAGGCAGGAGAAACTATTACTGTTGACAAATTAGTCACAGTTTGCAATTCACGAGATGTAGAATCTCCTATTCAAACTGCTTGCGATAAGTTGCGAGAACTTCCAAGCTATGAAGAATTATTGAAAAATCACGAACAAGCTTGGCAAGAAATATGGGATTGCTGCGACATCGTAATTGAAGGAAGCACTCAAGCTCAATTAGCCATACGGTACAATTTATTTCAACTGTTAATTTGCGCTCCTCGTCATGATGAGAGAGTTAGTATTCCAGCTAAAACCTTATCTGGCTTTGGATATCGCGGTCATATATTTTGGGATACAGAATTTTTTATTCTACCTTTCTTCCTGTTTACTCAACCGAAAATTGCTCGCAATTTACTTACCTATCGCTACCACACCCTTGAAGGGGCACGACGCAAAGCAAAATACTACGGCTTTAGAGGTGCGATGTATGCTTGGGAAAGTGCTGAAACTGGCGATGAAGTAACTCCTAGATGGGCACCACCAGAGAATTTTTATGAAGAAGATATCCGCATTTGGGTTCGCGATCGCGAACTTCATATTAGTGCTGATATCAGTATTGCGGCTTGGTTTTACTGGTTAGTGACTCTTGATGATGAATGGATGCGCGATTTTGGTGCAGAAATTATTCTTGATACTGCTTTATTTTGGAGTAGCCGCGTATACTTCAATGTTAAGCGAGAATACTATGAAATTCGCGACGTAATTGGTCCCGATGAATATCACGAAAATAATGTAAACAACAATGCTTTCACCAACCGCATGGTGCAATGGCATTTGGAAAAAGCCCTTGATGTCTACGATTGGCTGATTAATAAATTTCCCCAAAAAGCTACTGAATTAGAAGAAAAACTGCAAGTAACTCCAAAGCGACGCTGGCGTTGGAAAGATATTGCAGAAAATATGTTTATTCCCTACAATCGGGAAACCGGACTTATCGAACAGTTTGAGGGATTCTTTCAGTTAAAAGATGTTAATCTTGACGATTACGAACCGCGAAGCTGTTCGATACCATCTTTATTAGGTCTTAAGGAAGTTAACAAGCGGCAAATCCTCAAACAGCCAGACGTGTTAATGTTGTTGTATGTAATGGGGAGAACTGCCGAAACTGATTATGGTAAAGAAATTCTCCTTAAAAACTGGGATTACTACGCACCTCGTACCGACATTACTTATGGTTCTTCTCTCGGTCCAGCTATTCATGGAATTGTCGCAGCTTCTTTAGGTAAAACGGCAGAAGCTTACGAATATTTCAGATTATCAGCATTCATGGATTTAGAAAATTCACGCGGTAATGCTGAGTCGGGAATTCATGCTGCATCTTGTGGTAATGTTTGGCAAGCTGTAGTTTTTGGTTATGCAGGTATCCAATTTACAGAAAATGGTCCAGTAGCGAAACCAAATTTACCCCCTACTTGGAAACGCCTCCAATTCAAACTCTATTGGCGGAATGATTGGTATTCTTTTGACCTAAAACCGGAAATTAGCAATATGAAAACAGAAATTAAAGGCTTTATTTTTGACCTAGATGGAGTACTTACAGATACAGCAGAATTTCACTATCAAGCTTGGCAGAAATTAGCCGACGAAGAGGGTATTCCTTTTAATCGTGAAGCTAATGAAGCATTACGGGGTGTTTCTAGAAGAGATTCGCTGTTAAAAATAATTGGTGAGAGGAAATACTCAGAACCAGAAATTCAAGAGATGATGGAGCGTAAAAACCGCTATTACGTTGAATCCATCGAGCAAATAACACCTTATTACTTATTACCTGGTGCTAAAAATTTACTTTTAGAATTGCGCGAACAAGGAATAAAAATTGCCCTTGGCTCTGCAAGCAAGAATGCTCGTACAGTAATAGAAAAACTAGGAATTGCCGATAAATTTGATGTCATCGGCGATGGTAACAGCGTTCAACGTTCCAAACCAGCACCAGACTTATTTCTATACGCAGCCAGTGAGTTGGGATTACAACCAGCAGAATGTGTTGTAGTAGAAGATGCAGCTTCTGGAATTGAAGCAGCCCTTGCAGCAGGAATGTTAACTATAGGAATCGGTTCAGTAGAAAGGGTTGGTGCTGCAAAAATTGTTTTACCAAGTTTACAGGGTGTTAATCTCAAAGATATTCTTTCTAAATTAGGCTCTTCGATGCCTGAATAATTGGTTGTAGAGATTGATACATAAGTCTCCCTAGGTTTAAAAGAAAACGAACCTGCCACAAATAACGAAAAAGACATCTTGCTCGCTTGATATACATAGCGAGCAAGATGCATGTCCTGTCGGACACACTGCGTTAATTAATATTTTGCACCATAAAAAACTATTGTAATAATAATTACTATTTAGGCTAAGTAATAAGTAATAAGTAAGGCAGAGAATAACCGCTATCTTTTTAATAAGGTTATATCGTAAGTAATTAACCGGACTTGATATCAGACATATATTTGCTCCCTGCGAACCCGATCACAAGTTTGGTTAGCGAGCCTTTTTTCTCGCCTCTGCTTTTAATTTAGGAAAATAATTTGAGGAACTTGTGAGGAAAACTCCCTACTCTCAACCAATTACCAATTACCAATTCCTCACTGGTTACTGCTCATCCTTCCAAGCAAGAACTTCTGAAATTTCTTCAGCTAATGTTAGAGGGCTAAAAGGCTTGCCCACCTACTTACTGTAGAAGGATTATCTGATAAATTAGAAAAGCGGGTACAAATTAAAACTGAATCTCTCGAGATTTAATCAGATCGCAAGCCTGTTTATTTCCATATTCACAAGCTTGAACAAGAAAAATTACTTCGTCTAATGTCATTATGTGGTTTTTTCTTTGATTTAACTCGATGATTGACTTAGTAATACCATCTTCTTCATAAAGACTTTTTTTCACGTTTTTAAGATAACCTTCCCTATTGTCACGCCTAATTTTTCGGGAAGTTCCGTCTGTAAGGTTTGTAAGTTCACTTCCTTCAGCTACAGGAGGAATTTCCTCTGATGGAGTAATTGAAGAACAGCTTGTAATTAAACTTATCAGTAATGAAAATCCTATAATAGATATAGTAGATGAAAGTTTTGTTTTGATTTTATATATCATTTTTACCTCAAACACCTACGTTGAGAGTATTTGAAAAATCGTGTTGCTCCCATTCAAGGATGATTTCAATTATGCAACCTTTGAATATAAAAATTTGTAATTTATGAACAATAATCTACGGTTATAGGCACCAAAGCACCGCTTAAGAACCTTCTTAACGGAGTGCCTCCCCAACTTACAGATTTTCGGTAATCGCTCTTGTGCCGGATAGGAGTAATTCAATATCTGTAGCGTTAAAGTCTAGTTCAGTAGTAGCATCGGCGGTTAATGCAGATTCGTTTTGAAAAGATTGAGAGCCAAAAATTCCAGCATTTTGAGACAAGTTTTGTGTAACAAATTGTAAATAAAATTCTTAGATACTTTACATCCTAAGACGGAAAAAACTCTTTTGATGATGATTTTTCCAAAAATTATGGGAAATATAGAGTTATATAAATGCAAGGTGGAAATATAGCTCTTAAAACCTGATTTAATATGGAAGTAAAACATCGATTAACGAAAAATTCCTTTTTGGGACGTTTTAAAGTCGGCAGTAAAATTACTATAGGCTATTTCATTGCTCTGGGAATTGCAGTTACAGGCACAAGTACGGGTTTACTAGTGGGAGAATATACCCAAAGTGAATCCTTACAGCTTGCGGCGATAACACATGAAGAATTAGAACTCCTCCATCAGTTGCAAACTGCTGTGCTTCAATCTCGAACTCATCAACAACAGCTAATTCCTTTAGCTGAAAATCCCAATGATTTTAAAGAAGAATACGAACACATTCTGAAGCACGCTGTAACAATCCGCAAAATTTGGTCAGACTTAAACCTATTTTCTCAAAGATATCCTAATGATGCAAAATTCAACACTGCTAAACTTGACAGATTTTTATTAAATTACCAAGAGATTCCTGAAAAATATCTGAAAGAGCTAGATATGCTAGTGAATCAGATTCAAGCGCAAGATTTAAAAAATGATATTGAAGTAGGAATTGCTCAGCGTCAACTATTGCAGTTTACCAATAGCGATTTAGCTCTCAAGTTTGATGGAATTTCTGACGATTTAGTTCAGCTAGTTGCTAAAAGTTACATTCTCGCTAAAGATGCTGAATCTGCGGCTCAAGAAGCAAATTCTTTTCGATTGTGGTTGATTATAGTTGCCCTTGCTTCTTCAATTATGTTAGCTGGATTAATGGCTTTATTAGTAAGTAAAGCCATTACCCAACCATTAAAAAATCTCACGAATGTTGCGAAACAAATCACTTCTAAATCTGATTTTAATCTCCGGGCACCAGTAATAAGTGATGATGAAGTTGGCATTTTAGCAGTTTCTCTCAATCAATTAATGATAAGGGTAAATGAGCTTTTATTAGACAATCAAAACAGAACAAAAAGTCTAGAAGAAGCTAATGAAAAGTTAATTTCTACTCAAGAGCAATTGATTGTTCAAGAAAAGATGGCTGCTTTAGGTTCCTTGACTGCTGGTATTGCTCATGAAATTAATACTCCTTTAGGTATTGGTGTATCTGCAGCTTCGCTTTTGTCAGAAAAAACTAGAGTTTTATCCGCAGCTTATCATGACGGCACAATGAAGCGTTCCGATCTAGATAATTACTTAGATATTGCAACACAAAGTAATACTATGTTAATGGGTAATCTTCAGCGTGCAGCAGAATTAGTGCAGAGTTTTAAGCAAGTAGCGATAGATCAATCTAGTGAAGAGGCTAGAACATTTAATATTAAAGAATATCTTCAAGGTATATTAATTCAATTACATCCCAAACTGAAACAAACAAAACATAAAGTTGAAATAAATGGTGTAGAAGAAATTTTCATTACATCTTATCCTGGGGCTTTTTCTCAAATTATTACCAATTTAATAGTTAATTCTTTAATTCATGCTTATGAACCCGAAGATTCTGGGTTAATTGTAATTAGCTATCATCAACAGGTAAGTTCAAATTATTTAATTTTAGAATATGCTGATGATGGTAAAGGTATTGAGAAGGAAAATTTACAAAAAATATTCGATCCATTTTTCACAACTAAGCGGAATCAAGGCGGAAGTGGTTTAGGTTTACATATTTTGTTTAATATTGTCAATCAAAAACTATTAGGAACAATTGATTGCGAAAGTAAGTTGGGTTTAGGAACTAAATTCACTATCAAAATTCCTCTAGAATAATTTTTAATACAATAAGCATCAAAAAATAATCTTTTCAAAGGATGTAATTTTATGTCAGATACAAATAATATCAAAAAGTATTCAGATGAATTAATTTTTGCTCCAGAAATAGAAGAAACTATCAAGAATTATTCAGATGAATTAATTTTTGCCCCAGAAATAGATGAAACTATCAAGAATACACAAAGTGAAGATTTAATTTTTGCACCAGAAGAGAATGAAGATAAATTTGAACAAGAGTTAAATGCAAGCAATAAATTAGATGTAGATTCTCGTCAAAAATATCAAATATTAATTGTAGATGATGAACCAGGAATTCACGATATTACTAAATTACTGCTCAATAATTTTTCTTTTGAAGGTAAAAATTTAGAACTATTGAGTGCTTTTTCGGGTAAAGAAGCTGAAGAAGTAATTCAAAAATATCCTAATATTGCCTTAATTTTACTAGATGTCATCATGGAAACTGATGATGCTGGTTTAAACTTTGTTAAATATGTTCGAGAGGAAATTAAGAATAATTTAGTTAGAATTGTTCTCCGCACGGGACAACCAGGTATGGTTCCAGAAGATACAATTGTTGAAAAATATGATATTGATGATTACAAAACTAAAACAGAAATAACACAAATTAGACTTTTTACTACAGTTAGAACTGCTCTCAGAGTTTATACTGCTCTAAATAAAATATATACAATGAATTCAAAGTTAGAACAAGAAATTAAGCATAGTCAACAAGTTGAACAAGCACTAACATTTAAATCGACACAATTAGAGAATCTAATTAAAGAATTAAAGGATACACAATTACAGTTAGTTCAACATGAAAAAATGTCGGCTCTAGGACAGTTAATCGCAGGAGTTGCTCACGAAATCAATAACCCAGTTGGTTTTATTAATGGTAATTTGAAGCCCATGCATGATTACCTTAAGGATATTTTTTCTTTAATTCAAATGTATCAAGAAGAATATCCTAATCCTTCAGAAATAATTCAAGATGAGATAGAAGAAATTGATTTAGATTATTTGCGAAAAGATATGCAAAAAATGATTGATTCTATGCAAAATGGAATCAATCGTATTCATGATATCAGCAAAAGTTTAACTACTTTTTCTCGAGGAGATTTGAGTCAGAAAATTACTTTCGATATTCATGAAGGTTTGGAAAGTACTATACTAATTCTCAAGCATCGCTTGAAAGCAAATTATGATAGACCAGAAATCAATATTATTAAGGAATATCATCAAATTCCTAATATTTTATGCTATCCCGGTCAACTCAATCAAGTGTTTATGAATCTACTAGCTAATGCAATTGATGCTTTAGAAGAAAATAGTCAAGGATTTTCTTTTCAAGAAATTGAACAAAAATCAAATTTCATTAAAATTACCACAGAAGTGAAGGAAAATAATACTGTTGTAATGATAACAATTACAGACAATGGCAATGGAATGTCTCCAGAAACTTTACAACAAGTATTTGATTATTTATTCACTACTAAACCAGTTGGAAAAGGTACGGGTTTAGGTTTATCTATTTGTCGTCAAATTATTGAAGATAGACATAATGGAAAATTACTCTGTCATTCTGAGGTTGGTGAAGGAACTACTTTCATTATTCAACTTCCCATAGGAGATGTTCTATAGCGGTTTTCAGTTGAGTTCAATACACTCACATAAACTTTATCTGAAACCTTGATTGCATATTAACAATAGAGCAAACAAAAAATCATACATAAAAGTGTACGTTTGGTAACTGGAATTAAAATTGTGAGTTAATGAAATCTCTGAAAAATATGCAGGGTAAGGATATAGGATTTCTTTGATTGCAAAAAAGACGCGATATATCGCGTCTCTACATCTGCCGAAATAACGAAAAATGATTGAATGATAGGTGTTACCTCCTAATGACCAGCAGTATCCTTATTAAGCTACGGTATACACACAAGTCCGCCGAGGGTTGAAAACCCCCGGCTAATAGCCCAAGTCGTCTTTAGACGACTAATTAATTAGTCCTATTTATAGGACTTCTGCTATTAGACGGGGACTTGCAGTCCCTGGCGGGTGATGGTTTTAACTACTTGTGTGTACACCGTAGAGTTAAGGGAGAGAGGAAAATTTTGTATTCACAATTAAGATGCTCCCTAAAATTAACACTCGCGACCAATAACCAACTCACCATTCTCCAAACGATATATACCCGTCGCTTCGACAATAGAATCAGCTTTTTTTCTTGGGGAAGCAGATGTTTTTAATGAAGTATTATCAGATAATGCTCGTACCTCAAACATAGAATAATCGGAAGGTACTGCTTCTCCCGGAACATAGGGAAAACCTTGTTTACCAGTAATATAAAAAGTACTATTTTGCTGATTAATTCTAGCAACACAACTATTGGCAATTACAACGTCAGTATTAATTAATTCCGGTAACTCAACTAAACCAGAACTGGGTTCAATTCCCACATTATTTATCTGGACTGTACCGTCAATTCCTAATTCCGAACTTGCTGTAATATCGGAAGCAGATGTAACTTCTTCGCGAAATTGTAAGCCGAATATTCCTTGAGTTGTGTTGAACATTTCCTCCTCCTTCCCCACTTACTTCTACCGAGGCTGCTTGAGAAAAATTAATATCACCAAATTGATTTTGATTTACAGTCTTGTATCCAGCAGTAAAACCATCTGAGGTCGGAATTAGTCCTATCTTTGCTGATTCTGATACACTACCTAATTCAATTCGCCCTCCTTCAGCAGTTAAATTTCCCCCCTGTAAGGATATATCACTACCAATTAAAGCTAAAGTTTTTCCAGTCGGTACTTGTAAACCTACAGGTCTTTGATCGCGAATATATAATGAAGAAATGGAATCACCTAAGACTATTTGATGACCACTTCCTTGTACTTCTATTTTCCCTGGATTACTCCCCATCTGCAATCCCAAAGGAACGCTCACAGTCAACAACGGCTCATTTTGAGGATTTACAGCGCTAAATTCAAACCCATCCTCAAACAAAATACTTTCAGCAGTACTCCCCAAAAAAGAACCACCAATATTTAAAGAAGCATTTTCACCAAATATAATTCCCGCAGGATTAATTAAAAATAAATTCGCGTTCCCGTTAGCTTTTATCAATCCATCAATATTGGAAATATTTCCACCAGTTACCCGATTAATAATATTTACAATACCTGTAGAGTTATTGAAAATTGCTGAACCACCGGTGGGAATAGAAAATTCTTTAAAGCTATGAAATAAATTGTTACCTTTTTTAATACCATTGAGAACATCAAAATTATTTCCTGTCGAGTTGACAGTAGTATTAGTAGTTCCGTCAGATGTCACCTGAGCCTTTGCAGGTAAAACCATTGGCAAAGTAAATGACAAATTTATAGATAATGTGGTTAAAAATATTATTTTTTGCATTGGAATAAAAATATATTATTTTAATAAGATATAGCATAAAAAACGACAATATTTGCAGTGGCTAAAATATTTATTCTACTTGAATTTAATCAAATTAATGATGACATTTACGACCAAGTACCATTTCTCCATTCTCCAAACGATAAATACCAGTTGCTTC
>JBCBPQ010000278.1:0-9298 GCA_039820645.1 Cyanobacteria bacterium J06633_8 | reverse complement strand
CTTCAGCGCCAAGATTTTTGGCGCTGAAGCGCAACTACGAACATATTTTTATTCATAGCGAACTTGACATTACTCCTTATGGAATTAAAAACTCCGCAAATGTAAATGCGGATAGGTTCGGTTGCGGGCAAAAACATCTGCGGTAACTGGATTAAGAGAACTGTTTTCCAATCTCAGGGTACCCAAAGATAACCCAAAATCATCAAGCAGCACTCAAATATGGCGTTTGTTGTACCTTTCCATGATTCCCGAAGGAAAACTGGATGCAGTAAACAAAGGACATACTCAAGTTAAAGAGAGAGGTAATTGCTCTGGCTTCTTCACCATAGCTCCCGAAAGTTACTAGGTAACCAACGGTTGCAAGCATTCACATCGCGGAGTTTGCAGACTAACAGCAACCTGTTGCTGTTAGTCTCCTCTAAATTTAAATTGATGTAACCTTGTCCCAAACAAGGTGCCCATACCCAGGGCGGAGGTGTTATTGTTGCCCAATGTAGGAATCGAACCTACGTATATCGGCGATTCACCGATTGCTCAACCACTGAGCTAATTAGGCTGTTGAAATAGTTTAAGTACTCGACGGTATACGCTCAAAGCATTACTTGGCGCACCAGTCAGTTATCTAGAAACCGAGCTATAGTTTTGTGACTAAATTACTATCTCGCTACAAATATAGCATAGGGAATGGTTCGTAGTTGCGCTTCAGCGCCAACATTTTTGGGAGCAACGCGATTCTGTGAGCTTTATGAGCTGAGGATGCTGGTTGAGAACCTGACATGCACTTGAGTAAAAATGCCTGTATTTCTTATATGGTAAGCTTTTCACTATTAAATTTTAGATGAAATCAGTTTCTTTGCTCCCCCTGCTCCCCCTGCTCCCCCTGCTCCCCGTGCTCACATAAATGCGTATATCTCACTTTTTCGCGTTGCTCCCAGATTTTTGGCGCTGAAGCGCAACTACGAACTCCCTATCCAATTAAAAACTCCGCAAATGCAAGTGCTGATATGCTTCCGTAGCGGGCAAAAGCTTTTGCAGTAACTGGATTAAGAAAACTGTTGTTCAATCAGAGAATACCCGCAGGTAATCTAAAATTATCAAACAATTTTCAAATACGAGGTTCGCTTCATCTTTTCAGAATTTCCATAGAAAAACTGAATTCAGTCAGCGAAGCCCATACTCAAGTTAAAGAAAAAACAATTGCTCTGGCTACTTCACCATAGCTACCGAACATTACCAGGTAACGAAGGGTTGCAGGCACTTACATTGCGGAGCTTGCTTTCTAGGAAAGCATTGCGATTGCGCTCCCCTGTGTCGATAAATCAACCATCGGGAACCTTGTTTCCAACAAGGAGCTTAGGAGCGTTATTTGCGGTTTTGTTGAACTACCTTTACAGGGTAGGGTTTAACTAACTTTTAAGATTAGTTTGTTGGTTGAAAGTACAGGAATCGAACCTGCTACCGATAGATTCTGAGTCTATTGCTCTGCCGATGAGCTAACTTCCGGGGGCATAATGTAGGAATTGAACCTACGTCTGTTAGATTTCCAGTCTAATGCTCTTCCTCTGAGCTAATTATGCTGTTGAAATAGTTTCGAGTTATTCGCGGTATACGTTCAAAGCATTGCTTGACGCACCAGTCGGGTATACTGAACCCTTACTATAGCGAAGCTTTATTACTATCTCACTACATAGTGTAGCACGAACTATTACATAGTCAATAATTTTTTATAGCAATCCGAAATCCTAGCTGAGAATAGAGAAATCCGGTTTTAACGCTTCAACTTTTTACAAGCTCTGAATCAATACAAGCAATTTGATTAATTTTAAGTTATAAATATTGCGTAGTTTCCTAATTTAATCGCGTGAAAATATTTCGCAAGCAGAGTTTAATCTTGATATTTAGATTAGCAATTCTACTTTCTTTGCTAAATCCATCTTTAGCAAGGGCAGATGTTTTACCGCCAGAAGAAGAATATATAGAATCTGTGAAAAACAATAAGAGCCTTCTTTTGTTTGTGCCGATTTTGGGAATTTCTTTAATTGCTGGGGTTGTATATTGGAAAAAAACCAAAAATGTGGAAAAAGAGGAATAATAATTTAATAATTTTGATAATTAGCAATTTTATTTATAGGCTAGGAATAGGTATGCAATTAAAAGGTTATTAAGTTATAAATAATACGTTGTTTTTATAATCCAATAACATGAGAATATTTCGCAAGCAGAGTTTAATTCCAATACTTCCTTTAGGAATTTTATTAACTTTATTTCAACCTTCTTTAGCAGAAGCAGATGTTGTAACTCCGGGTATGAGTCGTGTAAGTTATTGTTTCAAAATTACTAATATTGATAAATATCCAGATTACTTGTTTATGGTGGTTGAAAAATCCGAAAATCCGGGAATTCCACCCTGGAATAAGTTTTTAAAGTCCGGTGAATGTTATAACTTGGGTGGCTATCGTGTTTATGGTGAAGTTTATGCGTTGAAAAAGTCTGATGTTGATTTAAAGGAGGATATTATTGGAGATTTTCAACGCTTAAAAGATTTTGAGAGCAAAAAAACGAAATTAATTCCTGCTACAAGAAAAATTAATCCTATTAGAAGGATGAAGGACGTTTATCAAATAGATAAAGTTGCTAGAGGTTATGAAATTTCTGATATCAATAATCGATATTTAAGTTTGAGAACTAGCTCAATTACTTATATATATAAAAATAATAAATCAGAGACAAAAGCTGTTTTAGATGAAGAAAAGCTACCATTACCTTCAATAAAGAATACAGCTTTTCTTTGGTATCTTCCAATTTTTGGAATGTCTTTGATTGGTGGTGCTGCTTACTGGAAGAAATCAAATAAATCGAAGAAAGCCGAATGAGAAAATATATTGCAGCTATTTTATTAATATTAACTGCTGCATTTCTATCCATAGCTTTCCCCCTAGCCACTTATACATTAACGTTAGCTAGTTTTGGACTAGCTCATGTTTTAACTGAGTTACGCTATGTCAATTATCGTTTTAGTCAACGTTTACATATTGATTTACAAAGAAAAATTGTAATTCTGCTGCTAATAATAGTTAATTTACGAATTACAGAACTTCTTGGTATAGTTAATTCTGCCATTAGCGTACCTTTAGAATTAATTTGTGTAATCGGTTTAGTTATCCTGGTTATGCCAATTTTAAAAATTAAAGATTGGAAATTAGGAATTTTAGGTATCTCAATTTGTATTATTCTTTCTGCTGGAGTATTTTGGATACCTACATTTATGATGTTGCTTCTTGCAGTTTTACATAATCTGACTCCCATAGGTTTTATTGCCGAAAAATTGCGCGGTAGAAAGCGAAAATTTGCTTTATTTAATTGTTTGATTGTATTTGCACTCATCCCATCAATAATTATCTCTGGATATCCCTATAATTTTTTATCTTCCTTGAATTTAGTCGCACCATCGGCTGACATTCTCCAAGCTGGAAACCTGCAACTTCACTTGGGTGCATTCCTACCCCGAGAGCTACATGAAAGCGCGGGAGCAATTAATGCGTTTTCGGCTGCAGTATTTCTGCAATGTATGCACTACGCCGTAGTGTTGGGTATATTACCTAATTGGCAGAAAAACAAAAATAATAATTTTTTAGTATGGAATCGTCAAAGTGTATTTGAAAAAGTAGTAATATTTTTCAGTACATTAATATTTATTTATTTTGCTCAATCCTTTACCGATGCCCGTAAACTATACTCAATCGCAGCAGCAGTTCATGCTTGGGTAGAATTTCCCATTTTACTTCTAGCTTTAGCAATTCCCGCAGAAGAGAAAATTATCCTAGTACCGCTTCGCGGAAGTAAGAAGTAAGAAGTAAGAAGTAAGAAGTAAGGAGTGCCAAAAACCCGGTTTTTTGAAAAAACCGGGTTTCTCAAATCTCACGAATGATTTAGGAATGCTATATGATAAGGCTTTCAAACTTTTTAAACGGATGCTTTATTTACGCCGTGTTGTACTAGATTAAAGAAATTTATACATAATGATTCCGCCGCAAAAAGAAGCAATATTAGCAATCATTGATAAATATATTCCTTTTCTCCAGCCTAAATCCAAAACTAGGGAATATAAAAAACCTTCAACAAAAACAACAACAGCTTCAATTATAATTATTCTTACAGGAAATATTAAATCATGAATAATTATTTGATTGCTCATCCATGCTAAAGGGTGAGTCAAAAGAGTTGCACCGCAGGCTAAAGAAGACATTGCTATTAGTTCGACAAAAGACGAAAATCTTTGTAGATAGTGAGTGAGCAATAGAATAATCGGAATTTCAATAGCTAAGGAAAGTAGTAAAGCTATGAATTGAGTCATTGATTGCGGTTTTAAATTGCATCAATTATACCAGTATTCAAGAAGCAATTAAAAATGTCAGTCATTTCACAATTACCTCTTGCTTATCTAAATAAATTATTATGTTAATCAAACCAAATTATTATATAGCAATCCTATATGAGTCGTGAGAAAGATAGATGTCAAAAACCAGGTTTTTCCAAAAAACCGGGTTTCTCAAATCTCAGAAATGATTTAGGAATGCTATATGTACAAAGAAGGCACCTCACCCCCCTTCCCCCTCTCCTTATTAAAGAGAGGGGGTGAAGCCCAAATAAACCCGGTTTCTCGTGGTGAAAGCATTATTATTTCGTTGTGAAATCAAAAAGAAACCGGGTTTTTGATATTGTTGCAAGATATGAGGTGAGGTTCATCTAACAAAAATCTACCATGCATAAAACAAACCAACCCGACCCCGTTCGTTTAGAAATCTTTAAAAATCTTTATCAATTTATAGCCGAACAAATGGGAATCGTACTGCAAAATACCGCAGCATCGGTAAACATTAAAGAACGTTTGGATTTTTCCTGTGCAATATTTGATGCTTCCGGTTTATTAGTGGCAAATGCTCCTCATATTCCCGTACATTTGGGTTCGATGAGTGAAAGCGTTCGCAGTTTAATTAACGATAAGGGCAACAGTTTAAAGCCAGGAAATGTATATTTATCAAATAACCCCTATAACGGTGGAACTCATCTTCCCGACGTAACCGCAATTACTCCGGTTTTTTCTGTTTCTAATACTCCTATTTTCTACGTTGCTTCTCGCGGGCATCAAGCTGATATTGGCGGAATAACACCCGGTTCGATGCCTCCCCATAGTAAAAATATAGAAGAAGAAGGTATTTTATTTGATAATTTTCTCTTAGTTGAAACAGGGAATTTTCGAGAACAAGCAGTTAGAGAAATACTGGAAAATCATGCTTATCCAGCTAGAAATACCGACCAAAACATAGCTGACTTCAGAGCTTCTATCGCAGCTAATAACCGAGGAGTTCAAGAACTTCTGAAAATGGTTGAGCAATATAGCTTAGAAATTGTACAAAATTATATGCAGTTTGTACAAAATAATGCCGAAGAAGCAGTAAGAAAAGCCATTGATGTTTTAAAAGATGGTGCTTTTAGTTATGAAATGGATAGTGGTGCAAAAATTCAAGTAGAAGTAACTATCAATAAAGAAAATCGCAGCGCCAAAATAGATTTTACCGGCACATCCAAACAGTTAAATAGTAACTTTAATGCTCCCAAAGCTGTAACTCAAGCTGCCGTTTTATACGTCTTCCGTACCTTAGTAAAAGATAATATTCCCTTAAATGCAGGCTGTCTCAATCCTTTACAAATAATTATTCCCCAGGGCTGTATGCTTAACCCCACCTATCCAGCAGCAGTAGTTGCTGGTAATGTGGAAACTTCCCAAACCATAGTCGATGCTTTGTATGGAGCCTTGGGAGTAATGTCAGCATCTCAAGGTACCATGAACAACTTTACCTTTGGCAACGAAAACTATCAATATTACGAAACAATCTGCGGAGGCTCCGGTGCTGGTGAAGACTTTGACGGTACCGATGCCGTACAAACTCATATGACAAATTCCCGTTTAACTGACCCGGAAGTATTAGAATCAAGATATCCGGTACTTCTAGAAAATTTTAGTTTGCGTCTCGGTAGCGGTGGCAAGGGAAAACATTGTGGTGGTAATGGAGTAATTCGTCGCATCCAATTTTTAGAAAATATGACAGCGAATATTCTTTGCTCTCACCGTTTGATATCTCCCTTCGGTTTAAATAATGGAGAAGCTGGTAAAGTTGGACGTAACTTGGTAATTCGTAATAATGGAAACCAAGAAGAATTAGATAGTACCGCAACCGTTGAAATGGAACCTGGAGATATTTTTGTCATAGAAACTCCTGGTGGTGGCGGATTTGGATCAAGATTTTAGCAAACGGATTTTCAATTAAAAAATAATCGGCGTTGCCTACCTCGTTATAAATTTAAATGTAGAGACGCGATATATCGCGTCTCTACAAGTTTTTCGATTTTCTAATAAATCCGTTTCATACATCAAATCAGTAAAGCAATCCTATATGAGTTGTGAAAAAGATAGGTGCCAAAAACCCGGTTTTTTCAAAAAAACCGGGTTTCTCAAATCTCACAAATTATTTAGGGACATCAAGCCCAGCTTTTCAATAATACTTTATTACTTTTTAGCAATTACCCATATCGCGTGAACAATTCCTGGAATATATCCCAAGATAGTTAAAACGATATTAATCTAAAAATCCATACCAATACCAACTTGTAAAAATACTCCCAAAGGGGGAAAAAGAATAGCACAAATTATGCGTAATAAATCCATTGTAGCTCCTAGTTATATTAAAATCTGTAGGATTATTTTATTTATAACCTAACCATAGCATTTCTATATAAAATAGTTAGGTTTATAGAAATACAGCCAGCAGTAACCAGTCAAAAAGAATTATTTTTTTTCTTGGGGTTATCCACCGCTAATTTTAGCTTTGTATCCCTGTTTCTTGAGAATTTCAAGAATTTTTTGCTTGTGTTCTCCTTGAATTTCAATTTCGTTATCCTTAACCGTACCCCCGCAACCACATTGCCCTTTTAATTGCTTCAATAAAGCTTGTAGAGTTTCCGGTCTAGTTTGAAATCCCGTAATTACAGTCACAGTTTTACCTTTACGCCCAGCACGGGTTGCCTGTACCCGCAAATCCTGTTTTTCAGGAGGTAAATCGGGTGTTGCTCTTTGTGTCGCAGCATTATCAGAACCAAATTCTCGCCAAACAGCGGATTTATCAGAAGATTTGCGTTTTGCAGCAGCCATAAACTTGAAATTATTTTTTCTATTACTATTCGGAATTACTTAACCGGAATATTTTTATTGTAGGTTGTATAACTAACCGAAAACTATATATGCTTAACGATATTACATTGTGTCCGGGAACAAATTGTCCGATAAAACAAAAATGTTACCGCTTTACACTCAAAATTCCAGGGCGTAAAATTTCTTTTACACAACCTGCCTATAACATCAATACTAATTCCTGCAAACACTTCATCAGCAACCATCCTTCAGAAAATAAAATTCGTTTAAAAGCTTATGAGATTTGGCAACGAATGGGCTACCCCAATAATAAAGCTGTAGAATGCTGGCTTCAAGCTGAAAAAGAATTGATGTAATTTTTTCCCATTTTCCTTAAGCCTAAATACTCACCTTGAAATCAAACCGATACCTTGCACCATTGTCGTCATGCCCAAATACCCGCCTTGTAAGCCGGAGGCGCATCGAACAGAGAAATAAATTTCAAGGCTGATACACAAAGTACGTTAAAACGCACTCTATAACTTACACAGTCTGATTTATCAGACTTCGTATATGAGCCTGGGAATTTATTCCGAGGCGGTGTTGATAATAATGCAAGATGTAAATTTTAATGCTCTTATCTAATTTCAATCCCGGCGGAGGGATTTAATTGAATTTCAACCGCGGTTATCAAGCAAGTAACATTCTACTAATCTGTCCCATAAATTTTGATAGGTTAGGAGGTTCGTAGTTGCGCTTTAGCGCCAAATATTTAGGGGGAGACGCTATTGTGTATAAATAAATTTCCCCTCAAAACTTGTGGGACACTATTAGTCTGTCCCATAAATTATGACCGATTCGCAGTTGCGCTGTCTTTGCCAAGATTTTTGGCGCTAAAGCGCAACTACGAACCTTTATTAAATATGATGGGTAAGAATAGGGAAAGGAAAAATTATTTTGTTGCTAATTATATATTCCTGATTTTACGGCATAGATGACGAACCAGGAGAATACAAGGAAGAATTATTTTGTATTTATTATGTATTCCTGATATCCAGAAATTTATTTATTCTCATCGGCATTTGAGTTTTTCCCTTGTATATCTTTAATACATCATTGAAGCTATGCCAAAAAATAAACCCTTAAACATAACATTGTATCAAAGCATTATTTAAAATGCTAAAAAATTTTGCAATAATTAAGATAATAGACACTCATTTGAAATGCAATTATGACACCAGATGAGATAGAAGTAGCACTGCAAGTAGCTTTCAATGATTGCGATACAGCTCGCTGTCCTCTCACTGATGGGCAAAAAAATATACTGCTGCAAGCGGTAAGCAAGCAAATCAATGGAAATTCGAGTCAGAGTTTATCAGACAATGAAAATCCTTTAAAACAACTGACTTCTGAAGAATTAGAACTGTTTTCTGAGTTTGTCAAAGGGCAGGAACAACAAAATCGTTCTTGGAAAATTCAATTGTTTAACGATTGGTTGCAAGAGAAAGATTCTGGTGTTGTGCAATTTATTCGCGATCGCTACGGTATAGAGTGGCTAAACAAGGTTGAAAAGCATCATTTTGATGAACTTGAGGCTCAAGCAAATCTCAAATTAAAAATAGGCGATCGCATCGAAGTTTGCAATGGATTATGGGAATGGGTGCAAGAAGGTACGGCTTGCGAGCCTGAATGGTTTTTGTGTACGGTAACTAATATCGAAGAAATTGTGGATGGCAATACTTCCTACACAACTTCTACTATCCGTTTCAATGATGGTACAAAGTATCAAATCCAAGGAATTTATCAATGGAATAGTTATCAGTGGCGTTGGGCACAAAAGTAAAATTTGGGGCTAGAAACTGTAAGTTTAAAACTATTCATTTCTTGTCAAATATATTGATTTTGAACAGACCGAGTATGAAAATCTGCTATAATGGTGATATTAATTAGCGGTTTTACCGTTGCCGTCAGAGGATACACCCTTCCGCAATTAACTGGCGTTTGATAAACGTGCCACAGGCGAGGGATAAGTGACCTAGACAGAGGGTCCGTCTTTAGCGCCTCAAAAGAAGTTTTTAGATAACTTCGACACATATAACGGTCAGTTAG
>JBCBPQ010000277.1:0-9421 GCA_039820645.1 Cyanobacteria bacterium J06633_8 | reverse complement strand
TGAGCAGTTAACAGTGAGCAGTTAACAGTGAGCAGTTAACAGTGAGCAGTTAACAGTGAGCAGTTAACAGTGAGCAGTTAACAGTGAGCAGTTAACAGTTAAGAGTTACTGCTATTGAGTTCTAAGTTCTTTTGTTTTTTTTCTGTTTCCTATTTTTCGTTTGCTCTTTGTTTAAATTCAACTTTTAAAAAATATGATTCAAAAACAACCTACAGTTAACAAATACTTTGTTGTCATCACTCATTTACTCCGAGAGCGACAGAGTTTTTTAGAAGAAATCCGCGAACAAGTCAGATTACAAAATAAAATAGTTTCTTTGTTAGTCTGTAGTTCTTTGTTTTTTGCTGTCTATGGGGCAATTATTGGTGCTTATCATAGCTGGATGCAAGCTTTATCTTCTGCTGTTAAATTACCGGCACTCTATTTAATTACGCTATTAATTTGTCTGCCTACTTTGTACTTTGCAAACATTATTTTTGGCGATAAACGAACTTTCGGTCAATATTTTGCTTTGGTTTTGACTGCGGTTTCAGTAATTAGCGTGTTGTTATTCAGCTTTGCACCAATAACTTTGTTCTTTATGCTTAGTACTGGCAATTATCAGTTTCTGATTCTGTTAAATGTAATTATTTTTGCAGCTACAGGATTTATTGGTATTTCTTCTTTATATAAAGCTGCAAAAGTTATTTTAGAGCAAGATGGTGAAAACAGTACTACGCGCAATAAAATATTACGCTCTTGGCTGTTTTTGTATGCTTTTGTTGGCAGTCAGTTGGGATGGACTCTTCGCCCTTTTTTTGGTACTCCAACATCACCTTTTACATTATTTCGAGAGAGGGAAGGAAACTTTTATTTGAGCATTTTTCAATCTTTAGCTCATCTTTTGGGGTTCAGTTAACAGTTAACAGTTAACAGTTAGCAGTGAACAGTTAGCAGTTAACAGTGAACAGTTAACAGTGAGCAGTTAGCAGTGAGCAGTGGCAACCTCCACCTATTCCAATACTGCTCGGGGGAGATCCTTCCTAACCCTCCTTAAAAAGGAGGGGATAAAAGCCCCCTTTTTAAGGGGGTTGGGGGATCTGAAAACGAGTTTAATTGCTTAACTGAGGATTATTGTCACCTATTCCCTGTTTCCTATATTCGTAAAATCGATAAAAATTCCCGATAAAAATAAGATAATAATAAATAAAAAAATGACTCAAGATAATAACGCACTGGAAAAAAAGACTCAGTTTCAAAGTAGCCAACATTTTAATGTTTTACTTAGCTTATTGCGCGATAGACAAGGGTTTTTAGAAGAAATTCGTCAGGAAATTAGATTACAAAGCAAAACTAATTCTCTATTAGTTTGTAGCTCTATTTTCTTTGCAATCTACGGTGGTATTATCGGTGCTTCTCATGGGTGGATGCAAGCCTTAACTAGTACCATTAAGCTGCCTGCATTCTATTTACTATCGTTAATGATTTGTTTTCCGACTTTGTTCTTTTTCAATGTTTTATTTGGTTCCCGTAGTACTCTAAAGCAGCATTTTGTAGTGTTGCTTACTGCTGTATCGGTGATTAGCGTGTTGCTTTTTAGCTTTGCACCAGTAACTTTATTCTTCTTAATCACGACACCCGACTCTTACCAATTTTTCAAAATTCTCAACGTGTTTATTTTTGGAATTACTGGTTCTTTCGGGGTTAAATTTCTTTACGATGGAATGCAGTTACTTTCCGAGCAAAATGAAGTTGGTAAAGGTACTCGAACAACTATTTTAAGATCTTGGTTATTGCTTTACGGTTTCGTTGGTATGCAGTTAGGATGGTTTTTAAGACCATTTTTTGGTGCCCCCGATACTAAGTTTCAACTATTTCGCGAAGTACAAGGAAATTTTTATCTTGATATTGTGGCAGCAGTTTCGGAAATTTTTGGATTTAGGTAAATCAGTTGACAGTTAACAGTTAACAGTGAGCAGTTAAGAGTTAGTAGTTAAGAGTTAGGAGTTAGGAGTTAGCAAATATATTTTATTGTCATATTGCATGTAGTGGGAGCCGGAAAGCTCCCTATTTTTTTATAAACTCATTTAAGTAGCCAAGACGGCACTATGATAAAAGTATATTTATAACTTTTAACTCTTAACTCTTAACTATTAACTCTTTACTTATCATCCTAATAACTGATCGACTTGGACACTAAAACCATTTAATAACCTTTGAGTATAAACAATATCTCCCGAGCCAAAAATAAGCTTTTGGTTTTCCGTAATTATCATAATCCAACGGTTTTCAGGTAGAATTAGCCAAACTTCTTCACTTCCAGAACGTAAGTACTCGTGGGATTTAGCAATTAATTCTTCTGCTAAGTCAGCGGGGGAAGCAACTTCGGCTATTAACGGAAAACTTTGGGGGAATACTTCAAGTTCGCCAAAATGCTTTACTAATTGTGGCGTTATGTATGCTACATCTGGCGATCGCCCTTGAATCTTGGTGCGACATGGTACCTGATTGTACACTTCCCCACCTTGCCCGCTGGAATCTTTATAACTTCTCCAATGATAGTAGAGATTACCTAAAATTCTTCTTTGTTTAAGTGTTAAATTTCTTTGTTCTCCTACTTCTTCATTTACCCATTCAATTTCATAGGCTTCATCAGCTTCTTCATAAATCTCATTAATTTTTTTCAGAGATTTTGATGTATCTTCAGAATTTTCCATCCAATCTATTTCTAAAATATCTTCATTAATTTCTGCATCGTTAAGTGGATTATTTATCCATTCTTCTAATGAAAAATTTGAGGGAACTGCTGTAGAATCTTTCATTGACTTCTCCTCTGTCACCTATGAATATGTTTTTATTTTTCTATAAACACACCCTACAGTCAGGAATTTTATAATATTTATAGCGGCTAAAATTTCAAACTAATAGTTAATTTTTCCTGTCATTTATAATACTTTTTCAGGAAATATCTACCGCTACCAATATTAATATGATACGGCTGAAAATAAGTAGAACCCGGAAGAAGTTTATTTAATATCTGTGTAATTTATCGCCATGGATTTTTGAAACGAAACCCATGTAATATAAGACTATTTTTTTATATCTTCAGTTCCCTATCGACAAAAATGTAGAGACGTTATACATAACGTCTCCCAGCAATTCCCAGAAAAACCCGACTACCCAGAATTAATGGGACAAAGCACTAGTGTCAATTGCATAAATTATGACTGGTTGGTTTTCTACCTAAGATCGGGAGACGTAGCAGTGCTACGTCTCTACAAACCATTAAATCTAATCCAAAAGACTACTAGCTTGCCTGCTGTTTTATCTGACTAAAGCCCCAATCCAACCAATGGGTTAAAGCTTCCATGTCTTTTGATTCCACTGTGGCACCACCCCAAATACGGAATCCTGGAGGTGCATCGCGGTAGGAGCCTATATCATAAGCAACTCCTTCTTTAGCCATCAAAGATACTAACTCTTTAGCTTTAGCAGCTTGTTCGTCTTTAGATAAAGATTTATACCATTTATCAACAATCTTTAAACAAATAGAAGTGTTGGAACGAAGGGATTTATCTTCTACCAAAAAATCAATCCAATCAGATTTACCAACCCAATCTTCTAAAACTTGTAAATTATTATTAGAACGCTCAATTAACTTTGATAAACCGCCAATTGATTTTGCCCATTTTAAACCATCAATTGTATCTTCTACACATAACATTGATGGTGTATTAATTGTTGAACCTTCAAAGATTCCTTCGATAAGTTTACCGCCTTTTGTTAACCGAAAAATCTTTGGTAAAGGTCTATCGGGAGTATAACTTTCTAATCTTGCAACTGCCCTAGGCGATAACACAATTACACCGTGGGCAGCTTCTCCACCCATAACTTTCTGCCAGGAATAAGTCAAAACATCAATTTTCTGCCAAGGAATTTCCATCGCAAAAGCGGCGGAAGTGGCATCGCAAATTGTTAATCCCTGACGATTATCCTTTATCCAATCACCATTAGGAACTTTAACACCAGAAGTAGTACCATTCCAGGTGAACACCACATCTCTGTCTGTGTCAACTACCGAAAGGTCGGGAATTTGCCCGTAATCGGCTTCATAAGTATTGATATCTTTCAGCTTCAACTGTTTAACCGCATCAGTCACCCAGCCTTTACCAAAACTTTCCCAAGCTACAACATCAACACCACGTTCTCCTAACATAGTCCACATCGCCATTTCCACCGCGCCGGTGTCCGATGCGGGGACAATCCCCAATCGATAATCGCTGGGAATTTGCAGGATTTCCTTAGATAACTCGATAGCTTCCGCTAACTTTGCCTTACCTAACTTAGAGCGGTGAGAACGCCCGAAAGTTGCATCACTTAAAGCTTCCAAAGACCAACCAGGACGTTTAGAACAGGGACCTGAAGAGAAATTAGGATTTTGGGGACGAATACTTGGCTTTTGCGCCGATTTTTGTTGTGTTTGCATCGATTTAACAGGCAATATTGAACAAGAAAGAGTGATGCTAAAAGCTAATTTATAAAACTAGTCGAGGCTCAAAACCCCCATCTTTTAAGTGGGGGATGTAGAGCGAGGCAGGGCATTTACGCCCCTATACATGGTACAATATTAATTGTCAGTATAAGACTTTAAAACCTACCGGGGGACTCTCGGGAAGTGTACGCCCAAGTCTCGAATCGGCGAGTTGAAAGGAGATATCACTCCGCCCGAAGGGAACCCATAAGATTTTTTTAGAAGATAAAAATTCTTATGGGAACACGAGTTGGCGAACGGGGTGAGCCTGGGAACCCGGCAGCTACAAGAGGATATTTCAAGCTATGCTGTCTAGGCTTGAAAGAATCTCTCGTCTTCCAGACGGGAGAGTGTCAATCGCTCATAATAGCTGATTATGCGTCATTGAGTGAATCAATAATTTTTATAAATTAATGTAGAGACGTTGCAATGCAACGTCTCTTTGAAATTACCGCACAAAACCAACAAACCTGGCAATCAAAACTGAGCTTGTGCCTAGTATCCGCCTAATGTTGGCAAAATACCTAGATAGGTTGATACATAAACAGATACAATCAGCACAATCAGAGTTCCAAATAGCCAAGATACTACCTCACCGTTGGAACTAGCCATGAATTTTCTGAAGTTGAAAGGCTTACGTACCCGTAATGGAGTAGGTAACTTATCGCGATAATCCGTACCATAACGAGCCATGCGAGCAAAAGGTAACTCACCTCGACTGCGAGAAGGTAAAATTCGTCTTAGCTGGTAGGGTACGACATACTCACCAAAGTTATCTAGATATTCTTGGCTGTTAAGCAAGTCATCGACAAAACCTTCCAAGCCTTTTGTAGCAAGTACAACAGACCAAGCTAATTTTTCTCGTTCGCTATAAACATTACGTCCCAATACTCTCTGAATGCATAACTCTACAAAGCGATAGTTGTTGTTGCACTCGTAATTTAGTCGTCGAAATGAATCAGAAAGAAGTAATCCCCGGATAAAGTCCCGCACTGTCAGCTGTCGGGCTAGTAACTGGGATTCCAAAACTAACTGTCGGTTGCTAGCTAACATCTGTTGTTCGTGGAATATCTGGTAATAAGCAGCCCATATCAACTCATTTATTTCCTTAGAGTCTTTCATAAACTCAGCAGAATAAATTCTGGGTTGTTCTTCCCCTGGTTTTTCAAATCCAGCCACACGTTGATTTTGACTTGATGGAGCGTAATCTAATAGAGGAATTGCCACTTTTAAACCCAAATTCTACAATTTCAAGAATATTTGAATGGGTTTAACCAAATTCAATTGCTTAATATTTTCAAATAAATAATCGTTATGATTTCACGTTAGATTAAATTTTCTCAGGATACACAAAAAATTTAAAATCTTAAAAACCTTTGCTAGCTAAAGCTTTTAGGCTTCTATTTGATGTTTTTTTCATGCCGATAAATATTAAAGAATATGAAGTTTTTTGAAGAGGTTTGAGTTAATTATTGAGATAAGTAACGATATAATTTTTTATATCTCAGGGTGGTTGATTTTTTGTTACCTGTTGCAATTAAAATGCCCGCAGATGTAGTGTCATCCACCGAGAGTAAATTATTGAGAAATTAAGTACTTGTACAAAATTTAGATGTATATTTGCCATTGCGTTAGCGTTCTCGGGTTCCGTGGGGCGAGGGCGTGTCCGATAGGACATATGAAGCAAAGCCAATCGGGATGCTTGTAACATTCTTGTTAAGCCAATATGCCCACCTTGCAAGCCGGAGGCTTTCTCAGGGAGAAATAAATTTCAAGGCTTATACACAAAGTACGTTAAAACGCACTAAAAGCCTTGTCTAATCGTCTTTAGACGACTTTGTTTATTAGCCTGGGAATTTATTCCAAGGCGATTGTGAAAGCTTACTGAGCTTGGATTAAAAGTTATCAATTAAAACGTACTGAAATGAATATTTCTATAGAGACTATTATCAATTTGTTTGACCAAAAAGGTTCTCAAATGTATGGTGGTGAAGCTGTAACTCAGTTGGAACATGCTCTACAATGCGCTACTTTGGCTGTTGAAGCTGGTAAAAGCAATGAACTAATAACTGCTTGTTTACTTCACGATGTTGGACATTTAATTCATGATTTGGGTAATCATCCAGCCTTAGAAGGTTTAAATGATTTCCACGAACATCGAGCTTTACCTATGTTACGCGATTTATTTGAACCTGCTGTAACCGAACCAATTCGACTGCATGTTGCTGCGAAACGTTATCTATGTGCGAAGAGTCCCGATTATTGGCAAAAACTTTCTGATGAATCGAAACGAAGTTTAGAATTGCAGGGAGGTGTATTTTCCCAAGAAGCTGCAACTAAATTTATCAGTCTACCTTATGGGTTGGATGCTGTAAATTTAAGGATTTACGATGATCGAGCAAAAGTGACCAATAAACCATCGAGTTCTTTAAGTCATTTTATGCAGTATATTAATCCTTGTTTGAAAACAGCAAACAGTTAGAATTAAAAATTAAGGGGTAGTAACTGTTATATTCATTCTAATATATTCATTCTAATTAATTTCCTACCAGTTGTTTTTTCCGCAGGAATGAATATAACAGTTTAGACAATAGACAATTAAACACCCACACATTTACCACTCTTCAACCTATTGATAATAGTGACACTGATAAACTATCCTTCCATCAACCCAAGTTGTTGTCACTTGAGGAAAGCTATTATTATGTTTTACAGCAATTAAATCGGCTCGTTTACCTGTAGCAATTTCACCTCTATCCATCATATTTGCAGCTTTTGCAGGATTGCTAGTCACAAGTTTTATAGCTTCAGGTAATGACCAATTTACTAACTCTGGAATCCGAAATGCTGCTGCTAGTAAACTTGCAGGTGAATAGTCACCGCAAAGAATATCTCCTACTTGATTTTTGATTGCATCAATAGCTTTTATAGAACCACTTTGGCTTTGACCTCTTAGTAAATTAGGGGCACCAAATACAGTCATTAAACCACTTTTTTGGGCTGTAATTGCCGTTTCCAAGTTAATCGGAAATTCGCTGATATGCACTCCTAATTCTTCCATACTAATAATTCTTTCTGGGTTATCATCGTCATGGCTAGCTATTTGAATACCCATAGATAAAGCTTTGGATATTAAGGTTTTGACACGTTCGAGAGCATAAGCTCCCTGGTCAACTTTTCTAGCAGCTATTGTCTGCGCTTCGACAACTGTTTTATTATGGTTATTAGTCAAATAATCTTGAAATGCTTGCAAACTTTTAAATTGTCCTTGTCCGGGAGTATGATCCATTAAGGAAATCAAATGAATTGCATCTTCTTCTAATAGATTGAGCAGAATTGGTAAGCCGGTGGGGTCAGTAATTTCATAGCGACAATGAACCTGATTATTTACCAATGCTTGGGGTTGATAATCATGTAGAGCGCGTACAATTTGAGTGGCTATTTCGTTATTACGAACCCCGAACTCTTCATGAGCAAAAGAAATTGCATGGAAAGGAGTTGTAATTCCCACAGCAGCATTAAGCCGGTCTGTTTGAGCAACTGCAAAGTCAACGGGAAAGAAAGCATTGGAACGCGGTTCAATTTCTGTTTCAATCGCATCGCAATGTAAGTCTACTAATCCCGGTAATAGATATTGACCGTTTAAGGAAATCGATTCAACATTGCTAGTAGATTCGGGATTGATAGCAGCAATATGTCCGTCTTCAATTAGTAGCGACGCATCATCAATCACTGCGTTAGTTGTAATTAAGCGAGCGTTGGTAAGATAGGTTTTCATATAAACAAGATGTGAAGCAAGAGCAATAATTAGTAATTAAAATAAGAGCGCGGTCATCGCAACTACGAATTTTGTTCAACTGTGACAATATCATCTCCTAGAGTTGAAATTAATTCTGGGTCATGAAATATTGCTAATATTCCCGTACCTGCTTGTTTCACGCTTTGAATTAACTCAATAACTAATTGACTGGTGTCTGCATCCAAACTAGCTGTCGGTTCATCAAGCAAAAGCAAGCGCGGACGTAATACCATTCCCCTAGCTAAATTTACTCTTTGCTTCTCTCCCCCAGAAAAAGTAGCTGGAGAAATTTTCCACAACCGTTCGGGTACCTGCATTTTTTGTAAAAGCATTGCTGCTTTATCTCTGGCTTCGGTACGATAGCGCTCGCGCAGAATTGAGTCTTCACACCCCAAATCAAATAGCGGTTTAGCTACTACATCTAAGGTCGTTTGACGAGGTAAACAGTGGAGAAATTGGGTTACAAAGCTGATTTCTTTGCGTCTTAAATTTAATATTTCATATTCGCTAGCATTAGCAAGGTCGAGCCAATTTCCTGTTGCTGTACGATAGCTAATTTCTCCGCTGTCAGATAAATAAGTACGATAAATACATTTTAATAAGCTGGATTTTCCGGCTCCTGAAGGTCCAGTTAAGGCGGTTAATTGTCCCGATTTAACGGTAAATGAAATCCTGTTGACACCTGGTAAAACCTTATTTTGTTCGTGGAGGGTAAAGTTTTTTGTCAGTTCTCGCACTTGCAGAATGATATCTGAGGAAGAATCATCTGTAGTTGATTTAACAAGCATTTGTTGAGGTTTTAAATCAAGCATGGTTATTCAAAGCGCTGATGCGACTAACTGTTGAGTATAAGCATGTTGCGGGTCTTCCAAAACCTGGTCTGTTAATCCCGTTTCTACTACTTGTCCGTACCTCATTACCAGCGTCCGCGATGCTAGGAGCCGAATTACTCCCAAATCGTGTGTGACAACTATCATCGCAACCTTTAGTTGTTGCTGAATTTCCATAATTAAATCTAGAATTTTGGCTTGTACAGACAAATCCAACCCCGTCGTGACTTCATCTAGAAACAACAACGGTGGATCGGTTGCTAAAGCACGAGCAATTTGGAC
>JBCBPQ010000276.1:0-9454 GCA_039820645.1 Cyanobacteria bacterium J06633_8 | reverse complement strand
TGGGGAAACTACAATTGGGGGACGATGCATCATATTATGGAGATGCTCTACTTGACGCTCGCGGTTGAACATAAAGTTAGAAGCATGTTCTGCGGTTTTTTCTTTTGCCCAGTAGGGGTCATAAAGTTGCTTATCTCCAAGTCCTAAACCGCGACCAGTAATTTTGTGATATTTGATGCCCGTATTTTTGCGTTGACCGTTAGGCATGATATAAGGCTTAATATATTCGTATTCAGCCTCCCAGCCCAAATCTTTATAAAATTCCCGATATTCCGCAGCGCCGGGATAACCAACTTCAGAAGACCATACCTGTTGTGAAGATTCATGATCTCGTCCAAAAGCTGCAACGCCAGTTTCTGTAAAAATAGGTGCGTAAGTACCAAATCGGGGACGTGGGCGAGCATATAAAATACCATGTCCGTCAGTAAGGAAATAACGCAGTCCAGCATCAGCTACCATGCGTTCTAAACCTTCATAATAAGCGCATTCAGGAAGCCAAATACCTCTAGGCGGACGACCAAAGTTTTCTTCGTAATGTTCTACCGCTACCTGAAGTTGTGCCCAAACTGCTTGAGGGTACATTTTCATCAACGGTAAATAACCGTGAGTAGCACCACAAGTGATGATATCAATATTGTTAGAATCTTGGAATTGCTTAAAAGCAGTTACCAAATCGCCTTTATATCGTTCCCAGATTTCTCTAGTAGAATCAAATTCCTTTATATAATGCTCAGCTAAATATTTAAGATGACCATTTTCAGCATTGTGTTCGCTTTCTAGTTCTACAAGTTCCTGTAGTTTTGCCAAGTGTTCGTCATAACGTTCTTGCAATAACGGGTCGCGCAACATCGAAACCAAAGGCGGTGTCATGCTCATGGTGATTTTAAAATCAACACCGTCCCGTTTCAATCCTTCAAAGACTCGTAATAAAGGTATATAAGTTTCTGTAATAGCTTCATAAAGCCATTCTTCCTCCAGCACATAGTCACTTTCTGGGTGACGAACGAAGGGCAGGTGTGCGTGAAGTACAAGCGCGACGTAGCCAATAGCCATAGTATTAATTCCGAGCTGATATCTATATATTGTTGTGATTAAGCAGAAGTATTCCTCCGGAAATCAAGTACGAACCTATTCCACACTTTAACTGTGGGGCTAGATAAATAAAGCCTAAAAGCGTTTTACTCACCGAAGGAACATTTCTAGTTAGTCAGAAGTTAACAATATTTTAAGACTTTATGGGGATGAGTAAGCTATCGTTGCTAATTATTTATTAAGTATGGGCATGGGGCATAGTTAGGAGGGCGGGAGTATTAAGTAGTGAGTAGGGAGTAGCAAGAAAGGAATTAATTTTTCGGCAAACCCCAATTAGGAATTACCAATCCCCAATCCCCAATTAGTTATTCTTCGCTTTCTTGATAAAGTTGTTGCAACTTTTGCTGCTGTTTCTTTCGAGAAACCCGGCGATATTTCTTGCTTTCTAATCTTGGTTCGTATTGTTGCCGACCTTTTCCTTTTGTTTTTAGCTTCACATTGGATTCTGGATCGGCTTGTTGCTTGAGCCAAGTTTGACGTTCAATTGCTTCTTCCAAAAATTCTAAATAATCTTCATAACGTTCCCAATCTCCTCGCACTACACAATCTGGTTCATTTCGATGCAGGCAATTACTAAACCTACAGCTACCACTTTCCAGCCTTTGCATAGCTTCTGGAAAGTAACTGACTAGTTCTTCTGGCGTACAATCGAGGTCTGGTTGATTAAAACCTGGAGTATCCGCGAGCAAACCTCCACCGGGAATTTCAAATAGTTCTACGTGACGAGTAGTATGCCTTCCGCGAGCTAATTTTCCGGAAACTTCTGCAACCCTTAAATTCGCATTGGGAATCAAAGTATTAATTAAACTGGACTTCCCGACTCCGGAAGCCCCCGCAATTACGGTAATTTTACTTTTAAGAATATTTTCTACAACATCTATATTGATATCTTTATAAACGCTGATAAACTCCGGTTCATAGCCCCATCCATTTAGACGCTCTTTAATTTCTGCTTGTTCTTGAGAAGCAATTAAATCGCTTTTATTTAAACATAAAACTACATCTAAACCTGTTGACTCACCCTTCACTAAAAAACGGCTGAGTTGATAAGGCTCTAAGGGAGGATCTGTAACCGCAAATACCAACAAAATTTGATTTACATTGGCAATCGCAGGACGATCCAGTTCGGAGTGGCGGGGAAAAACATCGGCGATAGCACCCCTACCACCAGCCCAATCAGGTTCCTCTATGACAACGCGATCGCCAACTATGACCTGTTGACCAATTTTTTTTAAGCGGCTTCTACGAGTACATAAAAGAATCGGCGGTAATGGGTTAATTGAAGCAGAAGTAGCAGAGGATTCAGGGGAAGCTGAGGAATCAAATATTATGTTATTAGATAACGAACTTCTTTCTTTTCTTGGCTCTTGGGCTTCCCCTGCTCTTAAATCAAGCTGAACTCTATAATAGTTGGCTTGCACTGCTAGAACTGTGCCTGTTAAATCTCGGGGACTAATTAATGATGCTTCGCCACTCATGAGTCACTAACACAACAGCGTACTAATAAGGAGAAATAGCCAGAACAGTCAGTAATTTGTTCAATTTTATAACCAGCCATTGTTAAGCTATCGGGAACCTGCTCGATTGGTTCTCCCGGATCTAACCAGACTTCGAGTAATTCTCCTGCTTGCATTTGCTGCAAACGAAGCTTAGTCCGTACAAAATTAATTGGACAAGGAGTTCCCCGTAAGTCAAGTTGAGCATCGGGAGATAAAAGTGAAGATACACTCATTATTTTAATTAAATAGTTTTCCCAAAAATCCTTCTAAGCCGCCTTTGCCAGTTCGCTCTCCTTTAATTTTAGCTAGTTTTTCCAGTAATTCTCTTTCGTCAGGTGTCACCTTGGTCGGAATATCAATTAATATTGTAATCATATGGTCGCCCCTACTTACGGGATTTCCCAAACGTGGAACGCCGCGATTTTCCAACTTCATGACCGTATTCGGCTGAGTTCCGGGGGGAATAATCATTTCTACCGGACCGTCTACAGTATTTACTTCTAAGCGACATCCTAAAATTGCTTGAAGATAGCTAACTTTTATTTCTGACAGTACATTTATACCATCACGCTGAAATTCTTCATCTTCATTTACAAATAAGTAAACGTATAAATCTCCAGGCGCACCACCTCGCATTCCAGCATCACCTTCATTGGATATACGCAAGCGGGTACCGTTATCAACACCGGCTGGAATAGTAATTTTAAGTTTCTTGGTAACTTGATTTGCGCCTTTACCCTCACAGGCATCACATTTGTCTTCTACTACCATTCCCTGTCCGTTACAGGTGGGACAAGTCGAGACTTGGGTAAAGCTACCAAAGGGGGTTCGAGTTACTCGCCGAACCTGACCGGAACCGCTACATGTAGAACAAGTCCGAGGGCGGGTACCAGGTTTAGCGCCAGAACCGCTACAAACGTCGCAAGTTTCCAGATGAGAGATGCGAATTTCTTTTTCGCCACCAAATACTGCTTCCCGAAAATCAAGCTTTAAGTCTAAGCGGAGGTCATCACCTCGAACAGGTCCGCTACGTCGTCTTTGAGACTGACCTGCACCTCCAGCAAAGCCACTAAAAATACTCTCGAATATATCGGCAAAACCACCCATATCTCCGAAGTCTTGGAAGCCAGCAGCACCAGCGCCCGATACTCCTTGTTCTCCAAAGCGGTCGTAACGAGCGCGGGTTTCTGGTTCCGAAAGCACTTCATAAGCGCGGTTGATTTCCTTAAACCGCTCCTCGGCTCCCGGCTCTTTGTTCACGTCTGGATGATACTTCCGGGCTAAGCGGCGGTAAGCACTTTTCAAATCTTCTTTATCGGTGTCACGAGAGACACCCAGAATTTCATAATAGTCGCGAGCCATAAAGCAAAGGTAAAAGTTAAAATGTTGGAAATAAATATGCAGTTACAGGTCGGGCAGCAGGCAAAAAGTTAAGTTTTGTTATTAATTATTGATTTTACCCTTTACGCTTGATAAAAATCATCACTTTTACTTTAAAGTGCAGTTGTAACCTGAGTAAGGACGACATTTATTATTTAGCCTGCTCGCCTACTCTCTTATAATTGTGCTACGTAGATGTGCAATAAGCAGACTCTAACCAGAAGGGCTAGCCGCACTAATTAGTGCGGAAAACCCACCATATGATATTTTACGGCATTAGAAAAATTATTAGGGGAGCAGATACACAATTTATAAACCTCTTCTGGCTTATTAGAAGAGGTTTTAAAATAAAATTTATAGCTGCACTGCACTTAAGCAAAACAGCTAATTTTACAGAACTTGGCTATTAGTCTATAGCTTCGTAATCAGCTTGCACTGTATGATCTTCTTCAAAATCAAAGTTGAATTGTGGTGCGAAAGCTTCTTTGGAAGCCTCGCTGTCTTCTGGATTCTGAGGACTATCGAGGATATCGGGATTATCAAGATTATCGGGAGTTTCAGCCATTTCTTCGTAACCTCCACTATTAACGCGATTATATACTTCTGCACCAATTGCGAATACAGTTTGTTGAAACTCATCCAAGCTTTGTTTAAATTCTGCTACAGATATTTCTTCATTAGCCATTGCACCTTGCAATATTGCTAATTTTTCATCAATAGAAACTTTAAGCTGCTCGTCAATTAAATCCGCGTTTTCCGTTAAAGAAGTTTCGTAACTGTGTAAGAGAGTATTAGCTTGGTTTGTCAACTCGATGAGTTCTAACCGCCTTCTGTCTTCTTCAGCATAGGTTTCAGCCTCTTGACGCATTTTCTCTACTTCGTTCTGACTCAAACCACCTGTGTTAGTAATCCGAATAGTTTGCTCTCTACCAGTGCCTTTATCCTGAGCCCCAACTTTCAGAATACCGTTAACATCAATTTCAAAAGATACTTCAATTTGCGGTACGCCACGAGGGGCGGGAGGAATTCCATTCAAAAGAAATTTACCTAAACTTTTATTATCCCGTGCCATCGCTCTTTCACCCTGAAGAACGTGAATTTCCACTGAATTTTGCCCATCAACGGCTGTGGAAAATATCTGGGATTTGCTAGTAGGAATTGTAGTATTACGCTCCATTATTTTGGTAAATACTTCTCCCAAAGTTTCCAATCCCAAAGATAAAGGAGTGACATCTAAAAGTAGCAAATCATCAACTTCTCCACCCAAGACTCCAGCTTGGATTGCAGCACCTAGAGCCACAGCTTCATCTGGGTTAATGGAACGATCCGGGGCTTTCCCACCAAAAAACTTCATTAAAGCATTCTGTACGGCAGGAATACGAGTAGAGCCACCCACCAGAATAATCTTGTCCATCATTTCTGGCTTCAAGTCGGCATCTTTAAGGGACTGAACCATTGGTTCAACAATAGCTTGAATCAAATCCTCGCTCAGTTCTTCAAATTTGGAACGGCTAAGCTCCATTTCCAAATGTTTTGGGCCAGTATCATTGGCGGTAATAAACGGTAAGTTGATTGAAGTACTCGGCATAGTAGAGAGTTCAATCTTTGCTTTTTCAGCTGCTTCCCGCAGGCGTTGCAGCGCCATCTTATCTTCGGAAAGGTCAACTTTTTCTTGGTAGTAAAAAACTTCCATCATCCATTGGACGATACAGTTATCAAAATCATCTCCCCCGAGGTGATTGTTACCACAAGTTGCTTTTACTTCAAATACTCCATCTCCAAGTTGGAGAATAGAAACATCAAAAGTTCCACCTCCCAAGTCAAATACAAGAATTAACTGTTCTTCGTCTTGTTTATCTAAACCAAATGCTAAAGCAGCTGCGGTTGGCTCGTTGATAATTCGCAGTACTTCCAATCCAGCAATTGTTCCAGCGTCTTTAGTCGCTTGTCTTTGAGCATCAGTAAAATACGCTGGAACCGTTATTACTGCCTGAGTTACATCTTCCCCTAAGAAATTTTCCGCGTCCTGTTTTAACTTCTGTAAAATCATTGCGGAGATTTCTTGAGGAGTATAGCTACGTCCGCGAATTTGGACATCAACAGTATCGTCTCGACCTTTTTCACAGCTATATGGTACGCGAGCGCGTTCCTCTTGAGTATCATCCCAACGACGACCAATAAATCGTTTAATACTGTATATAGTATTTTCTGCATTAGTTACTGCTTGGCGCTTTGCCAGAGGACCAACCAGGCGCTCGCCACCTTTGCCGAATCCAACAATAGATGGAGTAGTACGTCCGCCTTCTGAATTAGCAATTACAAGGGGTTGTCCACCTTCCAAAACTGCGACACAACTATTGGTAGTGCCCAAGTCGATCCCAATAACTTTTCCCATAACTATAGGTATTTGTACTGATTAATTCTATAAGGCGGCATTTTTTACAACGAAGAACGAATTAAGTAGAACAGTTTCCCTTTTATCAAACTTTCGTTAGTTTATAGGGGAAACTGTCCATCTCATGTGTCAAACAATTTCCCTCTAAAGAGAAATATTCGACCGCAATCGTTGGTAATAAAAAGCGCGGATGGGACTATTAAATAAACCCGGATGCGATACTCGTCCGATTATGATTAACCGACAGCAGTTTTAGTTAGTGGAAGCGAGCGACTCTTAAGTACTTGTTTCCCCAGACTGGGAGTTCTCCTCAGAAGGGGTATCTTCTTTTGGAGCAGCCACTTTAACCATTGCATGACGTAGCACGCGATCGCCAAGAAAGTATCCGCGTACTAACTCTTCTAACACTGTTCCTTCCGGATATTCATCCGTAGGTTCGCGCATAACTGCTTCATGTTCGTTGGGGTCGAACTCTTGGCCTTCAGGACGCATTGGTGAAACCCCCAAGCGTTTGAGACAGTCTACTAACTGTTTGTAAACGCCTTGATAACTTTTGTGAATTGCCATTTCCCCGTCATTTTGGGGTTTAATTTGCGCTCGCGCTCGTTCAAAGTTATCAATTATTGGTAATAATTCTGTGATTGTATTGCGCTTAACCTGTAGTTCTAAATCGTCTTTTTCTTTGAGCGTCCGTTTACGGTAATTCTCGAAGTCTGCTGCAATTCGCATATATTGACTGCTACGCTCATCTAACTGTGCTTTCAACGACTTGATTTCAGCCGATTCTGGGGCACCAGCATTATTTGGAGCAGTTGTTTGGGTTTGATTGTTAGCATCTTCTGGATTGACGGTAGCATTTTCTGCTACGTTCGCCTCAATTGTGACTGGCTCGTTAACATCGCTGTTGGAATTTGTTTCTGGAGAGTCGCTGTTCATCACTTAATGTACCTCTGTTTGTTCGCCGTTCGAGCACTGCTGTGTAGTTTGGAAATGACCGTTCGTTGTTCGGTCACTTTAATCTAATCATTTAGGGATAGTTTACAGGTAACTTGTTACAGCCATTAATTCAGTGCAGCTAAAAAAAGCAATTACTGCAAGGAGAAGTTAGGCGTAGACAGTCTGCCAAATATTCCACGGAAGTGGTATCTCAGTCATGTATTATGACAAATGCTGAACGCCTTGATGACTTTTATTGATAAGCTTTTTTGTAGAAATTTCTCACCTTAAATAAGTAGGGGTTCCCTCATGCTGACATTTTCTAAGAATTTATTCTTAAGCATGATAAAGATTATTTGAACAAAAAAGGTAGGAAGCTCAGTGCAGAGGCTTGAGCGGTAACAACCATTAATTAAAACTTTAGTTATAAATTGAAAACTCAGTAAAAAGTCCCTTAGGGAGATCCAAAAAATAAATTATCCCACCGTTTTATAAATATTCCGAACAAAACCTAGACGTATAGTGGTGTTGCCCGATAGGGCAACACCGACGGTGGGACAATTGATTACTTGCAAGTCCCTTACTTCCAAAAATACGCTCAAATACAGCAACGCCGCTCCTCCAGAAAAAATTAGCAAAGATTTCTTGGTTGAGATGAAAATTTATTCCCCCAGGTTGGGAATACTCAAATAGTACGGTTTGTGCAGCATCCATCATCTCAATATATGACTTACTCGTCGCAACAAAGGCGTAGTACCGCTCTGAGCGTTAAATCGGAGTTTTCGCCTTTCGGTAACAAACTTGTTCAATCTGGCTTTGTAGACAACAGTCAGATGAAGCAGGCACTAATAGAAAGTCGCAAATCGGGTAGACCTTTAATTGAGGTTATCGAATCGATTGCAGGGCGACAACTATCACCAGAGCTACTTCGCGAATATAAAAAGCAACAGCTATTTGAACTTAAAATTCTTTACGGGGTAGAATCCTTAGATCCGGAAGTTAGCCAAATCGGCACAACTTCTGTGGGTGGGTTGATTGAGACTTTTGTTCCCGTGGATATTTGTCGTCGGCATCGCCTAATTCCATTGTCAAAACATGAAGATGAGAATCCACCCTACATTTTAGTAGCGATGGTAGATCCAGATAATCTGGAGGCTTCCGACGACTTGAACCGGATTTTACGTCCTCAAGGGTTCAGTTTGCAAAGAATGGTAATTACCGCTGAGGATTATCAACAGCTAATCAACCAATTTTTGGATGAAATGGCTGTCAAACAGAAGCATATAGAAAAGCAACAATTTACCGATATTAATCAAGATTTAGAAAATCTAGATAATCTCGATTTAGAAGATGCTCCTGAAGAAGCTGAAGCTGATTTAGGTTCGGCGATGAAAGGTGCTGAGGATGCGCCAATTATTAACTTGGTGAATAGAATCCTTGCCAAAGCATTGCATGAAGGGGTTTCTGATATTCACATTGAACCCCAAGAAGAAAATTTACGTATACGTTTTCGTAAGGATGGTGTACTAAGGCAAGCTTTTGACCCTTTACCGAAAAAAATCGTTCCAGCAATTACAGCTCGTTTCAAAATTATTGCTAGCTTAGATATCGCCGAACGTCGTCTTCCCCAAGATGGACGCATCCGGCGTTTATTTGAAGGGCGCAAAGTAGATTTCCGGGTAAATACATTACCAAGTCGTTACGGAGAAAAAGTAGTACTCCGAATTCTTGATAATTCCTCAACTCAATTGGGATTGGATAAATTAATTACCGATACCGAGACGTTGGAAATTGTTCAGGAAATGGTAAGCCGCCCCTTTGGTTTAATTCTAGTAACGGGACCTACTGGTTCAGGTAAAACAACTTCTCTGTATTCTGCCTTAGCTGAACGAAATTCTCCCGATATTAATATCAGTACTGTGGAAGACCCGGTGGAATATAGTTTACCGGGAATTACTCAGGTGCAGGTAATTCGGGAAAAAGGACTCGATTTTGGTACCGCATTGCGGGCATTCTTGCGACAAGATCCAGATGTATTACTTGTTGGTGAAACCCGAGATAAAGAAACTGCAAAAACTGCTATCGAAGCAGCATTGACAGGTCACTTAGTATTAACAACCCTGCACACCAACGATGCTCCCGGTGCGATCGC
>JBCBPQ010000275.1:0-9611 GCA_039820645.1 Cyanobacteria bacterium J06633_8 | reverse complement strand
TAAATACTAGACAATGAATTACAATAACATCTTTTGTTGTTTGAGAATAGGGAGTTATATCATGTCCACTTAATCGCTTATGAATAAAAATATGTTCGTAGTTGCGCTTCAGCGCCAAAAATCTTGGCGCTGAAGCGCAACTACGAACATATTTTTATTCATAAGCGATTAAGTGGACATGATATAACTCCCTATTCTCAAACAACAAAAGATGTTATTGTAATTCATTGTCTAGTATTTAGTACAATAGAACTATTGCATCAAACTATATGTCCGATTTAATTTTGTTTTGGCATCGTCGCGATTTACGGATTGCTGATAATACTGGAATAGCCGCAGCATTGGAAAAAACTCGTAAAGTAGTGGGTGTTTTCTGTCTCGATCCCAATATTCTCAAGGGGGATGATGTTGCAGGGGTAAGGGTAACTTATATGATTGGCTGTTTGCAGAAACTGCAAGAAAGATATGCTCAAATGGGTAGCCAATTATTAATAGTTTGGGATAATCCGGTTGTAGCAATTGCGAAGTTAGCAAAAGCTTTGAATGCTAAAGCTGTATTTTGGAATTGGGATGTGGAACCATATTCTCAACAGCGAGATGCAGATGTGATTGATGCGCTTCAAGAGCAAGGTATTGAATATTTAGAAAAGAATTGGGATCAAATTCTCAAAACACCAGAAGAAATTCGTACAGGTACCGATAAACCTTATACTGTATACACACCTTTTTGGAAGAATTGGATTAGTAAACCGAAAGATTCTCCGGTAAAAATAGCCGATAATTTTGAAGGATTAACAGCAGAAGAACAAGAAATAGCAATTAAAGCCGGAGCGGTTGAATTACCAACAGCCAAAGATTTAGGATTTCATTGGGATGGAGAATTAATAATTGAACCAGGGGAAGAAGCAGCAAAAGATAAGTTAGAAGAATTTTGTTATCGCAATATTAATGAATATCAAGAACAAAGAAACTTTCCTGCAATTGATGGTACATCAAAATTAAGTGCGGCTTTGAAATTTGGTGTAATTGGAATTCGTACCGTATGGAAAGCCACTGAAGAAGCTTTAGAAAATAGCCGTAGCGATGAATTAGAAGATAATATCCGTACCTGGCAAAAAGAAATAGCTTGGAGGGAATTTTATCAACATGCAATGTATAATTTTCCAGAATTAGCATCAGGAGCTTATCGCGATGTTTTCAAAAATTTCCCTTGGGAAAATAACGAAGCACATTTTCAAGCTTGGTGTGAAGGAAAAACTGGATATCCGATTGTAGATGCAGCAATGCGACAATTAAATCAAATTGGTTGGATGCATAATCGCTGCCGGATGATTGTCGCTAGTTTTCTTACCAAAGATTTACTCTTAAATCCCCAATTAGGTGAAAAATACTTCATGCAAAGACTAATTGATGGGGATTTATCTGCTAATAATGGTGGTTGGCAGTGGAGCGCTTCTAGTGGAATGGATCCCAAACCAGTAAGAATTTTTAATCCAGCATCTCAAACACAGAAATTTGATGCAGAAGGTGAATATATTCGGCAATGGGTACCAGAATTAAGTTCAATGGATGCCGAACAATTAGTAACAGGAAAAATTACACCTTTAGAACGTCAAGCTGTTGGTTATCCACAGCCAATTGTAGAACACAAACAGCAGCAGAAACTGTTTAAAGAAATGTATAAAAATCAGAAAGATAAAATTGAAAGTAATCGTTAATTAGAATTAAGGCATCTAGCACAATTTGCACGGATGCCATATTTATTTATTTATCTTTGCGTTCCTCCGCGTTTCCCTCCGCGCCCCTTTGCGTTTAATTTTCAGGGAATTTACTGAAATACAGCAATACACCCGTTCATTTTTTAGGTTAATCTTCAATAAATCTTACTTAAATTCTCAGCAAATTTTAAGTAATTAAATTTATAGTCATATACATCTCGTAACGATGAATTTACTTAGTTCATAAGTTCTCTTTTAGTTACAGTAATTCTACTACCATTATTTTCATGAACAAAAAATTTTTACCCATACTTTTTGCATTTAGCTTCCAATGCTTATTTCCACAAAAAGCTAATGCTGCATCTTTAATACCGACAAACTTTGATGACTTAAACTTGGGAGCTACCATAGTAGGGCCAGTAGGACCAGAAGTCGAAACATCTTTAGTTAATTCCAGCAATCAAGGGCTAGGAGATTTAACAAGCAGCGTATCTTGTCCCGTTGGTTTTACAAACTGCGTACCACCACAGAATCCACAAGGCACAATTTATACTTACGTACATCAAGTCACCCCAGGTGTTGATTTTCCTAACGATGCTCCCTTTCCTCTACCAGAAAACAGCATAGAGTTTAATGATGTTCAAGAATTCAGTTTAGGCTTTGATGCCGCTGGATTTAATGGTGTTGCAGGATATAGCTTTTCCCAAGCAGAAAACGCACTCGGCTCAGATGGCAGTTTCAATATTGAGCAACTTGACGACGGTAGCTTAGCATGGACTTTATCAGGTGGAGAAGGCTGGAATACCAATAGCTCAAACCCAGAAACAATAACCTTCTTTTGGCAAACTACCCAAGCACCAAGTGGTCCTGGCGGTACTTATATAGCAAGTAATAATATTACAAGCGGTAGCGGTAACGGACCTCTTCCTACTCCAGTGCAGACAGTACCGGAACCTAATGGAATCTTGGGTTTGCTGGCTCCTATGGCGTTGGGTGGTGTTTTTACCCTGAAACGCAATAAAAATCAACGCCCATAACCTATACCTAAGTAATATAACGCACCATTTATTATTGGTGCGTTAAGACACACCTAAAATACTCAAAAAAACTCTGCGTTACTTTCCCCTTCGCTCTGCGCCTCTTTGCGTTCAAAAATATGGCGTTGCTGAATGCCGGTATGAATTTAAATGTAGAGACGCGATATATCGCGTCTCTACAAGGCTTTCAGTTATGCAAAAAATCAATTTCATACATTAAATCAGCAACGCCAAAAATATTCATTTATTCAGCGACAGAAGTGTCATAAACAACTCACACCAAAATATGCATCTAAGGAATGATGTAATTATTGTGTTATTAGGGTGAGTTGCCTTATGTCATCCAACTTTAATCGCCCACTAAAATTTGAAGTTACGCTTCCTTCGGAACATCCACATTTATTACAGGGGCTAGATGAATGGTTGCGCTTGAATTTGATATCTGACAGTCAAGTTAGGCAATTCTGCTGGGAATATCTGACTTGTAGGGTAATTCTAGAGCCTCAAATCTTACCTCAAAAGCCACCTGAAACAGTAGCTCCTCAACCACGTAAACCTGCGGAAAAGCCCAAACTTACTGCTACACCCAGCTTATTCAGTAGTATGTGGCATTCATTACGGGCAGAATTCAGCGTCCGTTGGTTGCTGTTTCTGGGAATATTTACCGTAGTAGTTTCTTCTGGTGCCCTTGCTGCAAGTCAATGGGAAAGATTTACAGCTTTTTTGCAATACGGAGTTTTATTTGCTTATACCCTCTTGTTTTGGGGGCTAAGTTTCTGGACTGGTAAACAAGCAAATCTACGGTTGACAAGTGCCGCTTTGCATATTGTCACAATGCTACTAATTCCAATTAACTTTTGGGCAATGGATGGCTTAGGTTTGTGGCGGAATCCGATAAACTGGCTTTTAGTTGGTATTGCTTCGATTAGTTTAACGGGAATAACTGCATTACTCGCAAAGCAGTCAATATTTACCGGAAGTATTCCAGTTAGTAAATTATCTTTTATAAATATTCTCGGATTAAGTTATCTACATTGGGGTTGGAGGTTTACCGGATTCCCTTTAATTGCAGTTTATTTAGCTTTTATAGGAACAACTATAATTACCGTTTTCCAAAATCTTCAAGCTGATAGGGGAGAGGGGGAAGAGAAAAGAATTATTTTTCAATCATCTTGGGGCAAAAATTTACCTGCCACCATAATTATTTACTCTTCGATAATATTATTGCTACGAGCAATTATTGGCGCTGGCATAAATATTTCTCAACTAGGTTTAGCTATCGGTATTTGCGGCTGGTTAATAGCTTGGTTAGCACAACGAGAAGACAAGGAGACAAGTACAAAAAGTGAAAATTCTCCCCCCTCTCTCACAAACTTCCCCTCAGAAACCATCGGCGGTATTTTATTATTATTAGGTTGGTTGGTAACGGTTTGGAATAACCCTTTACAAGCAATTGCTGTCAGCGGTTTGGGGTTATGGTTTTTTCACAGTCGGCTGTATTTATATAGTTTAAGAAGTGATTTAACTGCTTTCTTTGCCATTGGTTTGCAGTCAATTTGCTTGGGTTGGCGATTATTACCCGATAATTTTCATTCTTCGATTATTACATTTGCGACTCAATTTACTAATTCTCAAGATAACCCTTGGGCATTGTTGAGCGTTGGGTTATTTCCCTACATTATCTTTATGGTGGCGTTTACAGATAGACTCTATCAAAAAAACAAACCTGATTTAGCAAGCTTTGGTGAAATATTAACCTTAATTTTAGGACTTATTTTAACTGCGATCGCAATTACAAATCCAATATTACGTTCCCTCAACTTGCTTTTATCTACAATTACCTTAGCAATCGTCACCCATCAACACTTTCACAAAATATTTTCTCCCCCCTCTCCCTCCTCTCTCCTTCCCCTAACCTACCTAACTCACATCAGTGCAATACTGACTCTTTTCTCTTGGATAAATTTATTCTTCCCGAGTCTTTCGCAACAAATTTGGGCGGTTGTTTGTTTAGTTGTGATGGTGGCTGAATGGCTATTTAGCGTTGGTAATGGCATGGGTTGCCGTAGTGCATGGCATATCGGTTTGATGCTTGCTGGCTCAAGTTATTTATTACTATTAACGAATTTACAATTGGGTAATAGTATTGATTTCAATCCAACAAACTGGGGATTAACTTGGTTAGCCACACCTGTAACGCTGAGTGTTATAGCCAAACGTAATAGAGAAAGAAATTTAAATCGAGAAAATCTTAGTGTTTTAACAGTCATAATTGCTCAAATTTTAACTTTACCGCTACCGCAAATTAGGTTAATCGGTTTAGCCGTAGGTACGGTAACGATGTTTGTAAATACGAGATATTTAAGGAATAAGCCATCTGCGGTAATTACAGTAGGCTTTTGTTTAAGTTTTATATTTACCGGTGTATGGGAATTTGCTTGGCTATCCCTTGCAGGTTGGTTTATATTTACTGCGGTTATCACTCTTTGCTTGTGGTTAATTCACAAATCATTGCAGCGAAAAAATGAGTTAGCAACTATATATGCATTTGCTACAGATTTTTGGGCTAGTGTGCTTTGCGGTTGTGAATTGCTGCTGTTAAGCATACATGCAATCTCGATTTACTTGTTTGTTGAATCTAATGTTTTACTGTATGCATCTGCCACAGCTATTATTTTACTAGCTTTATCCTTCCGTCATTTCCACAAATTCGCCAACTGGACATTTTACGGTATTGGCTGGGGTGTGGAGTTATTAGAATTGTATGTGATTGAAATATTAGAATTCGGTATTTACGAAGTTACCAACAAACAAGCACCCCAACTTATTTATGTTGCAATTGCAAATATAGTTTTAGGTTTAATTACACAGCTTATCGGTGAATGGTTGCAAAATAAGCACTATGATGGAGAACTCCCCAACCGCTGGCATATTCTACCTTTACTATATGCTGGTTTCGGGGTGGTGCTACGCTATAACACCTTTGATAGCTGGACTGGTTTATCAACCCTGGCTGTTGCTTGGATTGTAATTAGTATCGGAAGACGCAATCAAAAACTAAAACCACTACTGTATTTAGGACTAGTTGGAGTATCAATAGCTGCATACGAACTCTTGTTCTATCAACTAAAGCAAGCCGCTTCTGGTGGTGCAGTTGGTGATGGTTGGATTATCTTGGCTACACTAGCTACGATTATTGCCTATAGTTATCGGCTATTATTGCCTTGGTTAAAAAGTTATCTCAAGCTTAAATCCCAAGAATTGAAAATATTTGCTCATTCTCATTGGGCTTTGGGTAGCGTGTTATTAGCAGCGACAATAGGTAATCCTGTAGAAGCATACAAATTGGCATTAGCAACGGGATTATTGTTGAGTTGCTATGCAATATTTCAAGGAAGACATAGCGATACACTAAGCTCACAATCAAATTCGGGAAATATTACAGAAGCAGACATCTGGGTTTATATCGGTTTAATACAAATTGCTTGCTTCAGATATTTTATACCACCAGCTTCCATAGTAAGCGTTTTTCTACAGCAAATACGTCCTTGGATAGCAGGAGTTTCTTGCATAGTTGGTTATGTACTCTACATTTTACCGTGGGAAGGTTGGGGATGGTCTAAAAAACCTTGGCGGGTAACTGCATATATACTGCCCTTATTTTATCTTTGGGAAACCAGAATACAAATTTATTCGATTTCTTTATTACTTGTAGCCGGTTATTATGTTTTCATTGCTAAAATTGTTCGGCAAATTCGCTTTACTTATATCAGTTTAGCCTTAGTTAATTGGGTATTATGGCGTTGGTTTATCGATTCAAATTTCACCAGTGCTTTATGGTATATTTCCTCAATTGGCTTTTCCTTACTATATATTGCTCAATTTGATTTGCAACTTAAACTACCGCAAAACAAAGCATCTCGTCACGGGTTAAGAATCTTAGGTAGTGGAATTATTTGTGGATATGCAACTCTATTTTATCAAAATGTAGTTTTCATTCCAGGATTTTTTAGTTTGATGGGAATATTTGCGGGTTTAGGATTAAGAATACGCGCCTTTTTGTATATTGGGACTGCATCTTTTTTAGCTACAGCTTTTTATCATTTAGTAATATTTACCTTGGACTATCCTTTTCTTAAATGGGTGGTAGGTTTGCTCGTTGGAATTACCTTAATCTTCATTGCTGCTAATTTTGAAAGTCGTCGTCAACAGCTAAATTCTCTACTTCGGAATATCAATAATGAATTAAAAGAATGGGAATAAATATTATCCGGAATTTAGGGCTAATGAATTGTAGTTTTATTTAATCAGACTTCTAATATCTTTTCTGCTTACATCAATGGGATAAAAAATATGGACAAAAAAACTCTGCGCTTAATTCAGCGTTACTGTGCGCTTAAAATATATAACTCCGATACAAAATGATTTGATATAAATCGCTTAATTTATACCAATATAAATTATTTTTGTAAGGATTAATTACTGCTACATAGGAATAATGACGTTATTAGATTTCTATTGAATCATCAAACGCTAATCTTTGAAAGAGTATTTATAATGCAATGACATAATTCTCTTTTTATTCATACTCTATTGTAGTAATGCTAAATTGATTTATTGTTTTATCAAAATAAGAGCTTATAATTCAAAGTTTTGATGAATTTATTATTATTAAATACAATTTAAAATACATTTTTTGTTATTTTTAGTATAATCTTTTTTTGTATATCTTAAGCGTCATCAAGTTAACACTAAAATAAAGTTTTTTATTTTAAACTAGTTAGTAGAACTTTCGCTGATTCATTGGACTGGATTAAGGTTCGGAATAATACCTTTTTACTTAAGAGTAAAACCTAAAAATGCAAATGGAAAATGATAGAGACCCAAATCCTCAAAAACAAGGAAACTTTGGTGGATGTTTGCTTACAATTGTAATGTTGTTTTTATTTTTAGGTTTTTTCCCTTTATTTAATAATCCGAGTAAAACAGAAGTGCCTTACAGCCAATTTCGCAATCAAGTAAGGGAAGGAAAAGTAAGTAAAGTTATAGTCAAAGAAAACAAAGTAGAATACTTTCTTAACACTGATTTAAATAACGCTAATGAATCTCAGTCGGGAAAATTCGTTCCTCCAGAAAAATCTTATGTAACCGTTCCCTTGCCAAAAGACCAAACTTTACCTAAGTTGCTCGAAGATAACAAGGTAGAATTTGCAGTTCAAGTTGATAGTCGTGGAAACTGGATATTTACAAGCTTAGGTTGGTTGATTCCAGCATTTTTTATCATTTTGATAGTCATTTGGTTGGCTAATCGCGTTCAAAGTGCAGGGGAGATTTCCAATCCTTTGAATGCTGGTAAAAGTAAAGCTAGAGTTTACTTTGAAGACGCAAACGGGGTAAAAGTTACCTTTGCTGATGTTGCTGGGATTGATGAAGCAAAAGCAGAATTACAGGAAATAATAGATTTTCTCAAAAATCCTGATAGATATACTCAACTAGGAGCAAAAATTCCTAAAGGAGTTTTATTAGTTGGACCGCCAGGAACTGGTAAAACTCTTCTAGCTAAAGCTGTTGCAGGGGAAGCTGGAGTTCCATTTATTAACGTTTCCGGCTCTGAATTCATGGAAATGTTCGTCGGGGTAGGTGCTGCCAGAGTTCGAGATTTATTTAACCAAGCAAAACAGTTATCTCCCTGTATTGTATTCATCGATGAATTAGATGCTTTAGGTAAGTCCAGAAGTGGTTCTGGAATGTTTGCTTCCAGCAATGAAGAGCGAGAACAAACACTAGATCAGATGTTAACTCAGATGGATGGTTTTGAAACAAATACGGGAATAATTATCATTGCTGCAACCAACCGACCGGAAATACTAGATCAAGCCTTACTTCGTCCGGGACGTTTCGACAGACAAGTAGTGGTAGATCGTCCAGATAAGTTAGGACGTTTGGCAATTTTACAAGTACATACGCAAACAGTTAAGTTACAAGAAAATATTGACTTAAGTGTAATTGCTGGACGAACACCCGGTTTTGCAGGAGCAGATTTAGCCAACTTAGTAAACGAAGCAGCATTATTAGCTGCCAGAAATCACCGAGAAGTAGTAACATTAGCAGACTTTAATGAAGCCTTAGAAAGGGTCATAGCTGGCTTAGAGAAAAAATCTCGGGTACTCAATGAAGTAGAAAAGAAAATCGTTGCTTACCATGAATGTGGTCATGCAATAGTCGGTGCCTTAGTATCCGGTCAAGTAGAAAAAATATCTATTGTGCCCAGAGGAGTAGGTGCTTTAGGTTACACATTGCAACTACCAGAAGAAGACCGTTTCTTAATGTTAGAAAGTGAACTTCACGGCAGAATTACTACCTTATTAGGCGGGCGTAGTGCTGAAGAAGTCGTTTTTGGTGAAGTTTCAACAGGTGCAAGCGACGATATTCAAAAAGCAACTGATTTAGCCGAACAAGCGGTTACAATCTACGGAATGAGCCAGAACCTAGGTCCGATTGCATTAGAAAAAGCCCAGTCTTCGTTTTTAGATGGTTCGCCAAATTCTCGTCGCCCTGTAAGCTCGATAGTAGCAGCAGCCATCGACAGAGAAGTTCGAGAAATGATTGATAACGCCCATCATCAAGCAATATTAATTCTCAAAACTAACCGCGACTTACTTGAAGAAATGGCTCAATATCTTCTAGAACATGAAGTACTCGAAGGGGAGATTTTATATTCGTACTTGAACAGAGTACAAGCACCTTCCAATACTTCATCAAACTAAAATTGCTGGATGAAGCAAAGGGGGAGCAACACGAAAAAGTGAGATATACGCATTTAAGTGAGCAAGGGGAGCAGGGGGAGCAGGGGGAG
>JBCBPQ010000274.1:0-9647 GCA_039820645.1 Cyanobacteria bacterium J06633_8 | reverse complement strand
GTATCCCCTCAAAATTTCGGGGTATCGGCTGTCTTGAATGTTAACTGTGATCGTAAAAAAAAGAGCGGCGCAACTGGGGAACCGCTACGCTGCGGAAGGCGGTACCAGGTAGGGGCAGATAGGTTTTACATTGGCACAGAAAATAGTTGTGCCCCCACCTGGCACTCCGCTGTCGCCGCCAAATCTTCCCCAGTTGCTGAATCTTTCGTGAGGGCAACAAATGAATAGAAATAATCAAAAACCAAAAAATTGATTAATGGCGGAAGTTGTAAATAAACAAGGTTAATAGTAAATACGTATTCCTCAAAATCTAGGATTAGGAAGTTATTGTCCCATCCATGACCAACCATAGGGATTAGAAGAAGATTTCTCCCGAATAATTGTCCCCAAAGATGGAATATTTTCAACTTGAGAAATGCGGTCTTGAATATACTCAAAAAAACTGATACCCAACTTGCGAGTAGTGTCAACAAGAGATATAAAAATATCCCAAGCCTTTGTCCCTTGTTCTGTCTGAGTTGCATAACTAATATTACGTCGTTGCACCATAGTTCTGGCAGCTAACTCCGCAGGGTTGTTATGCAATGGCAATTCTGGATGCTCCAAAACAAGAAGCAACTCGTCTACTTTTAAAACAGTTAATCGTTTTCGCTCATCTAGCTGCTCGTAACCAGTTTTTTCGGTAAAAATTGTCCAAAATTCCAGTTCCAGTTCGTAAGCTTTTTCCTGAGAAGGAGAATCTCGGTAAGCTAATAATTTTCGGTAATAGTTCCAAAATCGTTCCAGAAAATTATCCAAAAGTGTTTGGTGGCAAGGCACAAATGGACTTAATTTTTTATAATGTCGTCCTTCATGCACCCAACAAAGAGCCAAATCCGAAGTTATTAACTTGAACTGTGGAGCATCATCGCATAATAAAGTTTTAATTACAGGAATGGTTGATTGCTGATGATAAAAAGTAATTGCTGCCGATTCATATATGCGAGTAAGATGTTGAGAACCTATTTTACTCAAATACTTATCAACTAAAGTATTAAACTCAGTTTCCGTAAAAGCTATGCAGCTGAGGTAATAATTTGAGTTGATTAATCCACTTATTTGGAACTTTAAAAGTTTCTAAAAGCTCATAGGTCAACGAGTCAAGAATAAATTCAAGCTCCTTAGTGTTTTGCAATACTTTCAATACGCTCAAACGGTCTTTGTTTCGTGTTGTTTGGTAAATTGTATACAAGGGGTTGCAAATCACATTCGTTGTATGATTCACTCCCCCAACACGGGCACCCGTTTGGTCAAAGTGCTGCCAAGGACTGCTTGCTAGACCTTCTGCATATACTTCTTTATATTCAGCTTTAAAATCTTCTTGATTTTTGATTAATAAATTTGAGATTGTTCCCGCACTCATTGAGATACCAATATCTTCTAAAAATTCTAATAACTTCCCTTGAGTCATGTTTCCACCGTAATACAGACTCAAAACCAAAGCTTTTATTCCTGGACCGAATTCTCCCTCATAACCTGTTGGTAAGGGTGCCAGATATGTTTTTCCTGTTTGAGGTGAGTAGTATTTCTGCTTGCGGAATAATATGTTATCTGGTTTTAGTAAAATGTCTTGGACTACTACTTCTTCATAACCCTTGAATTGTGCGTCTGCTGGTAATTTTTCTTGGGGGTAGACTACAATCTCTTCTCGATCTATCTTAATGGTCTCTTTTTTACTTGTTTTATTATGCTCTTTTGTTGTTTTTCGTTCTTTTTCTGATGAATGGTCTTTCTTAAATCCAATCTTTTTATTCGCTTTGATGTCTGGCTTACCTTGTTCACCTTTAAGGCGGTTGTTTTCATCCCGTAGCTTTTGGTTTTCTTCTTCTAATTGTTTGATATTTGAGTTTAGTTGTTCTATCAGGTTTAGTAGCAGTTCAACTGTTTGACGCACCCCTTCGTCTGCAATCTGTGTTGGGTCGATTGATTGCAGTAATGCGGCGACTAACTTTTCTGATGATGGTTTTTGCGTCATGCTTCATATTCTACGACGCAAGGTGTACATTTACCCCATTTTTTTGAGCGGATACAAATTTATCATTTTTTTTACATTTGTTTATAATTTTTTGAATTGCTTAACATGATTTTAGTATACAGAAACAATAATATTTTAAAAAAATATTAAATTATTGATACCATGAAATTTGATTCAAGGATTGCAATAATTTAATTTATGAATCATATTTCTAGAAATTTCGATCTTCAAAGACGTATTTCAGAGTTACCTTTAAGCGAACAAAAATTTTTGTTTTCTTGGCTAGGTTCTCATATAGCGAAACGGGAACTAGAAGAAAAATTTGAGATTCCAAAAAAGCCAGGGCGTGAAATTATAGAAATTCGACGTATGGGAAATGAGGCTTACACCTTAGAGAAATACGAGTGTAACAAAGCGAGATGCTTCTGTAAAACAACTTCGACAAAGCATCAAGCATGGTTTGGTTATCAATGGCGAAAAGATAGAGTAGTTTCTTGGTACGTTGGTAAGGAGCTTGCTGAGAAATTATGAATTATAAAGTGGGGATGGGATATTGCTTATTAGGAAGAGAAGAGTAAGAGGGGCAGGCAAGAAAAAATTTTAATTCCTAAGTCCTAGCTTGCTGGTGGTAACTTAACTGTTTTGTCTTCTTCGATAACTCGACGTGGTGTTTTCTTGTTAAAACCGTATTTCACTATATCGATAATCCAATGTTGAAAATTATCAATGTAGGTAAACAACACTGGTACTACAACTAAAGTTAACAATGTAGAAGTTGTGAAACCGCCTATGACTGCAACACCCATGGATTGCCGGACTTCTGCACCAGCCCCCAGTCCTAATGCTAGGGGGAAAGTACCTGCAATTGTAGAAAGAGAAGTCATCAAAATAGGGCGCAAGCGAGATACACCAGCTTCTATTACTGCTTGTCGTTGGCGTTTACCTTGCTCTAAACCAATAATTGCATAATCTACTAAAAGAATTGAGTTTTTGGTGACAATTCCTAGTAGTAATACGATACCAATCAAAGCATATAGTCCCAAGGCTTTTTGAGCTATCAATAATGCCAGTAAAGTACCGCCTAGACATAAAGGTAGGGCTACCATAATAGTGATTGGGTGCAAGAAATTATTGTATAAAATAACCAGAATAGCGTAAATCATCATTACTGCTAAACCCAATGCAGCACCGAAACGTCCGAAAATTTCTTCCATAATTTCAGCATCTCCAGCCGAACGTCGCATTACGTCTGCGGGTAGATTTTTCATCGCACTTAGCTGATTCACAGCCTGCAATCCCTCTCCCAAGGAAATACCTTGTAAATTAGCTTCCACAGAAACTTGGCGCATTCTATCAAAGCGATTGATAGTAGCTGCACCGCTACCAAAACGGATATCTGCAACCGCTAGCAAAGGAACTAAACCGCCGTTTTGAGTAGGAACTTGGAGATTTTTTATATTCGTGATGTCTTCTCGGGCTTTGGGATCGATTTGTACTCGAATCGGAATTTGACGGTCGGGAAGATTATATTTTGCTAAATTAGCATCGCCATCGCCGATAGTCGCCAGACTTGCAGTACGGGCGATTGACTGCACAGTAACACCCAAATCTGCGGCTCTTTGTGGATCGGGTACAACTAAAATTTCTGGCTTCACCAAACTAGCTGTAGAAGTTGCTTCTACCAAACCCGGTATGCTTCGCATCTGCTTTTCTAAATCATCAGCAGCTTTTTTTAACGCTTGGGGATTTTCACTTTGCAAAACTATAGTTAAATCCTTTCTACCACCCACTGCGCCGGTACTTTCAAAACTAATTCTTGCTCCTGGAATTTCTGCAAACTGCGGACGTACTTGTTCTTCAAACTCGCTTTGAGAAACGTCTCGTTCTTCTTTGGATTTCAATCTAATGGTAAGGTTCGCCGAACCAACGTTTTCTGTGGACAAAACGCTTTCAACCGCCGGGTTTTGCGTAATTAAATTTGTTGCTTGCGTCACAACTTGCTTGGTGTCTTCCAAAGTTGAACCAGGTGCTAGTTCTATAGATACCCCAGAAATACCAATATCGGCACCATCAACCAAACCCTTGGGAATCATCGGTACCAACATTAAGCTACCAATAAAGAAAGCCAAAGCCAGCAGTAAAGTTGTGATGCGATGGCGTAAAGCCCATCTTAGTGTGGAAGCGTAGGGTTGAAAGCGACGAAAAGATTTTGGATTATTTTCTCTAACCTTGAACCTTTGACCTTTAACATTCTTTGACTTTAACAAATACGCTCCCATCATCGGTGTTACCATCCGCGCTACTGCTGTGGAAAATACAGTCGCCGCAGTAACAGTCATGGCGAAGGGTTGAAAAAATTGACCGGGAATTCCGCCCATAAATGCAACTGGTAGAAATACAGCTACGATTGTCGCTGAAGTTGCAATTACTGCTAAACCCATTTCTGCTGAGGAGTCAAAAGCTGCTTGCTTGGGTTCTTTACCCATACCCAAGTGCCGTTCCATATTTTCAATTTCTACGACGGCATCATCTACTAAGTTACCTACTGCTAAACCCAAACCCAAGAGTGTCATATTATTGAGAGTGTAGCCTAAAGCAAACATTACTCCGAAGGTAGGAATAATTGATAAAGGTAAAGTTACTGCCGTAATTAAAGTTGCTCGCCAGTCCCGTAAAAATAATAAAATGACTACTACAGCTAATACAGATGCTATTAATAGCTCGTTCATCGTACTTTGGTAAGAATTGCGAACAAAAGTGGCTCTAGTAAAAATCAAGTCCATTTTTACGTCTTGAGGAAGAATTTTTTTCAGCTTTTCAACAGAGGCTTTTACTCCTTCTTCCACTGTTACCGTGACGCTACCAGTACTACGCAATACCTCAAAAGCAACTACTGGTTTGTTATTCAAGCGTGCTGTTTGACGTACTTCACCAAAGCTATCTTCTACATTTCCTAAAGTAGATAAAGCAACTGAACCACCTCTAGGAAGAATAATTTCATAATTTCTCAAAATATCTACACTTTGGGCACTACCTAAAGTCCGGATACTTTGCTCGGTTCCTCCAATTTCAGCGCGACCACCTGGTAAATTAATATTAAAAGCTCGTAATTGGTCGTTTACCTGAGTGGCAGTGATACCTAACGATTGCAAACGCTCTGGATCGAGATTGACGCGAATTTCTCGGTCAACTCCGCCTACACGGCGGATTTGGGCCACACCTTTTACAGATAGCAAAGCGCGGCTAATAGTGTCATCAACCAGATTGCTCAACTCTTCCACAGAGCGTTTATCCGAACTGACTACATAAGTCATAACAGCGCTACCGGAAAACTCCAGACGCTGCACGATTGGATCGTTAATATCTTGAGGAAGACTTTGACGAATTTGGGCTATAGCATTACGCACATCATTAGTAGCGCGATCGCTATTGGTTCCCAAGTCAAAGTTGATGGTAGTACTAGAAACCCCATCGGTAACAACCGACCGCAATTCATCAATGTTGCCCAAACCAGCAACAGCATCTTCAATTTTCTTAGTTACTTGAGATTCAAGTTCGGTAGGACCTGCCCCCGGTTGAGTTACCGTAACTTGATCCGCTGGAATATCAATATTTGGACTGGTATCAATACCCAAAGTATTGAAACAGAACCAGCCAACTATAGTCAGAATTAAAAATAAAACTATTGTAGGAATTGGTTTTTTAATCGACCAAGCGGAAACATTCATTTTTTTGTTAGTTGTTAGTTGTTAGTGGTTAGTTGTTAGTGGTTAGTGGTTAGTGGTTAGTGGTTAGTGGTTAGTGGTTAGTTGTTAGTGGTTAGTTGTTAGTGGTTAGTTGTTAGTGGTTAGTGGTTAGTAGTTAGTAGTTAGTATTTAGTAGTTAGTAGTTAGTAAAAATAATTAATTTTAAAAATTTAACCTTTAACCTTTAACCTTTAACCTTTAACCTTTAACATTATCGCTTCGCCACCCGTACTTTATCGCCATCTTTCAAATACCCGGCACCTTTAACCACAACGCTTTTTCCGGGTTGTAAGCCACTTTTGATTTCTATTTTTCCGTCTTTGAGAATTTCTCCCGTTTCTACTTTTCTACTGCTGGCGATTTTGTCTTCATTGATTGTGAATACTATTGCGGTACCGTCGGGTTGAGGAAGTACTGCTTTTTGGGGTATGGCTACAGCCATACTTGTGTCAGTAACAATTCCAGCACGAGCAAACATTCCTGGTTTGAGTAAGTCTGTAGGCGGTAAGTCAATTTTGACTGTGGCTTCCCGTCGTTGTTGATTGACTACTGGTTCTATTTCTGTAACTTTTCCTCGCAATTTAACCCGATTGTTGGCATCAGTTATAATCTGAGCTGGTGCGCCAATTTCGATCTGAGATAATTGAACTGTGGGGACTTTGGCTTGTAATTCTAAATTTCCTTGACGAATTATTGAAAATAACTTTTGGGTTCCACCAACTACTGTTCCTACTTGAGTTTGCGGTGGTACACCAGTAATATCTCCTACTCTTGCTAATTTTTCGGCAACAATTCCTGAAACGGGAGCGCGGACTACAGTTTGTCCCAATTGAGTTTTTAACTGTTGCACTCTAGCTGTAGCGCTACGAACTCCTGCTTTGGCACTGTTAACCTTAGCTTTTGCACTACTAACTCCTGCTTTAGCACTGCTGATGTTTGCTTGAGCGCTATTTACATTAGCTTGAGCGCTACGAATATTTGCTTGTGCAATGCGTACAGCTTCTTTTGCTGTTTCAAAATTAGTTTCAGCAGTTTCAAATAATTGCTTACTAATGGCACCTTGATTGGAAAGCTTTAAATTGCGCTGGTAATTTCTGTCGGCTTCTCTAAGTTTTGCTTTGGCTTGTGCTAAATCGGCTTGCCTCTGCTCGACTGTTGCTTGATTTGATATTACATTTGCTCTACTTGATTCTAAAGCTGCCTGTCTGGAAGACAAATCTGCTTCTCTAGAAGCGACTTCGGCTTGTTGAGATTCTACTTCTGCTTTTGCTTGAAGGATTTGATCTTGTAAAAGGGAATCGTCTAAAACTGCCATTACTTGTTTTTCTTTCACCGAATCTCCCTGCTTAACCAGAATTTGCTTGACTTGCAAACCATTAGATTGAGGTAATACCGGAGTCAATTCACTAGCTGCAACAGTACCGGTAACATTAAGATTACGAGCAACTTTAGTAAATTCGACTAAAGCAAGGGTAACAGTCATTGCTGGAGCGAGCGGTTGAGTTGATTGATTTGCTACCGTTGGCTCGCTTTTGGGACTATTACCTAGCAAACGCACTCCTACCAAAGTTATTCCAATACCTAGAGCCATACCCATAAGCATAATTGTCCACCAAGGACGCTGTCTGGTGATTTCCGGATAATCTTTAAAAGTAGTTTCTTCGATTACTGTTTCTTCTTCTGCTGGAATATCGGAAAAATTCGAGTCCCCTGCCGTCATTGCTCCACCTCCTACCCGACCGCGAAAATACGGTCTTACTTAAGAAAAGTTGAAATTTATTACTATATATTAACTATTACCCATTTTTTGCTGTATTGGCTGTATTTCAGGGCTGAATTTACCCATGACAAAAGTCACATGTTTACGATATAAAAATATTTTCTCTTGTTTTATTTATCTTTTTGTATAGGATGAAAAGCTTGCGTAGAATAGTTTTCGAGAAGGTTCGGATAATTAATTGAGGGCGAATGGCATCACATCACCCTTAGTATTGAGATCACTGCCCCAGATTGTTTTGATATGAAAAATAATTAATAATCACTTTTATGTCTCTATAAATGGAGGCTAATTTTTTTATGAAGTCGGTGTATATATTTTGCAAATTTTGGGTAAGCTCTATTTATGTAGTTTTAGCTATAATTTATGCCTTTAGGTAAAAATAATTAAGTATAGAAAATTGTATGAGATTTATATAAAAACTGATTTGAGGATTGCGGAATAGACAATTTTATCATGTAAGCATTAAAAGCATTGTTTATCACGCAAACAATATTTTTTTGTAGGGTAAAAATATATCTAAAACAACTTATTAACATGCATTTAAATCGATAATTTGAGTAATAAATTTAATTTTTTATGATAAACATCAAAACAATTACCTCAGTTTTATCTGAATACCTTAATTCCTTCTATGTTATCAGAAATAAAATAAATCAAGTATTTATATAATGAATATATTAAAGTTGATATCAAAACCTGCATAACCAAATTTTATATTCAAAGTTTAATTGATAATTAATAGCTCTCAAATTACTTTAAGACAACAAGATAAAACCAGAAAATATTCACAGGCTCAAAATATGTTTAATGCAACTGAAATCCTAATAGATGCTTTTGTAAATAGAGTTAGAGAAGGATACCATCGTACTTATGGCAGCTTAAAAACCGATTACCAGGATATTATTGCTTGGGTAGGAAGCATGGCTTTAGAGAATATTGCTAACAGCGATGCTTTATACCATAACGTAGAACATTCAATTTTAGTCACTCTTGTGGGACAACAAGTTTTACGCGGTAAACATATACGAGAGGGTGGTGTTTCTAGTGAAGATTGGCTGCATTTTATTATTTCTTTGCTATGTCATGACATTGGCTATGTGAAAGGAGTTTGTCGCCAAGATAGAGAAGAAGAAAGTCTTTATGCGACTGGTAAAAATGAGGCGATGATTTCTTTACAGCTAGGAGCTTCAGATGCAAGTCTGACACCGTATCATGTTGACAGAGCAAAACTTTTTATTGATGAACGTTTTGGTGGTCATAAATTAATTGATTCTGAAGTTATAAAGTCTAATATAGAACTAACTCGCTTCCCAGTACCCGCAGCAGAAGACCATCAAGAAACTAATAATTATGCAGGTTTAGTTCGTTCTGCTGATTTAATTGGACAATTAAGCGATCCACGTTATTTGAAAAAAATTACTTCTTTATTCTATGAGTTTGAAGAAACTGGTATGAATCAAATTTTAGGTTACAAAAATCCTGCGGATTTACGTAACAATTATCCTAAGTTTTATTGGAATGGTGTTTATCCTTATATCAAGGATGGACTACGTTACTTGTCTTTAACCCAACAAGGAAAACAGATAATTGCTAATTTATACTCAAACGTGTTTGTTGTAGAGCATGAAAAACCACAAGAAGAAAACGTATATCTAGAAAATTTAGAAATGAGACAAGTGGGGATGAAAGAATTATCTGAAAACAAAAGTGAGACAGTAAAAACAAAAACAAGAATCAGTTAGCTACGAATGGGGCGTTGTGAGTTATTAAATCTTTTAGTTTTGCAATTTCACAGCACTTGTTAATGACTGTTGAGAAAATTGCTGATATTCAAGAAGCCTGGTTTTTTCCACAAACCGGGCTTCTTAGCGTTTGAGATTTTTGATCAAATTGCTTGATTAACCAAACTGGATTTCTGGAAATAGGTTTTTGGACAAACAAACCGGTAGGATAATGAATGGCAGCGATAAATTGCACACAACTATTAATTTTTTATGTCTTTGACACTCGATTCCGAATATACAAGCTTCGGGGGAAAACTAGGCTTTTACTCTCATCCCTCAGTTACATGTAATGGAAAAATGCGCTTCAGCGTTTACCAACCACC
>JBCBPQ010000273.1:0-9664 GCA_039820645.1 Cyanobacteria bacterium J06633_8 | reverse complement strand
GCAGTGCTACGTCTCTACACTCCTAATTACCAATTACCCAAATTAAGGATAAATAAGTATCTTGTAAGTATCTTCAGAAGGGGTAAAAGCTTTGATTAGTAATAGCTATTCTTTAGAAAATTTATCAACAGCTGTTGAACAAGCTGTTACCCCTTCTGAAGATACTTACAAGATACTTATTTATCCTTAATTTGGGTAATTGGTAATTAGGAGTGTAGAGACGTAGCACTGCTACGTCTTTACAGTTAGGAGTTAATAGTGAGAAATTGATAATTAACAATTTCACTTTCTCTAGCAATTCCCAATGCCTAATCCCCAATTCTTAATTCTTAAATGGCAATTCCTATTTTTATTGTTATCTTATTAGCTTTTTATCTAGCTTGGAATTTAGGAGCGAATGACGTTGCTAATGCAATGGGAACTTCGGTAGGTTCTAAAGCTGTGAGTCTAAAACAGGCTTTGATAATTGCTGGCATACTTGAGTTTACCGGTGCTGTACTATTCGGACATGAAGTATCTCAAACTTTGGCAAGAGAGGTTAGCAATCCGATTTTGTTTGCTGATATTCCTCAAGTTTTTGCGGTGGGAATGTTTTCGGTGTTGTTAGCTAGTGCTTTATGGCTGCAAATAGCTACATCAAAGGGCTTACCTGTTTCTTCTTCCTATGCAGTTGTTGGTGCCATCGCTGGTTTTAGTATAGTGGCTGCTGGATTCGGTGCAATTGAGTGGTCATCGATTGGAATTATTACTTTGGGATGGGTAATTACACCAGTTATCAGCGGCTGTATTGCGGCTTTGTTTTACAGTCAAATTAAACGCTGGATTTTAGATCAACCCTACTCATTGCAACAGTTAAATGAGTGGATTCCTTGGTTAAGTGCTTTGTTGTTGGGAGTATTCGGGGTAATTGTTTTACCTAAAGCAACTCAACCCCTTGCTAATTATTTAATCGAGCAGGTTGGCTTAAAAATACCGTCTCATGATGTTCCACTTTTTATCGGCACCACCGCAGCAATAGGGCTTACCGTTTATAGTTGGCGAGAGACGAAGAAAGGGGGAGTAGAAACGAATCCCCAATTACCAATTACCAATTACCAATTACCAATCCAAAATCCTGTAGAGCGTACATTTGCTAAATTCCAATTGCTGAGTGCTTGTTTTGTTGCTTTTGCTCATGGCTCCAATGATGTGGGAAATGCCATTGCTCCCTTAGCTGCTATCGCTTATATCAATAACACGGGAAAAGTTCCTATTTACGATTTAGATATTCCTGTATGGATTCTTGTTATTGGTGGTACTGGAATTGTGTTTGGTTTGGCTGTTTGGGGTAAAAAAGTAATCGCGACTATTGGTGAGAGTATTATTACTTTGCAACCTAGTAGTGGGTTTTGTGCGGAATTAGCAACGGCTACTACAGTTATTCTTGCTTCTCGTTTGGGTTTACCGGTTTCTACTTCTCATGCACTTGTTGGTGGTGTGGTTGGTATTGGTTTAATCAAAGATATTAAATCGGTACAATTCAAAACTGTGCGCTCAATCGCTGCCGCTTGGATTGTAACGCTTCCTGTAAGTGCAGCTTTAAGCGCGATTATTTTTAGTTTAGTTCGGTTAGTCTTGAGATAAGGATTGTTAGGTGAGGGGGAAAGGAGTGAGGGATTGATATCCTTTCCCTTTACATCGGTGCGGGATAAAAAGTATGTGTGAAAAATACTCTGTGTTCCTCTGCGTTAAACTCCGCGTAACTTTGCGTTAAAAATAAATAATTATATTCATAAATAAGAAATCGCAATTAGTTTGAGATATAATCGCTTTTTATATTTTTAGCTCATTCTGAGTCACTTCATTCTCGTTGCCGTTATTATTACCGTTATGATTGCCATTATTATTTAAATTATCGTTTCCATTATGATTACCATTACCGTTTAAATTGTTACTGAAATTGATGTTTATATAAAATCTAATATTAATTAAGCTACCTTTTTTTCCGCTAAATAGATAGCCTAAGATTAATCCTAAAATTAAAGATAATAAAATCATTATCTTCCTAGCTGCACAAGGTAGATGTGAACTAAACTATTTTATCGACTCATTAATTTATAAACTGTTCGATAGAATCTAAAAGTATTAATTCAGATGTTGCACCGTTTCTAATAAAACCACCCTTAATTGCTGATAATTTATAGCTACAAGAAGGGAAGACAGCCAAACACAAGCCCATCATATTTGATGGGACAAACTACTAGTAATGTTTTGTCCCAGAAGTTTTGAGGGGAAATTTATTTATACACAATAGCGTCTCCCCCTAAATTTTTGGCGCTAAAGCGCAACTACGAACCTTATTACAAACTGCTTGACATCTATCCATATTTTTAGTACAAATGCACTAAAAGCTTTTTAGATTAAATCAATATTGTTAAACTCAATATCCTTTCAAAACTAGGAGGAGTATAAATTGGAAACCATTCAGCCTGAAACAAAACAAAGAGTTGAGGAATTAAGAAAACTGTTAATTGAAGCGAGTTACGCTTATTATGTGCTTGATGCTCCCATGATGGAAGATGCGATTTATGATAAATTGTATCGTGAATTGCAGGATTTAGAAACTAAATTCCCGGAATTAATCGCTAAAGATAGTCCAACTCAGCGGGTTGGCGAAAAACCGGCGACTGGATTTACTTCGGTACGCCATAATATTCCGATGTACAGTTTGGAAAATGCTTTTGATGTTGATGAGCTAAAGACTTGGGATGAGAGATGGAGAAGAAATGCGCCTCTAAGGGAGGAAGTAGATTATGTCTGTGAATTGAAAATTGATGGTAATGCTTTAGCCTTAACTTATGAAAATGGGGTTTTGGTAAGGGGCGTAACTCGTGGTGATGGTGTTAGTGGGGAAGATATTACTCAAAACGTGCGGACAATTCGTTCTATTCCTCTAAGATTGAATTTGGATGATGTTGAATTATCAAATCGGGATGCTTTACAAACAATAGAAGTAAGGGGTGAAGCGTTTTTACCTTTAGATGTATTTGAAAAAATTAATCAAGAAAGAGTTTCATCTGGAGAAAATAAATTTGCTAATCCCCGGAATGCTACTGCGGGTACTCTCAGACAGTTAGATTCCCGTAAAGTAGATAAAAGACGTTTGGATTTCTTTGCTTATACTTTGCAAATTCCCGGTATGGATGATGCGAGTATTGCTAATAATCAATCGGAAGCTTTGAAATTATTACAAAAAATGGGGTTTAAGGTAAATCCCAATCAACAACTTTGTCATTCTTTGGATGAAGTGGCTGATTATTATCAGCATTGGGATACAGAACGTTTACGTTTAGCTTACATGACTGATGGGGTTGTGGTAAAACTCAATTCTTTATCGCTACAGCAAGAATTAGGGTTTACGAATAAATTCCCTCGGTGGGCAGTGGCGCTGAAATACGCAGCAGAAGAAGCACCAACCCGCGTTGAGAATATTTCCGTAAATGTCGGTAGAACCGGTGCGCTGACTCCATTAGCCGAAATGCAGCCCGTCCAGCTTGCCGGAACTACAGTATCTAGAGCTACATTACATAACGGCGATCGCGTTGCTCAGTTAGATATCCGGGTGGGGGATACTGTCATTGTGCGAAAAGCCGGGGAAATCATACCGGAAGTGGTACGAGTACTCAAGGAATTACGCCCCGAAAACACCACACCCTTTGAAATGCCGACTCATTGTCCAGTTTGCGGGCAACCTGTGGTAAGAGAAAAGGGTGAAGCGGTAACAAGATGCGTTAATACCTCTTGCCCTGCAATTCTCAAAGGCTCTATTGAGCATTGGGTAAGCCGTAACGCTTTAGATATTCGCGGCATGGGTGAGAAAGTTGTGCATCAATTGGTAGACAAAAAATTAGTCAATTCCGTAGCCGATTTATACGAGTTGACGGCTCCTAATTTAGCTAATTTGGAAAGAATGGGGCAAAAATCGGCTCAAAAGTTGATAGATGCCATAGAAAAATCTAAAAATCAACCTTGGGCAAGAGTATTATATGGTTTAGGAATTCGTCATGTAGGTAGTTCCATTGCTCAAACTGTAACTGAGAAATTTGATAGCGTAGAAAAATTAGCAGCAGCCAAAGTTACAGATATTGAAGCAATTTACGGCATAGGAGTTGAAATAGCCGAAAGCATTTATAAATGGTTTCGTATAGAAGCCAACCAAACATTAATTGAACGCTTGCAAAATCACGAATTGCAATTTGTAGAAACACAAACAGCAGCATCTTCACAAGTAAATCAAAAATTAGCCGGTAAAACCTTCGTTGTCACCGGAACATTACCTAGTTTGACGCGGGATGAAGCCAAAGAATTGATTCAGAAGTTTGCCGGAAAAGTATCTAATTCAATTAGTAAAAATACAGACTTTCTAGTGGTAGGAGAAAATGCTGGTTCCAAATTAGCAAAAGCCGAAAAATTGGGAATTACTCAATTGACTGAAGAAGAGTTATTAGAAATGGTGAAACAGTAACGTGTCATTTTTAATATTTGTGGTGCGTGAGGTAAGTGTATTTAAATCTTGTAGGGTGTGTTAGATGCAGGATAATCTATGTACTAAAACGAAAAATTTATGACTAGGACTTACGCAACCGGCACATTTTTTTGTAGGGTGCTGTGACACTTTGAATAATGTCGAAATGTAATAATAACCTTTTTAGTGTCACGCACCAACAGGATAGTGTGACAATTACGTAAGTCCTGATGACATCATCTAACGCACCATAATCTTAAAATAATAAAAGTATGAATTATTATCATCTTTGTGGTGCGTGACGGTATGATTAAATTTTTCGGTGATGTTTGATAAGTTATCGTAACCGTCACACACCCTACAATTTTCAAATTTTACAATTATATCTTAATTGTTTTAACTCTTTAGGTAAAACGCTAATATGCTAATGATTTCCAAAAAAATTGATACTTGTAGATATTTAGCGACGTAAAGATAATTTAAATTAGATTACAGGCTGACCCAAGACTCTAATTAACCATTAATATAGATTGAATAAAATATCCATCTCGTAAGAATATGCACTCAATCCGATACGAGATACAAATTTAACAAACTTTTTGACTAGGTGGACGGAATTCTCACCATCATAACCAGCGTAAACATCCATCAGTTATTGACTCCAAACAGCTACAATACCTATTGATTGCAACAAAACCCCTCGAATATTGAACTTTTATGACTGCTGCTACAACTGTAAAAACTGATTACGAAGCGATTATCGGTTTAGAAACCCATTGTCAACTCGCTACTAAAACAAAAATTTTCTCCGATAGCTCCACAGAATTTGGTGCCTCCCCTAATACTAATATTGACCCAATTTGCATGGGTTTACCTGGAGTTTTGCCGGTTCTCAATGAAAAAGTATTAGAATATGCCGTAAAAGCAGGTTTAGCTCTCAATTGCCAAATTGCAAAATACAGCAAATTTGACCGCAAGCAGTATTTTTATCCCGACTTACCCAAAAACTACCAAATTTCTCAATACGATTTACCCATTGCCGAACATGGTTATATCGAAATTGAGTTAGTTGATAAGGATGGCAATCCTACTCGCAAAAAGATTGGTATTACTCGCTTGCATATGGAAGAAGATGCAGGAAAGTTGGTTCACGCCGGTAGCGATCGCCTTTCTGGTTCGAGCTATTCTTTGGTAGACTACAACCGGGCTGGAGTACCTTTAGTAGAAATCGTTTCGGAACCAGATTTACGCTCCGGGCAAGAAGCCGCTGAATACGCCCAAGAATTACGCCGAATTGTCCGCTATCTTGGTGTCAGCGACGGTAACATGCAAGAAGGTTCCTTACGTTGCGATGTCAATATTTCCGTGCGCCCTGTAGGACAAAAGGAATTTGGCACAAAAGTCGAAATTAAGAATATGAACTCGTTCAGCGCTATTCAAAAGGCAATTGAATACGAAATTGAACGTCAAATCGAAGCTGTTGAATCCGGTGAAAAAATAATTCAAGAAACTCGCCTTTGGGAAGAAGGCTCCCAACGTACTATTAGTATGCGAGTTAAGGAAGGCTCTTCCGATTACCGTTATTTTCCCGAACCAGATTTGGCTCCCATTGAGGTAACACAAGAAGAATTAAATAAGTGGGAAAGCGAATTACCCGATTTACCCGCCAAAAAACGCCATCACTATGAAACCGAGTTGGGACTTTCTGCATACGATGCCAGGGTTTTAACCGAGGAGCGTGCGACAGCAGAATATTTTGAAACTGCTGTAAATAAGGGAGCAAATGCCAAAACTGCTGCCAACTGGATTATGGGTGATATCGCTGGCTATCTCAATAAACAAAAACTCAGCATTTCTGAAATTAACTTAACTCCAACCAATTTAGCTGAAGTTGCCAAGCTGATTGATAAGGGCGAGATAAGCAATGCTAAAGCTAAGGAGAAATTACCAGACTTACTTGCAGGTAAAGCTCCTAAAGATGTTTTTGCTGGTGAAAAATTAATTACCGATCCAGCTGTACTCGAACCCCTCATCGATGAAGCTATCGCTGGAAACCCCAAAGAAGTTGAAAAATATCGCAGCGGCAAAACTAACGTCAAAGGTTTCTTTGTCGGACAAGTTCTCAAGAAAACCGGAAAGCGTGCGGATCCAAAACTAACCAATCAGTTGGTAGACAAGAAGCTCAAGGCTTTAGTTGAATAACTTTTCTTAATTAGAGTGTGTTAGATAGACGATTATTTTCTGTTAAGAAATATAATTTTCATACATCTAACGCACCAATAAACTTGGTGCCTTACCTAACATCTTGCAGAAGTTTAAGAAACCCGGTTTCTTTGCGATTTTATAACGAGATAGTCGTTCTTTCACCACAAAAAACCGGGTTTCTTTGAGCTTTCTGACAATGGTGGCGGAAGGAGAGGGGAAGGGGTGAGATCAAACTTGTATTGTATTCACATGAAAACCGCTACATTTCCATTTTTTTTTAATTCATGTAGCAAAAAACTAGATAAATATACTATCAATTCCCAAAAATGCACATTTATCCTCAATTACATCCGTAATTACACGATATATAATGTCAAAAAAAAGACAATTAGTATATTCACTTCATTATCTTCACATAAACTTTATTAAATTTTAATAAAAGGGGTTTTACCCCTCACCCCTATAGTGCTATATTATGTTATGTAGATGCACCCTGATGATCTGGAGAGCTGCCAAGTAGCTCTCCGTTTTTTTTGATAATTTTGGTTGAATATAGGCTGTTACAGTCTTTGAAACATAGTTAAACAAGAATTAGGAAGTTAAATTATGCTTCTTTTGTTTATATTATTTCCCAAAATAATATTTTCTACATTTTTTGCAAAGGGGTATTATCCCTCATGCCACAAATGGTAAAATGTGATAATCAGATGCACCCTGATGTTTAGAGAGCTATATTTATAGCTCTCTTTTTTATTTTTTCATATTTATACACAGTATCTTCGCAAAAATTTCATCAAAATTCCAGTAAGGGGTATGACCCCCTGGGCAAAAATGGTATACTATGTTAAGTAGATGCACCCTGATGATCTGGAGAGCTACCCAAGTGGCTCTCTTTTTTTATCTTTTTTATATTTCTAGATAATAATACTGTGAAATGACGGATGATTTTTTACTAAAACTTAATCCAAGCTTAACTGAGGGGTTACAACCCCTAGGCAAAAAATGGTATACTATGTTAAGTAGATGCACCCTGATGATCTGGAGAGTGGCCAAATGGCTCTCTCTTTTTTTTGAGTATTTTTACGGTATTTGATATTGGGGCAATTACCAATTACCATTAATAACTAATAAGTTACCATTAAGCGTTAACTAATAATTGATATAATCCCCTACGATTGCAGCGATTGGAAAACAGATGCAGGGGATATCAATGAGTGACTGGTGGGAAATAACTGGTGGTGTTACCGCAGCTAGAGGATATAAAGCAGCCGGAATTGCTGCTGGCTTAAAGCCTTCAGGTGCCCCAGACTTAGCGTTGATTGTTTCAGATGTAGAAGCTATCGCCGCAGGTGTGTTTACAATGTCGCAGGTTACGGCAGCTTGTGTTGACTATTGTCGTCAGCGGTTAATGTCGGCTGCGGGTGCCCGTGCAATTCTGTGCAATGCGGGGCAGGCAAACGCTTCTACAGGTAACCAAGGCTGGTTGGATGCTCTTGAAAGTGCAATGACGTTAGGACAAGCGCTTAATATTTCTTCAGAGTCTGTTTTGTTGGCTTCAACTGGAGTAATCGGGCAAAGAATTAAGATGGATGCTTTTAAAGCGGGTATTCCGAAGTTAGTAGAATCACTTTCAGAAAATGGTTCGGATGATGCGGCGAAAGCGATAATTACTACAGATTTGGTGACAAAATCCATAGCCCTAGAAACAAATATACATGACAGACCAGTAAGAATAGGGGGAATCAGCAAAGGTTCGGGAATGATACATCCGAATATGGCAACGATGTTAGCTTTTGTAACTACAGATGCTGCGGTTTCTCCTGGATTGTGGCAAGAAATGCTCAGTCGTGCTGCCGAAAAAAGTTTTAATGCAATTACCGTTGATGGCGATACCAGTACTAATGATTGTTTAATTGCTTTAGCTAATGGACAATCCCGCACTCCAGCAATTACAGAAATGGGAGCCGAAGCTGAGAAATTGGAATCAATGTTGACTGCGGTTTGTCAGCATTTAGCAAAGGCAATCGCTCGGGATGGCGAAGGTGCCACTTGTTTGATAGAAGTGCAGGTTAGGGGCGCACAAAATGAAAGGGCGGCTTTGCAAATGGCTAAAACTATTGCTGGTTCATCGTTAGTGAAATCTGCAATTTTTGGTAGGGATGCCAACTGGGGAAGAATTGCTGCTGCTGCTGGGCGTGCGGGGGTACCCTTCGAGCAAGATGATTTGAGGATAAAATTAGGGGACTTTTTGTTAATGGAAAAAGGACAACCCCTACAATTTGATAGAAAAGCAGCAACTACATATTTGAAAGAAACAGCAGCAGAATCTTCTTTACCACAAGATGTTGCTGCGATTAATAATAGTAATGATTTAACTGTTAATAAAAGTACGCTTAAAACTCAAAGGATAGATAATCCCGTAATCATTGAAGTTAGTGTTGGTAATGGTAAGGGTGAAGGAAAAGCTTGGGGATGCGATTTGAGTTACGATTACGTCAAAATTAATGCTGAATATACAACTTGAAAATTATCACGGATTAAATGGATTTCGCTGATTTCACGGATTAGGTTATTAGTGTTAATTTGAAAGGATTCTTACGGATTCACTAATGTAAATTACAAGTAGCGCTAATATAATTCTTGATTTACGTTATACTTGTTTAATTTTTGAGTAAAATTGTTGGGTTACGGTGCGAAATTTATTGCTAATTATTCATTCAATTATTTCGTTGCACCTAACCCAACCTACGAATTCTAATCTTTGATTACTAACAACTATCAACTATCAACTATCAACTAACAACTATCAACTATCAACTACCAACTATCAACTATCAACTATCAACTATCAACTATCAACTATCAACTAACAACTATCAACTATCAACTATCAACTATCAACTATCAACTATCAACTATCAACTATCAACTATCAACTATCAACTAACAACTATC
>JBCBPQ010000272.1:0-9669 GCA_039820645.1 Cyanobacteria bacterium J06633_8 | reverse complement strand
GGAATAAAATATTAATCACTTTACTTATTATAGAGCAAACCTATAAATATGTTCCTGTTAACTGGATTGCAATATTGATAATTATTTTTATTATTTAAAATAAGCTTAATTAAGAAAAAAAATCCTAAAAAAATATATTAGAATTAGCGCTTATTATATTATCTAATAAGCGCTTTTTCGCAGTAAATTTATAGTGAAATATACTCATATATCGAGGTAGATGCAGCATTAGATTATTTTTATAAAGATAAATCTCCAGGGTCTGGTGCAGCCTCAACTTTGATGTGCAAAAATTCTTCACCTTGAGAAAATCCTTCTGCTAATGCTGGAGAAATACCTTTGATTCTAAAAGAACCGTTTAGATTACGACGACGACTGATAAAATCAGTAATCTGATAGTCATCAACATAAATCAAACCATTCAGAGCATCCCTAATTGGTTTGACTATATTGTCACTATCTGGAACTGCTGATTCATCTTCTGGATCGGCATCATAATAATGAGTAATAATAACTTGAACATTATCTCCTAAAGGAGAATCTTGTTCCCAATAAGATTCGGCAGTTTCACGAACTTGTTTCTTCCAGTCATTAACGCGCTTGCGTACTTTGTTTTGGTGAGAAACCGGTTTACCAATTACTACAAATTCAAATGGCAGCATTGAGAAAATCTCGTAGTTAGGTGTAAGCGTCAAGGGTTTTCTTAAAAGTCAAAAAATAACTTTTAAGCCTGCCTGTCAATTAGCTCGCATTCGATTATCTCGCAGCGGTCGTAGATTTAATATATACTTCAAGTCTTTAGGTTGCTATTACCTAAAATGCGGTTTTCGCCTTTAAATTGAAATACATATTGGGATTTATTTGAGGAATTTAAGTAACAATTATTGTGTTGACTTTTCTGCTAGCGAACTCTATGATTATTCTGTGCAATTTAAGGATACAAAGATTAATAATTAGTAAAAAATACTTTATCCCTTCTGGAGTCATTTACTTTTCTGTATCTGTATTAACACCCTGAAAAATAGTTCTAAATACTACCCTTGAACGACTATTTCACACTTACACGCTAACATATTAAAATATCAAACATCAACAATTTTTGGTTACCACATAGTTAAATTTAGCTATAATATTTAAATTTTGTACTCAGCAGAACAATAATTTTCATCAGATATAATTTAGAGAACATTGTAGTATATAAAACATTTTATTTTGCATTCATAGGTATTTAACTAATTAAGCTTATTGCCGCTAAATATATAGCAATCCGATATGAGTTGTGAAAAAGATAGGTGCCGCGAGATGAAACCTAAAATGCAGGGGCAGGCTTTAAAACAAGTTAACTCGTGTTGAAGTGCGGCATATCTCTACAATAAGCCTGCCCATTTTTTTTGCGGAAATTGTTGGTCAAAAACCCGGTTTTTTCAAAAAACCGGGTTTCTCAAATCTGACAAATGATTTAGGAATGCTATAGATATAGGAAGAAGGTAAATTAATTTTTCCAAAGTCATAATTTGGAAGATGTAAAGTTCTACCTCACTTGAGCTTGCTAATCAACTTATAACCACCCGCTTCAATTCTCAATTCACCTTGTTTCCAACCTTGATAAATAGGTGTTTTTTCCCCTTGAGAATTTTGGTAAACTGCAAAGTGATTTTTCCAATCATGTAAATTACCATTTCGCCAAACTTTAGGTAAATCTAAAGCTTGATGCTGTAATTTTACTTTTCCTGCAACACCTTTATATTCAACAACACCGTTATTAATTTGATTTATATCTAAGCGAGATTTTGTAAGTATCGAATCTTGAAACTGCTGAAAATTTTCGTGAGTTTGTTTTTCACCTACTTCTAAAGCGAATCCGCTGTAAGTATTTCCAGTGCCAGTAGCAGTTAAAATTTGCTCTTGAGGATATCTTTTACTTAGTTTGGAAGTTTTATCGGCATTAATTCCTTCAATATCGAGATTAATTGGCGTTAAAGCCAACCATGTTTTTTCGTAGCGAATAAAGGTGATATTGTTTTTGGTTTCTATTTTGGCTGATTTAGGTAAAAAGAATTGAAAAGGTGCTTCTTGCTTGTCGTTGAGAAAAATTACTAAATTGCGGTATTGGGCAATATTGTCACCACCAATGCTAGATGTAGATATTTTCTTGGGATTACTACCCGTCGCCGCAATAAAATAATCTACACCACGTTTGGAATCAAAAGCCATCATCTTAAAACCATTCCAGTCACCACCGGAGCCTTTAGCCAAAGTACCTAGTTGAAAAGTATTACCGAAATATAAGGTTTCATGAAACTGCGGCGCAGTATCTTTACTTAGTTTCCAATTTTCATAGGTTGGTTTAGAGTTAAGTAATTCTGCTGGTTTAGCAAACTGCTTTTTTGCTAAAGCTACAATTGCTGGATGGGGACGATAGCTACTGGTAATCAAGTGTACTGAATCGTGGTGAGGTTTGGGATCTTCAATTGGTGAATCGTTAAAATAGAGTCCTAATTCATGGCTGGATAAAGCGCACCAAACACAATTTCCTTTTCCGTAGTCACGCTTAGAAGGACCACCAAATCCACCCCGCCAATATTTCAAAGCACCGGAAGCTAAAAGCCAATCTAATCCAGCTTTAGCAATAGATTTCACTTCATTATCCTTAGCAAAATCATAAAGATTCAGATAAGCGGTAATGGTATGCCCGAGGTAGTTTTCCGAATCCCATTCACCTTGTCCAATGTGATACAAAGTGCTGATATTTCTTTGGATGCGTTTTTTATAAGCTTGTCTTGTTGCTTCGTTTCCCGTTTCTTCAGCAAATAAATATACCGCACTATTCCGCATTGCTTTTAAATTGTCAGTGTTACGACAATCCACCCAACTATCGCAATTATCCGTCGATCTAGCCCAGAATTTTCGGCGCTCGGGAAAACGACGTTTTAACGGATCTTTTGCTGTCAGAAGTTGCATGGCTTGTTTGATTCGCTGACGATATTCTGGGTTAAAATATTTACCAAAATAAAAATATTTACGAACTTGTCCTTTAAGAGTAAAGCTGGAATAAAAATCAATTCCCAAAGTATGTGGATGACTTTTAGCATCTGCATCTTCAGCTTGAAGAAAAGCAATAGCTGTGTCGCGATTTCCCGCAATAAAATCAATCATCGCTTTGGGATAAGAACGTTTTTCGCTTTCAAAAGCTGTAGTTCCATATTTCTTACCAGCGAGTTTTGTAATTACTTTTTTTGCCCGCTGCTGAAATTCTGCTTCCATCTGCGGTGTCCATTGATTCTTCGTTGATTCTTGTGAAAGTGGCTGTTGAGATTTAGTTTTTAATTGTAGTGTTGATTCGTTTTTGGAATTAGTGCGATTGCAGCTTGCAGAAAGCAAAAGCAAGCTGAAAGTTATAGTTTTCAGGATAAAATTTTTCATGTTAAAAGTTTTAACATAATTATTTATCCGATAATAAATTATGATATTAAATCAAGTTTTATGTATGGTATTGCAATAATAGTTTTATGTTGCCACTGTAATGGTTTTATGTACTTATTTTTATGATTTTTGTTACGCATTCTAATAAAAATTCATGGGGAGCATCCCAATTTTGCAAATCTATCAAAATACAGCCCTTTTCGGCTGAGTCTAATAAACTCGGCAACCTCACCCCGCCTCCGGCACCCCTCTCCTTATCAAGGAGAGGGGAAGGGGGTGAGGTAAAATTTGTATTGCATCCAACTGTTTTTTCACATTTGGGATGCTCCCAATTCATGTTGTTGTTTTTATTTATTAGACTCGGATGGTGCGTTAGACCATCAGATAAATTCTTGTTTACATTGATATATAATCATGGGTCTAACACACCCTACAATTTAATTATGTTTTATTAATATTTTTTAATTAAAAATTATAAAAAATAGTCTCCTCGCTTCACACGGGAGACTAATATAAACTCGAAGGTTAATTGAATTTAATGCATAAATAAAGGATTAAAAGCAAAGTCCAACCGTATTTACCTTTAACCTTCTACCTCATCTCCAACCCTGACATCAATCACGCTGCCTCTGAAGTTATAATTAAAACCTTCCAATTCAAAAGGCATTCCTATTTTTACCTTACTATTACCCAAAACAGGGCCGCCGTCAGTAATTGTTGCTTTACCTGCTAAAGTCAAAAGCATATCTGTACTAAAGACATTTTCTCTGGGATCTGGGATTAATTTAACCGTACCATCGGGTTGGGTTACAATAATTTTTCTAGGTAGTACTTCAATGGATTTAATGGGAATTTGACCGTAGGGTTGGTTGCGGATAATAACGTTAGTTTTTTCTCCTTTTTTTAACCCTCCTCCCTCGGATAATCTATCGACATCCCGTACTTTTAATCCCCGAACAACTAAATCAACTTCAATGGGTTTTGTTGTGGTACCTACTTGAGCTACCGAACCAGTGGTTCCAGGGAATAAAAAGATACCTCCAATCACTAGCAAAATTACTAATAAAGCTCCGATATCTAGAATATTGAATTTACCGAATAAGCGACCTTTAGAATCTATTATAGACATAACTAATTTTTCCTATTTACAGATGGGATATGAGGATTGATATAAGCGAAAATGAAAGTACTAGAAGTAGAAGTTAATAGATATCTGATATACAACAAAAGCATAAATGATGAAAGAGAAAATTGTACGACTATTTTCTTCCTTCACGTTATAGGACAGTTTCTTAATAACACTACTTTTCATGGCTTTCATCAAATAATGCACAATTAGTTGCCATGTTTAACAGCAAAGCTATTGTTAAGTCAAGCAGACTAGATAACCGATTATCACATGACTTAGTAACAACTAAGACGTGCAACTTATAAAGCTATTTATCGTCCTATTACTTACGTTCTTCTAAAACCTCCTCGAACTTGATGATGATTGAAAAAACAAAATTTTATTTAAATTTCCGCTCTTTACGAAAAAGATTATTTTATCCGTTAATTTCTGTAGTAATAGCATTTACTCTGTGCTTGACTACACCATCTTCGGCTTTAGGCATTTCTATCTGGGATATACTTTTTCAAGGTGCCCAAATAATTCAACTTTCTAATATATCAGACAAGCAAGAAGTTCGGCTTGGTAGACAAATAAATCAGCAATTAGTTAAAAGCGATATAAAACTTTACCGCAATTCTCAAATCAACAACTACATACAAAGAATTGGTAAGCGTTTAGCAGCCCACAATACTAGGAAGAAAATCCCCTATAAATTCCAGGTAGTCAAAGATGACAGCATTAATGCTTTTGCTACTGCTGGTGGGTATGTTTATATTAATACTGGTCTAATCAAAGCAGCCGACAATGAAGCGGAATTAGCAAGTGTGGTTGCTCACGAAATTGCTCATATTGAAGGTAGACATGTAGTAAAGCAGATGAAGAAAACTGCGATCGCTAGAGGTTTAGCTACAGCAGCAGGTGTCGAAAATAACAGGTTGGTTCAGCTTGGAGTTGAATTAGGTTATCGTCGTCCCAACAGCCGTGAAGCCGAACGCGATGCCGATAAACGTGGATTGAGAATGCTAACAGATGCAGGTTACGCACCTCAAGCAATGGTTTCCTTTATGAAGAAGTTACAAAGCAAAAGCAGGAGCGGAATTCCTACATTTTTAAGTACTCACCCTGCAACTAGTAATCGGGTGCAATATCTTCAAAGTTGGGTTAACGCAAAACCCAGTAAAGGTAAAGATGGTTTAAGCACAACTGCATACCGGAGAAATATCCGACCATTATTATAAAGAGTTAGAAGTTAGGGGTTAGGAGTTTTAACCTTTAACTTTTAATCCCTCAAGCCCATAACCTGCTGCTGTTGCGATTGACTTTTAGTGAAGTCACATTTACTTTTGCTGATGCTTCTTCTAAAGGTAAGGTTCGGACTTGCTTTTTAAACATGTTGGCTTGGTAAACCTGACGATTTGTAACATCGAATGCCGTCAACCAACCGCTACGGGGATGATAAGCACCTGTATCTAAATCTAGCCAACCGGCACCTCTGGCAATTTTTCCAGGTGCAACTCCAGGAAACGTAAAAGTAATAGTGTGACCGACAATAATTACTTTATCTGAAAAATAAGGCTTTTGAATGCCGTGAAATTTGTCTCTAATCCAGCAAAATTGTTCTGCTTTTTGTTCTTCTATAGTTTTTGAAGGATCGATACCTGCGTGGACTAAAAAAATGTCTCCTAAATCTATATATAAAGGTAAACTCTCAAACCATTCAAGATGTTCTTGAGGTACTTTACTGTTTTTATAGCTTAGTAAAGTTGCTTGTCCGCCACTGTTAAGCCATCCTTGTACGCTTGGAGTGGAAGCATCTTTCTCTGTAAGGATTTTGATAAGCATATGCTCGTGATTTCCGAGCAAGCAAGGATAGGAATTGTCTTTAACAAAATCTACCACTTGCGAACTCTGGGGACCTCTATCTATTAAATCCCCCAGAAAATAAATTTTATCTTCTGCCGTTGGGGCCATCGCCTCTAACAATTGCATCAAGCCTTGATAGTGACCATGCACATCCCCTATGACTATACGACGGTGGCTAGTTCCACTCATGGGTTTGGACTTCTATAAATTTGTTTTATGTTCCTGATTCAGTAGAAATTACTATGAATCAGTAAGAAAATGTTAACAATTTTCTATGCATAAGTTTAATGAAGTTCATTTCATTAATAAAGAATGAAATGTTACAAAACATACTAATTAATCACTCAGAGTCCCTTTCTTTCGCTTAAATATCGGATCGGGATAATTGTTTTTAATCACTATATGTATTTTATAATACATTTAATTGCTTAATTTTCCCTCATAGAAATTTTGTGCAAAGTAGCTGCATACAACAATTAAGTTTTAAAATTCAGATTGATAAACTTGATTTACCGGAGTACGTAATGTCAGAAGAATTTTCTACGCAAGTTAGCGATCGCATTTGTAAGCACATGAACGAAGACCATGCGGACGCGGTGGCACTTTACGCTAAGACTTATGGCGATTTAAAGGATGCGACAGCAGCGACAATGCTTTCTATTGATGCCGAAGGGATGAATTTACAAGCTCAGGCAAATGGGGAAGAGGTGCCCGTCAGAATTAAATTTGACCATACTTTGAAAAATGCCGAAGATGCTCACCATACATTAATTGATATGTTGAAGCAGGTAAGGAAATAAATTTTGAGTTAGGGGTGAGGAGTTAGGAGTTAGGAATCATTAATTTTTCCCTCTGATTTGAATGAGCAGGGGGAGCAGGGGAGGTGGGGGAAGCAGGGGGAGAAGACTTTCATAGGTGGTGATGATTTTTTTTATCGGAAGTGTTACTTATTACCCATTACCTATTACCTTCGCATTTAAATTCAGATTTAAGTGTATAAGCAAAGCAGGCTGTCAAAATAGTAAGTACGCCAGTAATCCAGAAAGGACTTTTATAACCAAGACTGACGAGCATACCTGAAATCGGTGGTCCAATAGCGTTAGAAATACTAAGGTAAGATGCTTTTGCATCTTGATTGAGGACTTTGAGTACAAACGGTTGAAATGCAAAAGTAAAAATTGTAAAAGTAGAGCCGCTTAAAAAAGTTAGAACAAAAAGCTTCCCTAGTTTCGGACGAACAGCGGACTGAAAAATGCCGATTAATATTTCCTTAAACTTCCTCAATAAGTAAAGATGTATTTCAATCAATTATTCTATCTTTAGATAGTTGATAAATCATTTTATACTTGAATAATTTAATAAAATCAAAACTAACAATCATCAAACTTCCTGTAACAACCAAAAGCCGGTATAAGTCATTCCAGAGTCATCTGGCTGTACTAACAAGAAATGCAATCCTTGGCTTTGTTGTTTGCGTTGTTGATATAGTGCGGCAGCTTGTGAAACTTCTTCATCTTCAAAGGTTGCTACAATCCATCTGTCTACTAAACCCGCTTCTAATACCAAACCGTCTGGGGCACCAGCAATGTAATTTAGAGCTACAGGGCGATTTTCTTTTAACCATCTTGCTAAAAGCATAGATTTGCGTCCACCGTAAATTACTACACCCGGAACAGGTACTGTTGAAGCCAAACCCATATTAATCGGCAATAAAAAATCGGGTGTTTCTAAAATCGGAATTGGACGTTCCGAAAAAAAATCACCGATATCGCCAGCCCGTAGAGTAGCAAAACTCCATTTATCTCCCCAAATATTTTCAGATAAAGGTACCGGCGGTGGCTTATCTAAAGCTGTGAATTGCTGCTTTTGTTTCAACCATGTTTTTAAAGCAAGAGTTCTGCGAGTTGCTTCGACTTTAATTCCTAAAATATTTCCAGCTTGTTCAATCAAACTTAAAGACTGGGGACGAAAAACTTGAATAACATCTGGTAGGTTATCCGATGCTGCTTGTTGAATTTGCGAAGTCACCCAACTAGAATTAGCTTGTGACTGGGGGCAAGTTGCTTCATATTTAAATTCAAGAGTTGAATCGCAAATCGATAACTCCCATAAAACCTGTCCCGATTTATCCGGTTGCGAACGACGATAAAAATCAACTTGCCAAAAAATCATAAAGCGAACAGTAAAACAGTAAAACAGTGAACAGTGAACAGTGAACAGTGAACAGTTATCACCTATTTGAATTGTAATATTGAATTAAAAATTAATTTTATTCAAAACTCTAAATACTGTTTTTAGAATCCTACTTTAAAAAATCTGTTTGACAAAAGATTTAATAATTTAATCTCTATTTGAATACTTGCCGTTGACTGATAACTGCTCACTGTTCACTGTTCACTGTTCACTGTAAAGCTTTTGCATGATGAAGAATATGGTCTTCCATAAAAGTAGAAATAAAATAATAGCCGTGGTCGTAGCCTTCTTGATATCGTAGATTCAAAGTTTGATTCACTTCTTTGCAAGCTTTTTCAAAAATATCAGGAAGTAGTAGTTGCTGTTGAAAGTATTCATCATCTGTACCTTGGTCAATTAAAATTTCACCATCAAAACCAAATTTTTTGACTAATTCAGTAGCATCATAATCGCGCCAGCTTTGTTTATTTTTGCCTAAGTAATTGCTAAAACATTTTTCTACCCAAGGACATTGAATCGGGGCAGCAATCGGTGCAAAAGCTGAAACTGATTTGTATTTTTGGGGGTTTCGCATAGCACAAATTAAAGCTCCGTGTCCGCCCATAGAATGACCAAATATGCTTTGCTTATCTTTTTGTACGGGAAAATTAGTGGCTATTAATTCGGGTAATTCTTTAACCACATAGCTATACATTTTATAATGATTTGACCAGGGTTCTTCGGTTGCATCAACATAAAAACTTGCACCCGTACCTAAGTCATAGTTATCATCTTCACCTTTGATACCGGTACTACGGGGGCTGGTATCTGGAGCCACTAAGATTAAACCATGCTCTGCTGCGTATTTCTGTGCTCCTGCTTTGATCATAAAGTTTTCTTCAGTACAAGTTAAACCGGAAAGAAAATACAAAATTGGCAAGGATTGGGATTTAGCTTGGGGTGGTTGGTAAACGCTGAAGCGCATTTTTCCATTACATGTAACTGAGGGATGAGAGTAAAAGCCTAGTTTTCCCCCGAAGCTTGTATATTCGGAATCGAGTGTCAAAGACATAAAAAATTAATAGTTGTGTGCAATTTAT
>JBCBPQ010000271.1:0-9800 GCA_039820645.1 Cyanobacteria bacterium J06633_8 | reverse complement strand
ATTAAAAACCCGGTTTTTCAACAAAGTCGGGTTTATCAATATCTAAATTTATTTATCCTTCTACTCCCTAGTACTCGAACAACCCAAAATTGCCGGGTGAGGGTAAGCAGGGGGAGCAAGGGAAGCAGGGGAGGCAGGGGGAGAAAATTACTTTTTTTCTTACAATTAACCCCGCAAAGTAACCTTGGCAAAGCACTAGTGATCTGTCCCATTAGTTTTGATGAGTTGAATAAATGTTCGTTCGTAGTTGCGCTTCAGCGCCAAGATTTTTGGCGCTAAAGCGCAACTACGAACCCGTCAGAATTAATGTGGTGAAGTACTAGTACTCCACCACATTAATTTTGAGGGGAATTAATTCAGTCCTATTTATAGGACTTTAGCTATTAGACTGGGGTTTTCAACCCCAGGCAGGTGTGCGAGAAAACCCATCAAAACGAATCAATTGAACTATTAGTATTCGAGCTAACATTCGACGAGGATAAAAAAGGGAATATTACCCAATCTCAATCTTAGGAATCTCCTTATTAACTTTCCCATTCATTTCAGCGGGATTCATGCCGTAATAACCCTTAGAATAATAGTAGCCACCATAACTATTATCAGCAGTAACATCATTAACTACCATACCCAATACTAGCTGTCCTGACTGCTCTAACAGCGATTTAGCAGCATTCACCGAGCCAGTATTAGCAACGCCGGGACGTACAACTAATAACATTCCATCTGCTAGTTTACCCAAGTTCAAAGCGTCGGCTACTGCTGTCAATGGTGGAGCATCAATGATAACGAAGTCATAATCATTGCTGGCATCTTTTACTAAACTAGCCATCTTCTGGGATTCTAATAAAGTTAAAGGATTTGGCGGGATTTTTCCAGCGGTAAGTACGTCTAATGTTACCAATGCTTCTGCCGTGCTACCATGTAAATCTGCTTGTCCCACCAAGACGTTACTCAAGCCTATCATGTTGGGTAAATCCCAAATATTTTGCTGTGTAGGACGACGCATATCTGCATCTATTAATAATACTCTTTTCCCTACTTGGGCGATCGCAACGGCTAAGTTCGATGAAACAAAGGATTTACCTTCACCGGGTATTGAACTGCTAACTACAATTACTTTTAATGCTTTATCAGACATGGTAAAACCGAGATTTGTCTGAAGAATTTCAAAAGCAGTACTTGCTGGTGAATAAGGATTGTTGAGTACGGGTAATTTTTGTCTATCTGTGTCTTTTTCATCCACCCGAGGAATAGTACCGAGCAAGGGATAGCCCAATAGTTTCTTGGCTTCATCAACAGTTTTGAGGGATTTATCCATTGCCTCAAGTATTAACGCGGTTCCTACACCCAAGAGAATTCCTAAGAAACCACCTAAAGCTAGGTTTAGAGGAATTTTCGGTGAAATCTTTTTATCGGGGACTAAAGCTGAAGCAATCACTCTAGCATTGCCGACATTCTGCTTTTCAACTACCTGAACTTCTTGTAGTTGTTTCAATAACTGTTGATAGGTTGATTGCGCTACCTGCAATTTTCGCTGTAACTGTCGCTGTTGTTGCTCTAATTTTGGTAAAACGCTTAACCTTGCTTGGTTTGACACAAAAGCTTTTCTTAACAAACCAACTCGGTTTGTTGCTGCTAAGCGTTCAACTTCTGATTTTATCAATTCGGCTGTTAGAGCTTGCTTTAATTCACCGATTTGCAAATCTGGCTCTCTAACAGATATTCCGTTACCCACAATTTGTCCAACTCTTCCTTCAACCTGGTTTCTTAAAGCCTCTAATTTTTTAGAAAGATTAACAACTGTGGGATGCTCGTCAGTTAATTTAGTTCGCGCTACTGCTAACTCATCTTGGGTTTTCTGAAATTCTGTAAGTACTTGCTGTACTGCTGGTGATTGACTCAAACTTGATAAAGCCACTGCTTGCTGCGGCTGCAATTTTAACTGATTTTGCAAAGCCTCTGAGCGAGTTATCGCTTCTACCAAATTAGCCTGAGACTGGGTAATATTCTCTGATAAATCCTTCAGACTTTCTACCCCAAATTTTGCCTCTTCTTCTAAAGCCACCACATTATTTTTTTCTTTAAATTGACGCAAAGCTGCTTCTGCTGTAACTACTTTTGCTTCAACCAGGGGTAATTCTTTTTGCAGAAATTCTCTTGCTGCTCTAACTTCTGCGGTGTTGGTTTCAATATTATTGTCTAAATAATCCCCCATCAATGAATTTACAACATTTGCCGCTTCCTTGGGGTCGGTACTTTTATAAGCAAGCTGTAAGACATCGGTACCCCGGATACTCTTAACTTTCAGTTTTTTCAGAAAATCTTTATGGGTAAGGGTTTCCCCTTCCTCATTTTTAAGGCTAAATTTGTTTATTGTTTCTTTAATTAGAGGATGGGATTGGATAACCTCAGCTTCCGTATCCAGAGGATTGCTCAAGTTTGTAATACCGCTGAGTTCCCCAATTTGCCCGCCTAAACCTGAAAGAGAAGAAACATTATTATTTTTATTAAAAAGTAATTTACCTTCTGCTTCATAAACAGGTTTTTGTCGAAAGGTGACGAAAGCTGCTAATCCAAGAACAGAACTAGTTACAACCAGCGCGGGCAACCAGCGTCTTTTGAGAATCAGCCAGTATTGTCCTAAATCAATATAGTCTTGCTCTTCTTGGTTTACTTGCATTTCATTTGTCATAGAATACACAACTCACACTATCGACTTAACCAGATTTTTAACGAAAAATATAAATATCACACCTTAACTAGTAGTTCAGCAAACCACAATTGCTCGGTGGGGGAGCAGGGGAAGCGGGGGAAGCAGGGGAGGCAGGGGAAGAAAATTACTTTTTTTCTTACAATTAACCCCGCAAAGTAACCTTGGCGAAGCACTAGTCTTGTATATTTTAACCGTATCTCTTGCATTAATTATTTAACAGTATTTTTGTCCTTTGAAAAGTCTTGAGCAATACCTATAAGTCAAGCTTTTAGCTTATTTTATAATTTTTGCATGATTGTATTCTTAGTAACTTGTTTTTACAATCGCAGTATACATCTATTCTAAATTGTACAAATATAAACTATGATATTTTGAGGCATGTTTAAAAAGATAATGTTGAAAATTATTGGTCGCAGAAAACTGAAATGTGATTGTATAAAAATATGATTGATTATTTTAGTTATTTGATTATTTTTTGAGATTGTATTATAAATAATAAATTTATCCGTAAGTAGGTAGGCGTAATTAAAGTTTCATACTTACTTTGAGTCGAATACACTTAAAAGCTCACCCTTTCGCCTCTCCTTAATAAGGATACTGCTGGCGAATGATAGATCGGACCTCTCGTTTACACAGGAATTGACTTGTAGAGACGCAAGGGTTCGCGTCTCTACATTTACCAGAATAACGGGAGTTGTGAAAAAGATAGGTGCCAAAAACCCGGTTTTTTCAAAAAACCGGGTTTCTCAATTCTCACGAATGATTCATAATTCTTATAGTCAGCCAAAATACTTAATTATCTTATATAAACCCATTATTTCATGGTTTTACATTCTCTATTCTTTAAGAAAGAAAGCTGTAGCTTTAAATTCATTAATTGCGAAATTCACATATAGTCAATCCCAATAAATCATGAAAATAAGATAAAAATAAATTTTATTTACCTAAATGTATCTCATCTAAACTTGATATTTTCCTAGAGAAGCCATAACTTTTATATTTAATTGGTAATACGATTTACTTTACAAATAATCTTTGTTTGGTAAGTCCGAAATATTTGCATGAAAAATATGTAAGCAAAGGATGTTACCTTTGCACGACTAAAACTGTACATAACTTCTTGAAGAGGAAAAATAGGTAGAAATGCAGGAAGCTGTTCCCCGCGACTCGGTGAATTCTGATTCACAAGAAATTATCAAAAGCATTCCCAAATTGCTTTTGTTAGCGGATATTATTAGTTTAGTTTTTTGTTTTGGATTCGCTTTTTGGTTGCGTTTTAATCAATCGGTTAATTGGTTAAATCCAATTTCTTATATTTTTATACTTTCAATTCTAGGGGCGCTATATTTAGCAGACACTTATCAACCTGATAAGCAAATTGCCGGTTTAAGAGCGCCAGCACGTATTATTCTCTGCAATATATTTGTGGCTGGTATTAGTGCGGCAGTTATTTACATATCTGGTGCTTGGAGAAGTAATCCTCTGTTATGGCGGAGCGTTTTACTTCCTAGTCTGACTATTTTTACTGTTAGTGCCATAACAACTCGAATTTGGACGGCTAAATTGATTGGTCAACATGCTCAACAAAGTCGTTGGTTAATTTTAGGTAGAAATAAAAATACAGTTGAATTTGCTCAAAACTTTCAATCACAAAATTCTTTTGGAAGTTTGATGGTTTTATCTGATAACTCGGATAATTTAGATTCGTCTGAACATGTTGATTCTCCAACAAGAGAATATACAGTAGGTACAATTGCAGATTTACCACGATTAAGTTCCCAAAGTTGGACTGGAGTGTTATTGGGAAGCCAAACCCAATTGTCTGATTCACTGTTGCAGCAATTGATGGCAATGCGATTACAGGGAATTCCAGTTTACAAACTGCCGGATATTTATGAAAATATGTGGTACAAACTTCCTTCATCTTTGTTGCAAGATACTTGGTTTACTTTTAGTACTGGTTTTAACTTGATGTCTGGTGGTTTTAATGCCAGGGTAAAACGAGTATTTGATATGATTGCCTCTATATTGCTGTCGATAATTCTATCTCCTTTGATGCTATTGGTAGCATTGGCAATCAAATTGGATAGTCGTGGTCCGGTTTTCTATTCTCAAGAACGTACAGGATTAAACGGTACAACATTCAAAGTCCATAAATTCCGTTCGATGTATCAAGATGCGGAAAAACGCGGCGCACAATGGGCACAGGAACGCGATCCTAGAATTACGCGGGTGGGATATTGGTTGCGTTTAATGCGAATCGATGAACTTCCACAGGTGTGGAATGTAGTCAAAGGAGAAATGAGTTTAATCGGTCCGCGTCCCGAAAGGCCGCAATTTGACGCTGAGTTAAAAGAAGTTATTCCTTATTACGACATTCGATATTTAGTCAAACCGGGGATTACAGGATGGGCACAGGTGCTTTATCCCTATGGTGCATCAATTGAAGATGCTTACGAAAAGCTATCTTATGACCTTTATTACATTAAGAACTATTCTATTTGGTTGGATATAGCTATCTTCTTCAAAACTATCCGAGTTGTTTTCTTGGGTAAGGGCAGATAAAGCCTACTTTCCCGGAGTCTACAAATCTGTTTGATTGGTTCCTGCTGTAGTTATGTGTATCGCTTATTTAATCTATCAGTAAGTGTTGTCTCTTCTACGTGAGATGTGTATCCAATAAAAAGGGTAAGTGGTAATGAATAAGAAAATTCTGGTAACTGGTGGAGCCGGATATATTGGCTCTCACGTTGTACGTCAGCTTGGTGAGGCTGGCTATGATGTAATTATTTACGACAATTGTTCAACAGGTTGTAGTGAATCTATACTTCATGGTGAGCTAGTTCTCGGAGATTTAGGCGATACCGAGTTTTTATACAATATTCTCTCTCAAAATCAATTTAGCGCCGTATTCCATTTTGCTGCTAGTCTAATAGTACCCGAATCGGTTACCCGTCCTTTAGATTATTACAGCAACAATACTCGCAACACTCTGAATTTACTTCAATGCTGTGATCGAACGGGTATCAATAAACTAATTTTTTCTAGCACTGCTGCGGTTTATGGCGAACCGGAGAAAGTTCCAGTCACCGAATCAACGCCAACCCAGCCAATTAATCCCTATGGACGCTCAAAACTGATGAGCGAATGGTTAATTCAGGATTACGCCGCAGTCTCTAACTTAAACTACGTAATTTTGCGCTACTTTAATGTAGCTGGAGCTGAACCTAGTGGTAAATTGGGGCAAATATCTCCTAAGGCAACACACTTGATAAAAGTTGCTTGTGACGCAGCATTAAAACGCAGACAAGAAATAAAAATTTTTGGTACTGATTTTGAGACTCCTGACGGTACCGCAATTCGGGATTACATTCACGTTGAAGATTTAGCATCAGCCCATGTAGATGCTTTGCGTTACTTAGAAAAAGATAATCAAAGCGAAATATTTAATTGTGGTTACGGCAAAGGATATAGCGTTCGCGAAGTAGTCGAACGGGTAAAAGCAATTTCTGAAAATGACTTTCCAGTGATTGAAACTGAACGTCGTGCAGGAGATCCGGCTTGTGTAATGGCTGAGTCCAATAAAATTCGTAAGATGCTTAATTGGCAGCCTAAATATAACCAGTTAGACACAATTATCTCTACTACTTTAGCTTGGGAAATGCAAAAGGAAGTTAAACATAATAGTTTCATGAATAGCAATATATCTCTATAGATGATAGGACTTACGCACCGGTAACGTAACTATAGTCATTGGCACGTATGTTGCAATCCCAAACCTTGGAAAATCATGGCGAGTGGGTAAGTCCTACATGACTCACATCGGAATTATATTTATTTTGAGGATATTTTAAAAGTATTATTTTTATCGCCAAACTCGGATGATCCCCCCTTCCCCCCTTAGAAAGGGGGGTAAAAGTACCCGGGGAGCCACTGGGTTGCTTCAGTCTCCGCAGTACGTAGCAAGTGGCATGGATTTTGGGGAGTTCTCAAAGAAAGGTGGTTTTATTTATGACTTTTCAAATATCCTCTTAATCAATCTACAACTCTCCGACATCAAAATGCTTCTGCCAAAATGATATTATGCATGATGTGGAGGAAATAACGGTCAACAACCCAGGTCTAAAGACACTGGGCTTCTAGCCTAGGACTTTAAATCGTAGTTGACCAGACTTTTGTTAAAGGTAAGCGTTAAAGAACCTACCAGGAAATGCGTAGCTAGTTTCCTGCTCTAGAACCCGAAGATTAAACAGGTTTATTGGGTTAAGCCAGTGTATAAAAGGAAAGTACCGACCTTTAACTGTGTCGTTCGCGCAGCGTCTCCCTTCGGGAGAAAGCTAACATTACTTAAGTGCGGGCTAACCACCCATCGGAAAAATGCCACTGTGGTTAAAACCACACGTGGCGTTTTTCCTCTCAGCTTTAAAAAGCGTGAGTTTCCCTTCCTACCGAGAATTTCTTATGATGCCTGTAATTCTTAGCTTGGATACTGTGGAACTAACAGACGAGCAATTTTGGCGTTTGTGCGAGCAGAATCGAGATTTGCAGTTGGAAAGGAGTGCTAAAGGAGATTTAATTGTTATGCCACCAGTGGGAGGAACAAGCGGCAATCGAGAAGCTGGTCTTATTAGCTTATTATGGCTATGGAATCAACAGACAGGACTTGGTAAAGTATTTAGCTCTTCGACAATTTTTAAGTTACCAGGTGGTGGCGATGAGCCGCGCCTGACGGCGATCGCTCTCCCGATGCGGCTTGGGTAAAATTAGCGCGTTGGCAAGCTTTGAGTGAAGAAGAACAAGAAAAGTTTCCTCCTATTTGTCCCGATTTTGTAATTGAATTAAGGTCGCGTACTGACCAACTTAAACCGTTGCAAGAGAAGATGCAAGAATATATTAATAGCGGTTTGCGTTTAGGTTGGTTGATTAATATTCAAGATAAACAAGTAGAAATTTATCGTCCCAATCAAGCTGTAGAGGTAGTGAATTTTCCCATAGATTTATCTGGAGAGGAAGTTTTACCGGAATTTACCTTGAAGTTACCTTTGTGAAAAGACATATAGCGCTAGGGAAAGGTTAAAGGTTAAAGGTTAAAGGTTTATTGAAAGGTAGGTTTATGGACTCATTAATGTCCTCATTTTATTACTATATGAGTTGTTAAAAAGATAGGTGACAAAAACCCGGGTTTCTCAAATGTCACGAATTATTTAGAAATGTTATATACCATTAAAATAATCGTAACTAAATTTACCGATTGTTTGATTCATGGTCTTCAAATCTCTATTTAAATACAATCGCCAGATTTTTGGCGGTATTTTAATAATTATTAGCTTATTTTTAATCGGTGCTTTTATTCCGAGAAAATGGGGTAATTACTCCAAACAAGCTTGTGATTATCAAGTTTGTATTGCGAATATGGGGATTCATTCTAATATTTTAATCCCTACTAAGAATAACGCTTATAATTGGCATAATTATTTATCTATAGACAAAATCGGTATTGATGCCGTTAACGATTATCAATATCTCAGTTTCGGTTGGGGAGATAAAGATTTTTATATGACGATTAGCTCTATTTCCGATTTTAATTTTCATACTATTTTCAAAGCTTTATTTCTGCCAACTTCTTCGGTAATGTATGTGAGGGGTTATCAATCGCTACCACAGAATATTGAAGTTAAATGTATTTATACAGATAAAGCTAACTATTTACAACTAACTAAGTTTATTGAAGCTAGTTTTAAAGTAGATAGAAACAATAGGAAAATTCGTATAGGTAACGGTTACACTTCTGCTGCTGGTTTTTATGCTGCAAAAGATAAATATTCTATATTAAGAACTTGCAATACATGGACAGCAGATGCTTTAAGGAAAGCTAATATCAATACCCCCCTGTGGGACAGTTTATCTTTTGCAATTATGTTTCATTTGAGAAGTGGCTGCGAACAGAAAAATAACAGATAATATGTCTTTTAAGATACAGAAAATACAGAAGCTAAAGATTAAATTACTGAGTTAAAACTAGTAACGAGAGTTACATTTGGTAATAAGATAATCGCAATGGACTTACATAATATAGATAATTATTTAATTCCTACAGATATTAATCAAGTAACCAATTGGGGCAAAGATTGGAGTTGGTTGGCTGGAGGCACTTGGTTATTTTCCGAACCACAACCTGAGATCAAAACTTTAGTTGATATACAGTCTTTGGGATGGGATGAAATTGAGTTTGTTAATTCCGCTAATTATCATCAAGGGGAACTATTAGCTATTGGTGCAACTTGCCCTTTAATTAATTTAGTAGAGTATGATTGGTTGCCTGAGTATATTGCTGTAGAAGGTTTTCGAGGTGCTATCAATGCGCTTTCGGCTTCGTTGAAGGTAGTGAATATAGCTACGGTGGGAGGTAATATCTGCCTGGGATTATCGGTAGGTACTATTGCACCTATTATGGTAGCGCTGGATGCAAGTTATGAAATTTGGAATCGGGAAGGAAAAAGGCGAATTGTTGCAGCAAAAGATTTTCAAATTGCTTCTCGTCAAACTGTTTTGCAATCTGGGGAATTATTACGAAGAGTTTTGATTCCTGTAGAGAATATGAAGTGGCAAGTTGATTATAAACGCTTTGGAATAGCAGCCAGCGATCCTGCTTTAGCTATTGTGTGTGGTGCTTATAATTCGGTTGGGAAGAATCTGCGCGTGGTGATTGGTGCAAGTATTGCCGCACCAGTATTATTGCAATTCGATGGTGATTTAGAAAATAAGCAGAATTTGAATTATATAGCGTCTTTGGAAAATATAGATTTTATTGAAGATACTAGAGCGAGTGCTGTTTATCGTCGCGAAATCACTCAGGTTTTGATTAAACAATGCTTGGAGCAGTACCATGACAGTTAACAGTACCATGACAGTTAACAGTTTCAAATTATTTCTCTTATACCAAGTCCGGTTAATTACTTACGATATAACCCTATTGAAAAGATAGCGGTTATTAGCAACATAATCTATTACTCATTACTCATTACTCATTACTCATTACTCATTACTCATTACTCATTACTCAGCCTCCACAGATATGATAACTGTT
>JBCBPQ010000270.1:0-9836 GCA_039820645.1 Cyanobacteria bacterium J06633_8 | reverse complement strand
TCAACTAAGTTATTTTAAGGCAGTGTTTTTTAAGAGTCAAAATACTATGTACAAAAGATACATTTTAATTACTTAGTAAGTATTCATTTTAATGGTTATTTTAAAGTGGATAATTATCTAATAAGATTACCCGCAGGATGATTTTGTTTAATCTTAAGGGGTATTTTTGAAAGATTCTCCTTAGCAATTTACCGTAAGTTAAAGTATCAAATAAACTTAGCATTTTCTTTAAACACCCCTGGTACTCCACCAAACAAAAACAACTTGTTCCTTGTCTCCGGCAAGGAACACAGTATTAGAGGCTCTGCCTCAAGTTTAAGTAAAAGGCAGAGCTTCATATGTTGGCATTCCAAGGCAGAACCTTGAAACGAGGTATTACCAATTACCAATTACCATTTCCATTCCCCTTAATCTTTCACTACTCTTCGCTAGCTGATAACTGTTTGTTAACTAATAAAGCGACGGGGAAGTTTTGGAGAATATCCCTTACCCAAAGAGCATCTTCACCTTCTATGATTTTTCCTGTAAAGACATCTTGCCAAACAGTAGTGGAATCAGCAGGGGCAACAATGCGAGTTTCTTGCCAAACTTTTTCTCCGAAAGGATATTCGCCAATTTCTACTAAGGAACTAAAGAAACGTGGTGCAATAATAATTACTTTTTGTTCTCCTAATTCTCTGCTGAATCCGACAATATGACTTTTCAAGCTTCCGACTATTGTAAGTTTTTCGTAGGTGCCTCGCTGGAATAAATCTAAAAATTCTTTACGGGTTTGCAAGGCTTTGTAAATTAAAAATAGTTTAACTCTGGCATCTTCAGGAGTCTCCAGTAACTGAGCGATGTAATCAAGCAAATGCGCTTCATTTTGGGATTTAATTTCTTCAAGATACTTTTGTCGAATCGAGAAATTTACTGGACGACGGTTATCTGGATCTACTAAACTTAAATCCCAAAGTTCGGTTCCTTGATAAATATCGGGTAATCCAGGTGCAGTAAGTTTGATCAAGGATTGAGAAAGAGAATTTAAAATGCCGTAATATTGAATTTTTTGCTGAAAAGGACGGAAAGCTTCTAAAAATTCGTTGTCTGGGCTATCTTTTAAAACTTTTTCGGCAAAGTTAGTAAAACCGTCTTCGTAGTCGCTATCATTTTTCAGCCATGCAGTATGGACTTTTGCTTCTCGAATTGCCTTAATAATATACTCTTTAATTCGTTCTACAAAAGTGGGATATTCTTCTTTACTAAAGGGAAAAGCACCGATAAGAGTTTGATAAAACAAATACTCATCGTTAAAGGTTGGAATATCGCGCCCGCCGACGTAATCTTTATAAGCAGCATTAATTTCGCGCCACTGTTTTAGATTTTGCTCCCATTCTTCGGGAATTTCCGACAAAACGTTAATTCTAGCTCTGACATCTTCACCACGTTTGGTATCGTGAGTAGATGTGGTATTCATAGTATGGGGCCAATTTGCAGTGCGATTGGAATTGTAGGTATGAAAATCTTCTAAAGATACCCCGAAGCTACCTGGATGGGAACCAACTTCATTCAGTGAAGCTAATCTGTTGTAAACATAAAGTACGGTATCCTCCACACCTTTAGCCATTAGAGGACCGGTAAATTGCTGCAATCTCATTAAGAAACGCAACCATTCTTCTTTATTCTCTTCTGTGAGATTTTCGTCAAACTCTAATAATAGAAATCGTTCAATAAAATTGAGTTCGTTAAGGAAGTTAGGAATATTCTTTTTAGCTTGAGTCATTACCTGCTCAATATATTCCTTATCAGCAGAACTTGCTCCTCCACCATTAATATATGTACGATAAACCGGGAATAAAGCTAAAATCTCTACTAAAGCGGCTTTTAATCCGTACATTGTAAAATCGCTAGCATAGCGATAGCCAGCAGATATTTTTTTGAAAAGATGAGCTAAATTATCAATATCTCCGGCTAAGTGTTTTTCAATAATTAATCTTTTGTTTTTATCGATTAATTCTTCACAGGAAACTGCTTTACCAATAAACCGCAGGTAAATATCATCAAATTGCTGTTCATTTGATTGGTTGCACAAAATACCATTAAGTTGGTTAAGAAAATCATATCCTGATGTTCCTTGAATTGGCCAAGTTATGGGTAATTCCTCTTCGGGTTCAAGAATTTTTTCGACAATTAAGTAAACTTCTGGTGCTTTTTCCCGGAGTCGATTTAGATATTGTGCGGGGTCATATAATCCATCTATATGGTCAATTCTTAATCCATCAAACTTACCTTCTTCAACTAATTGAAGAATCAGCGAATGAGTAGTTTCAAAAACATTTTCATCTTCAATACGAAGCGATATTAAATCATTAACAGTAAAAAACCGCCTGTAATTGAGTTCTTCATTACCAACCTTCCAATAAGCAAGACGGAAAAATTGCTCATTTAATAAGCCTTCTAATAAATCAAAGCTTTCTGGTTTTCCTACTTCTCCATTAAAAGTACGAATATTTTCTTCAATATATTGTTTAACTTCCTCAGAATCATTCCAGAGTTCCCATAACATCCTTTTGATAAAGCTGATTTGGTCTTCTCTTTCTCTTCCTTCTTCACCAGAAGGAATATACTTCAATGTATAAAGAACCCCTAAAATTTTGACAAAAGCAGGATGATCTCTACCCAGTTTTTCCTGCAAGCGTCCCAAATCATAAGTAAGAACTTGGCTGTAGGATTCAATACGAATAGGAAATTTCTTATCGTAATAATTAATTGTTAAACCCTGTTTTTCGTACTGAATCTCTAATTCACCACTTTCAAGACAATCACCACAAAATTTTCCTAAAAAAGGTGCTAATACTTTGCAATTATTTTCCGGGTAATGATGATTCCAGTCAATATCAAAAAAGTCCCTATATTTAGAATCAGCACCATTTTCTAAGACATCCATCAGCATATCATTTTGGCTATTAAAAGCCATATGGTTGGGAACAATATCTTGAAGCCAGCCAAGATTTAGTCCCTGAAGTTGTTCGACTAATTCATTGAATTTCTCAATTCCTCCTAATTCCGGGTCAATTTCACGAGGATTTACCGCATCATAACCGTGGGTACTACCTTCTCTAGAAGTCAGAATTGGAGAAGCATATAAATGAGACACACCCAACTGTTCCAAATAAGAAACAATAGCCGAAGCTGCTGTAAAACCAAAGTTAGGAGTAAACTGAATTCGATATGTTGCTAAAGGTATTTGCATCATAGTAATTTTAGATTTTAAAGATAGTAGTTAGTAGTTAGTAGTTAGTAGTTAGTAGTTAGTTGTTAGTTGTTAGTTGTTAGTAGATAGTTGTTAGTTGTTAGTTGTTAGTTGTTAGTAGATAGTTGTTAGTTGTTAGTTGTTAGTTGTTAGTTGTTAGTTGTTATTTGTCCCCCTCTCCCAACTTCCCCATTCCTTACAACTGTTAACTGTTAACTGTTACCTGTTCACTGTTAACTGTTCACTGTTAACTGTTAACTGTTAACTGTTAACTGTTAACTGTTCACTGTTCACTGTTCACTGTTAACTGTTAACTGTTAACTGTTAACTGCTCACTGATTCTCATAAACTACAACACTGTAAGGATTAATCATCAATTCGGGATTATTTGCTCCATTCAGTTTTTCCGGTAACCCAGAACCCTTTCCTCCCCAAGTTTGTGCGCTCGAATCAAGTATTTTTTTCCAAATTCCGCTCTTGTTGTTGTCTGTAATCTTAACAGCTTCCGAGCCAAAGTTAAGCCAGCAAAGAATTTGACTATCTTGATGCTGTCTTTGGATGCACAATACTTTTTCGGCTTCTAGTACTTTTGCTTCTAATTGATTCCTATCTAAGTTCCGCAATGCTGGAATATTTTTCCGCATTTGCAATAATTTCTGATGAAATAACCATAGCTTTTCATGCTCCCCGGTTTTACGCTTGTCCCAATTTAACTGCGATTTTTTTAAAGTTTCTTCTGATTGGGGATCGGGTGCTTCTTTGCCGTCTATTTCATGGAATGCTGCAAATTCGGCTTTTCTGCCGTTTCTGACTGCTGCGATTAAATCTGGATCTCCATGACTGACAAAATAAAGAAATGGCGCTTTTTCGCCGTATTCTTCACCCATAAACAACATAGGGACATAAGGTGAGAGTAAAAGTGCTGCTGCTGTCAGCTTCAAAGATTCAAAGGATATCAAATTAGATAATCTATCACCTAACATTCGATTCCCTACTTGATCGTGATTTTGGGCACAGACAACGAACTGACTCGAAGCACAACCTGTGGGATCTGAGCCATGATATCTTTTACGATGGGGAGAGTAATCCCAAGTATAAACAAATCCCTGACGATAAATCTTTGCTAACTGCTCTAAACTGCCAAAATCTTCGTAATAGCCGTTATTTTCTCCAGTTAGTACCGTATGTAAGGCGTGGTGAAAATCATCACTCCATTGAGCATCGATTCCGTATCCACCTAACGTAGGAGAACGAAGAATTCTGGGATCGTTGAGATCGCTTTCAGCAATTAAATAAAACTTACGATTTTTTCTCTGTTCTAATTCAGCTACAGCTTCAGACATTTCTGTCAAAATATGCTTTGCACCAAAGTCATAAATAGCATGAACGGCATCTAAACGTAATCCATCTAAATGGTAATTTTCTAACCAGTACAAAACGTTTTGGACAAAGTAATCGCGCACTCCATCGCTATAAGCACCATCAAAATTTACGGCACTACCCCAAGGAGTTTTATAGTTATCTGTAAAGTAAGTTCCCAAACCCCAAAGGTAATTTCCTTCTGGTCCGAGGTGATTGTAAACCACATCCAAAACTACCGAAATTCCTTCTTGGTGGCAAGCATCAACCAGTTTCTTCAAACCGTCAACACCACCGTAAGAATTTTGTACGGCATAGGGAAAAACACCATCATAGCCCCAGTTTCGACTTCCAGGAAACTGAGCCACAGGCATGATTTCGATAGTATTTACACCCAAATCTTTTAATTCCGACAATCGAGGAATTATTGATTCAAAGGTACCTTCTTCAGTAAAAGTTCCTACATGTAACTCATAGATAACCATCTCCGACAAAGGAACACCCTGCCATTGGTCATCATTCCACTTAAAGCTATGGTGGTCAATTATTTCCGTAGCACCGTGAACCCCATTCGGTTGGGAATGAGCCGCTGGATCTGCTGTATCTTTTTCACCATCTAGCTGAAAATAATAGAGGCTACCGGGTTTTATATCTGCAATTGAACCGTGCCAATAACCACGTTCGTCTTTTTCCAGAGGGATAATTTTATCTAATGGTTCAACTAAATGAACCGCAACTTTCTCTACTAGAGGTGCCCAAAGAGTAAATTTGCAAGTATTGCTTGAATATTCAGAACCGATATGCATTTTTTTATTGGTAATTGGTAATGGGTAATTGGGAATTGGGCATGGGGGATTGGGAATTGGGTGTTGTTATTGTTTTTTAGGGGGAGGGGATTTGAAATTATGGATTCTGAGGTTAAAGGTGAGGAGTTAGGAGTTATGACTGAATAGTAATTAATTACTCTCCCCCATGCCCTATGCCCTATGCCCCATGCCCCATGCCCCATGCCCAACTCTTTATTCATAATCGTATTCCTGGGTTCGTTGTCCAAGCCTCTGGAGTATGACTATAGAACGCGATTCGATAATGATTGGTTTATCTTCTATATACCGTTTACCGCGTTGAACAAATCTGGGTTTGCTGGTGTCAACAATAGTTACCCATTCCCATTCCTGCAATTCTGGGGGAATGATAAATTCCAGCCTTTGGTAGTGGGCATTAAATAATATCAGGAAACTTTCGTCAATAATCCGCTCTCCCCTAGGTCCCGGTGAAGCTATTCCTTCACCATTGAGAAAAATTCCAATAGCTTTAGCAAAACCGCTATTCCATTGTTCTTCCGTCATTTTACCGCCATCGGGGTTAAACCAAGAAATATCGGTTACTTCCGTACCGCGAATCGCCCTTCCCTGGAACCATTTACGTCTTTTAAATACTGGATGTCGGCGACGAAAATCAATTAATTGCCGGGTAAAGTCGAGTAAATTCTCGTTTTCTTCTTGTAAATCCCAATCCAACCAAGAAATCTTGTTATCCTGACAATAAGGATTATTATTTCCTCCTTGAGTTCTTCCCATTTCGTCACCCATAACTATCATGGGTACCCCTTGAGACAGCAATAAAGTTACTAAAAAGTTTCGTCGCTGCTTTTTACGGAGTTTTTCAATTCCTAAATCGTCTGTTTCTCCTTCTACACCGCAATTCCAGGAACGGTTGTGACTTTCTCCATCACGGCTACCTTCATTGTTGGCTTCGTTATGCTTTTCGTTGTAGCTAACTAAATCGTTTAACGTAAAACCATCATGAGCGGTAATAAAATTAATACTCGCGCTGGGGCTGCGTCCGTTAAATTCGTAAAGGTCGGAACTACCCGTAAGTCGGTAGGCAAATTCTGCTAAACGACTGTCTTCTCCACGCCAGAAGTCTCGTACTGTATCCCGATATTTTCCGTTCCACTCCGACCATAATAAGGGAAATTCACCTACTTGGTAGCCTCCTTCACCTACGTCCCAAGGTTCGGCAATTAATTTCACATCGGCTAAAACTGGGTCTTGGTGAATAATATCGAAGAATGCTGCTAGTTTGTCTACTGCGTATAATTCTCTGGCCAATGCAGAAGCTAAGTCAAAACGGAAACCATCAACGTGACATTCTAAAACCCAGTATCGCAAACTATCCATAATCAGCTTCAGTACTTGGGGATGACGCACGTTAAGGGAATTACCGCAACCAGTAAAATCCATATAGTAGCGTAAATCGCCATCTACCAAACGGTAGTAAGAGGCATTATCAATACCGCGTAAAGATACAGTTGGTCCCATATGATTACCTTCACCAGTATGGTTGTAAACCACATCAAGAATGACTTCTATCCCGGCTTGATGCAGACGCTTGACCATATGCTTAAATTCTTTAAGCTGTTGTCCCAAACTACCGCTAGCACTATAACCAGAATAAGGAGCTAGATAAGATATTGAGTCATAACCCCAATAATTCTTCAATCCACTGCCAACTAAATGTCCCGGTTGCGATAAAAAATGATGAATAGGCATCAATTCCACCGCTGTTATACCTAAAGATTGGAGATGTGAAACAGCCGCAGGGTGAGCTAGTCCGGCATAAGTCCCTCTTAATCTTGCCGGAATTTCTTCATGTAATTGAGTAAACCCTTTGACATGAGTTTCGTAAATTACCGTTTCATGCCAAGGAGTTTGTAAAAGTTCATCTCCTTCCCAATCAAAGCTTTTATCTACGACTACCGATTTAGGAATTAAATGAGCATCATTCAAATCCGAAAATCCCAAATCATCCTTGGGATCGTCCCAACGATACCCAAAAATTTCTTCACCGAAACCAATTTCTCCATCAATCGCATAAGCGTAGGGGTCAATCAATAATTTATTAGGGTTAAATCTGTGACCTTCATGGGGAGCAAAAGCACCGTGTACTCTAAACCCATAACGCTGACCAGGACCAATAGAAGGTACGTAGCCGTGCCAAGTAAAATTGCTAACTTCTCGTAAAGCTAAACGAGTTTCTCGTCCTTCTTTATCGAACAAGCATAGCTCTACCGCTGTGGCGTTTTCTGAGAATAAAGCGAAATTAGTACCTTTGCCATCCCAGTTTGCACCTAAAGGTAATGGTTTACCAGGCCATAGTGAGAGGTACATACCATCTTGCTCCTAATGAAAATGAATAATTCTGCAAAATTGCCAAATATAAAATACTAAATATCGAATATTAAATAAAATATTAAATCTTCTCAGATTATTTTAAGCCCATTTTAGGTAGTAATTATGTTTTATATCAATAGATGGATGTGGAGATTGGGCATAGGGCATAAAGAATTGGGTATTGTTTAATTTCATTAAGTGTTATTATGTCATCTACATAATAGATGCGCTTCAAGATTGGTTTTGAGAAAGAAATTTCACATTCGGAATTTGAGCAACATCAATCAATAGCAAACGGCGATTTTGCAGATAGTTTAACTGTTAGTGGTGAATTCGACTCACCTAAAACTGCTTCTTTGATTCTTAACGCTATTCAACTAGAGAAAAATCACGGATGCAAAAAAGTGCGAGTTTCCATTGTGGTAGAAAATGAAGAGAAGCAGCAAAAATATCAAGAATGGTTTAAACGTACTTCTAAAGAGTAAAGAAAATAAATATAACCATCAACTTACTTAGAGGCGTTGTAATCCAACGTCTTTTTTATTCTCTATTATTTTGAAATCAAACCGCTACATTGCAGAATTTTATATCCTTTGAAATAGTATATTTCGTAACTAAAATTCATTAATTATCGGGGATCGATGAGATTATAAAGCAACTATTAAACAAAACTTATCTGAAAAAATGTTAATTATATATACTACCTGTAAACGAGTATTAAGAAATACTTATTAAAAATCGTTGCACAAGCTTGATTAAATTGTTAAAGTGTGGTCAAGAAAGGCGTTATGTAAATTTATGTTGGGGGATACACAACGCACCGCTATATCTGCAACTGTAAAAGCATTGGTTGAGCATCATAAGAGAAAATCTGACCATTTTTGTAAATACTTTGATTTGACGCTTAGAAATTAACAGTCTTACCAAGCTGTCTATATTTTAATTGCACTGAATTTTTCAGCATTGTATTACCCATAATTCAATATCAGATAAAGCACAAATAGATATATCGACGAAAAGCAATATTTCACTGACAAACCGCATTATGGAGGTGATAATGATTATTCAAGGATGTACAGCCTTAATTACTGGAGCTTCTCGTGGAATTGGGCGGGCGATCGCTATACAATTAGCCCAGCAAAAAGTAAAAAGATTGATATTAGTTGCACGCTCCCGCGATAAATTAGCCGAAGTTGCCAAAGTTGTTGAAGCTATGGGTGTAGAAGCTATAATCATGCCTTTAGATTTGACAAAGCCAGTATTCGTAAATGTTGCAGTGGCTCAAGTTTGGCGTAGTTACGGTGCGATTGACATGCTGGTGAATTGTGCTGGTGTAGCTCATCAAAACTCATTTTTAAAGACGAAATTACCCCAAGTACAAGAAGAATTATCTCTGAATTTTATGGGTACCTACACTATGACTTATATCGTGGCTCGAAGGATGGCAAAACGAAACAAAGGCACGATTGTTAACGTCTCAAGTTTAATGGGTAAAGTTGCTGCTCCTACAATGTCAACTTACTCAGCAACTAAATTTGCAATCTTAGGATTTACTGAAGCCCTACGTCGGGAGTTAGCACCACATAACATTAAAGTAGTCTCATTATTGCCAACATTAACAGATACCGACATGGTGCGAGACTTGGAACTATATCGTGGTGTAATCCCCATGTCACCCCAGCAAGTAGCGCAAGCATTTATCAAAGGATTGCAAAGAGACTCATCAGAAATTTTAGTTGGTTGGCAAAGTCATTTAGCCGTATGGTGTCAGCGTCTTGCACCCTGGTTATTAGAAATAGTCTTGAAATTTGCATCACCTTCTTCTAAAACAGCGAAGATACAAAAGTATTATCAGAGTAGGGTAGGTAGTTGGTAGGTTATTCCTTTCCCGGTGAAAGATTACCTATATTTTCCGCCGAACAGTTAAACTGTCGTGCATTTTTAATGCACAACAGCAAGGCTAAGGCACTTACAAGTAATAAATTATCCCCCCGTTTTATAATTATTCCGAACAAAACCTAGACTTATCGTGGTGTTGCCCTATCGGGCAACCCCGACGGTGGGATAAT
>JBCBPQ010000269.1:0-9864 GCA_039820645.1 Cyanobacteria bacterium J06633_8 | reverse complement strand
CTTGAATTGCGAGCCTCAGAAGTAACTTCTTTGCTGTAGCTCGAATCCATTCTCTATCAAACCAAAAGCCAATCATTTCTAACTCTTGCCTCTCTTCATTCCACTGCCACCAGAAAATATGGAACTGTTCGCCCTCAGCAAAAGCGCCAATAATATCTCCGGCTTTTAAGTCTATTCCCAAAGCTTCACCAGCAATCGTTGCTAAAAATACACGGTGGTCGTCGTCAAAGTGCTTCCCTAATCTGTCAGCAAACTTCTCAGGTGCTTCTAGTTTTTGTGCGATAGTCTTTTGAGCCACGATAGTCATTGAAATAAACCTCTTTTATAAATAGACGGTATGCCTTTTTTAAGTACTTATCGCACAAAAGTTATATTTGTTGATTCTGTGCGACAAGCGCAACAATATAGCATTGAACAGCGAGGAAAACTTTTCTTATTGTTGCGAAATTCTCATTGAAATAAATTTACGCTGATAGTGTCGCGCAATAACAAAGTACACAACAACTGTGCGCCATGCTGTAAACTCAGAAATATTTTTAACTTGATAAGCATCGCTCCAGACTTTGATATACGATGCAAGATATGTTTCAATACAGAGCTATGTTGTCTTTGAAAGTAATCTCTTTCCTCGTCCCCAACAAGCTTTATTTTTATGTGAAGTGTATTTTGACCTCACAATATTAGTGTACACCTCTAGAGGTGTATTAACCAGATAGTTTTATATTTTTTTTCAGGTTTTTTGATTATTACCAGTAGAACTAAGTAGCACCCGCGCCAATTTAAATTAAATCGCACCAGTTACGAGGACTGTAACCCAATAATTATTAAAGTGGCACTAGTCAAACCGCTTTTTGACCTTTTCGATATCTTTTTATTTTCAAATAAAAGCTGGTACTACACTTGTAAAGTAGTGATGTTGTCTCAGTTGCAGTAAGCATTTCAGTCTTTTTGCAGCTAGTAATGGTTATTGCCCATCAACCCCTTTGGAAGTGTACAATCTATACTATTATTCTTAAAAAGAGGAATTATGACAGAAGGAAAGAGAAGAACAAAGAAATTAACTTTTTGGTCAAGTCCTCAAGAATCAGAAGCAATAGCTGAGGCAGCCCTACTGAGAGGATTGAGCGTAGCAGATTTTGTACGCATTGCAACACTATTTCAAATTTTTAATTTAGGTGCCGCTCCTGGCGACCAAACATGGGATTATTTTGCCATATACCAAAAGCTTATAGATATATATAAAGATGTAGGGGATTTGATAATTGCTATAGCTAAAGAAGAAGAAGCTTCCCCTTGGTGCGATGCAATGATTGAAACAAAAAGTCAACTTCTTCTGGAAAAGATAAAAATCCTAGCCAGCAATACTTCCAACTAGCTACCCGCATCACCCGCATCACCCGCACCAATATCGCGCCACTTCAAAACTACGAAATCTTTATACTGTAAGGGATAGCGCACCACCCGCACCACTTTGATAAAAATAAGAACTAAGAAAAATGAAAAATAGTTTTAAAGGAACTCACCAAGAATAAAATCGCGCCTTTGTAAATACATACTGTGATGTACTTGTCTCGCTCCTAGTTCCAAGTCACTGGGGGCGTTTTTTATTAACAGTAATTCCTGAAAAGATTGCAAGTACTTGATTCGTATTTTATTTTGATTGACTATTTATTAATTTCGGTTACTGTTTACTTGAGTAGTGCTTCACTTTGACTTTACTCAATATTTTACTGCACTTTCGCTGAGTATCAAATATTAATTGATTAATTACTTATTGCTTCTTACTTGAGTAAGTCAAAATTGCATTCGCAGTCCGCAAAGCCTAAAGACGAGTACTAGAAACACGGTTAATCAAGGATTTATCTCTTTTTTCCCCATTTATCCGCTAGCTAACTTAACTTTCATTTCTATTTCATTGAACTTTAATTAATGTTGAGTACTGAGAGAGTGATAAATGTATCTATGCTATTATCCTATTTAGCTTTTTGTTGGCTCAGTATTTAATTGAGGATTTAATTAACTTTGAATAACTCGACTTTAATTATTAATTCCTACTAAAAAAATTGCAACTCACTTCAATAGTCGCATCAAAAAATTTATAATTTTCTAGATTATAATTATTAGTTAAATATTTGGGAAATGCTTTATTACCCCATCAATCCCGCACCCCAGTACATTGCATAACCTATCAAGAATATCAAACGATACGCGCTGTGGTTTGTTCTGCTCTAATTTCTCTACATAACTAACTGATATCTCAGCCCGGTCTGCTAACTCTTGACGTGATATACCTTTTGCTTGTCGCGTCTCTTTAAGCACAATTATCACTGCCATTTATAACCCTTACTTATAGATGCCAAAACTCCAAGCGCTATCGCAATCCACAGCATACCAATAAACACACAGTGCTTGCTACCCTCCCCCGCTCCATACTAGTTTCTTATACCTTGTCGCATCTAGCACGGCGCGTGCTACCTTAAAAAAGCAAACAACAAATCAAGTGAAAGAAAATAAGTTAGAAACTAGGCGAAAGATTAAATCAATAATTGAAAATTGGATATGCAAATCTCTGATTTTATAATTGAGCGTAAACATAAAAATGATGTTGCTAAATTGTTAGGAATTACACCGCAATGGCTACACGCTTGTTATCTAAAAATAGCAGAGCAAGTCACGGATTTTATCTTTGATTATCCTCAGCTTGGTAATACTTACCGCAAGCGCTCAGGGCTTACAAACTATCAAATATGGGTGTTGAAAAATCTAGTAGCACTAGTCAAAGGTGGAATGACTACAACCGAAATGGTCTATCAGGATAGTGATGGAATGACGGTTTTTAATGAGCAATTAGATAGTTTCTTGTCAAAAGAAAATTACTTAAAGACTGAGACTAAAGAGCAAGAAGTACAAAATGCAGAATTAGTAATTAATTAAGGAGTAAAATCATGAATCTCAAACAAGCATCCATTAAGTTAAATAGCACTGAAGAATTAGTAGTCAAAGGGAGCATAGAACTGTTTGGGGCTGTGCCTAAAAGTTATGATGCTGCACACATTGAAAAATTAAGTCAGCACCTAAGTCAAAACCAATTACCTCAAACTGGTTCTTTATCTAATGAGAATTCAGGCAAGGTTTCAACAAATGACCAAGCAGAGAATTTAAATGTCTTCAGCCAAGAACGCACAGAAAAGCGCATCAAACGGTTGTACGAAGCTGGTTCTATGGTCGGTAAGTCGGAAGCTCAAGCCTTCAACACAGCTAGAAACGACGCTTTTTTAAAAGGGGTTCAGGGTAATGACGACCAAGCATTTTATGATTTCATCAATGGAGCAATTCAACACACTATTCACAACAGCCACTTCTCTCGGAACGTGGATAGATTAAACGGTAAAAGAGAAGTTCAAGAAGTCCAGATTGAAAGCTTTGAACAGCCTACAGACGATTCCCTCAAGTATCTGACTTTGGAAGAAGATAATGCATTAGCACGCGGCTGGGCAAAGCTCTTAAACCCCGGTCAATAAATACAAAAGAGCAGCCCTCTTGCTAGGCTGCTTCGCTCCAAAATAATGTAATTACTTAGGACTATAGCTGATGCAATTTTCATTACTAGATACCAGCAGTATAGATTCGGAATGCCTAGAAGAGTCAGATTTTGAAGCTGAACGCTCTCGCATCCAAAACCGAGTTGATGCAATAAAGCAAGCTGGTGGACTGGTTGCTCCTATCATCTGTTGGCAGTCAGGGTTTGATCAAGAGGAACAAGCTTTTGCTTACGAAGCATTTGAGGAGGAAACCAACCTTTTAAATACTCTTGCAATGATAAAGCTTTACCGTGAAGACTCACGCAGATGGCATCTAACAAATGCTTGGGTAGTTGACAATATTGAACAAGCCGAAGTTTTAGCACAACAGTACTTATTGATTTGTGGAATTGAATAATGAAACATTCAAATCAATATATTTCTTGGATTAATTCAAAAGAATGGAAAGCTAAATCGAGGAAATGTCAAAGTATAACTAATAATCACTGCATTTTATTCCCTTGGCTTGCGGAGCCGACATTGCCATCATTTGACTTACAGAAATATGACTAGAGAAATACCGATTAGGGATACCGTAGCTTTGTCGGTTACGGCTCATAATATTGTTCACTGGAAGATATTTTGGAAAAACAAAAACGTAAGACCATATATTAATTATATTTTACGGTTTTGTATGATATTTTCTATTTTCTTTTGGTCAACTATTGGACTTTTTATTAAATATTCAAAACAATGAGTTTACGAATTTTAAGTTATGGTGCTTCAAGTTTAGGGTTGCTGTTAATAGCAATTCCTGTTTTTCCAAGTACGATTGGGAGTATTCAAAATGCAATCAGAACTCAGCAATTAGAGGTTGAGCAAAAACTAGCAAAAGATAATATTAAACGTCAGGAAGAATTAAAAAGGTTTGGCTATGACGAACGTCAACAAACCTTAGATAAAGCATCAAAAATTGGTGAACATATCGAATACAAACAAGTAACAGTTGAAAATTACTCATTTTCTGTAAATCATCCTCCTAAGCTTGATATGCGGGCTTTCAAACCCAACGAGCATATTCAGGTTTTTGATAATAACGGCGTTTGTATTGGAAGAATTCGCAATCAAAAGTTTGAATTCAAAATGCATTATCTTAACACTTGTTTAACCATTAATCTAACAGATAAAACTCAAGGAAGGAATCAATAAAGATGGCAGTAAATAGTAACAGAAAGGGAACCCGCTCGCAGTCTTATACCGCTACTTCAACTAACAAAAAATCCGGTGGTTTTGGTCAAATGCTATCAAACATTGTTTTGTTTATACCTCGGATAAGTGCTGATGTTTTGGTTTGGTTGCTTCAAGGTCGAGGTCGAGAATTAATGCTCTGGGGTGTAGTAATCTGGGGAATTTTAGTTGGTGCCGATTCTCTCTGGGTTGCTAACTATGGAACACCAGCACTTATCGGTTTCGGCATGAAAGAAGGAACGCCAGCACTAGGAGTTTTTGATTCACTATCAATATTACTCACAAACAGATGGTCACAATTAGCCACAGTTATTGGTGGGTCGATGGTTCTCCAAGTGGTTGAGGGTTTTACTCTTCACTCGATAACTCCAGAACAAGCAAAGCAAAAGCTTGACCATTATTCTAAATACGATGTCGGTGAGACTCCAAAAGGAAAGATAGCACGCGCCAATATTGCTCATGCCGAGTACAAGCTTGCAGGAGTCAAAGGATATTTGCTGGTAGCTCTCGCTGGTGGTATCTGCTGGATTATCGATATCTCTAACACCTTCGCTACTCATGACCCGATGCTCTATTGGGGCGACCCTGGCAAGGTGCTGTGGGTTGCAGGAATGAATACCTTCCGGGTAATTCTTCCAGAAACCGCGATCGCGATTCTCTTAAAAGCTATGAATAAGGATTAATACCATAAAAAAAGCTCCCAAAAGTGTCTGTACAGGATTCTAGACCTGCGGGGGCATTCGTAATTTAGCACTTACTACCATTATGGCTATACGAAAAAATCATCAAAAATTTATTCCAAAATCTCAACCTGTAACTAATAGTCTTGATGAAGGGGAAAATGCAGCTGTTGAAATCTCTGAAGCCAATATCAAATCTCAGCAAGCACTTGATAAGTTACGTCGTCAGAAGATTGGTTATCCCGATACTGAAATTCTAGAAGCGGGTGCAGTAGAGCAATGGCTTGAGGAAAGAAAGCTGCAATTGATAGAAGATGCGTCCCAGACTCGTAACCATTCCGGTTTCGCTCAAAGCTTTGGTGTTGCTGTAGTTGTTACTGGTTTTGCAATGTCAGGGGGTACTATGGCTGCTTTATCCCCCATCATTATCGGCTTAGGCGCTATCGGATATTGCACTTCGTTAGTAGATACCAAAGCCCGAATCAATACAATTTTTCCCGTACCGTTTTTGAGTCTTTCACCGGGAAAGTTTGTCCAAAAGCTTAGTCCCGATTTACGGGAGATGCAAAGTGATTTACCCGAAGAATACGATAAATTAGATTACTTACCATTTGATAAAGCTCGTGAATTGTTGATGTTGACTGATTATCAAAGCATGATTATTCAGTTGCTAGAGCAAGTGGAGACAGGTAAAAGATTTGCAATTTATCAGGTACTTAAACAAGCAGCTATTAATTATGATTTTGGGGAAAATGCGAAAGCTATTGCAGCAAGCGTGAATAAAAATATTGATGTTATCGCACCCGACCCAACTTTGGATAAAGAAGTAATTGAAAATATACAGTTGCAAATTAACCCACCTGTAGATGAATTAGAAACTGAAATTGAACAATTAGAATCTGTTGACAAAATAAACTTTACTTTACCAATGGATGAGGTAAGACTTGAGGAATTAGAAGCAAATAATCAACATAAGCCAGAAGATTTTATTCCCGAATTTGCGAGGGAACCAAGAAACACAATGATTGTTGGTGCGGGTGGTACTGGTAAAGGAATTGTTGTCAGTAACCTTTTAAGAGCATTCAAAGCTAAGCATCCAGATTATTTTGTAATAGTTTTTGACCCAAAGGGAGACTCTAAAGAAAAAGGTTATTTTGAAGGTTGTGTGGATAAATTATTTAGTTATGACTCACTCGGTAAGACCGCAAAAGATAAGTATCTTGCATATGAAAAAATGTGGGAAGGCTTTTATGAAATACTTCGCGAACGCGGCTCAAAAATCCTTCTAGTTATTGATGAAGCAACGACGATGGGCGTTACTTATAAGCTTGTCAAAAAATCAGATGACCTACGCTCCAAAATTTCAGACCTACCAAATCTTGGCGGTTCCTCAGCAGTTTATAACATGATAATCGCTCAGAACACTCACTGCGAAGACCTTGGGATCAACAAAGGTATTCAAAATAACTATGCTCGTATCGGTTTGATTTCTCTCAAGAAAGGTGAAGGTCAAACCTCTTTTGAAACCATGCAAAGAACTAAATTTCTAGCTGATTGTAAATATAGCTGGAATGATGTCCGAGTAACTGCTGAAACATCACCTCGTAAAAGAGCATTTTATTTCAGCAAGTTTGAGTGCTGGCTACCCATACCTGAGATGACTAACTATAGTGGATACGACCGCGATAATGATTCATTTATTACCGCTTCCGACAATCAAAAGACCAAGCTTCAAACTAATAAAAATACTAAGATTCAAGCTGCACAAGATGAAATTGAATTGGTATTTCAAAAACTTTTAGATGCTCCCACTACTGATATTAAAGAAGCAATCAGAAGTACTAACCCAGGTATTTCGGATAGCGCTTTAGATAAAGTTATATTCAAGATTCGGAGTGAGGCGATCGCAAGAAATAACCAAGCACTGCTGAGCAAATTCTTTTAGTTGAAAATTTGAGCAATTTTTGAACATAGGACTAAGGTTGCGCGTCACAACAAATGGCAACTGACACATACCTTTAAAATTTAAGTAAATGCACTTGTTCCTTATTCCAAAAAGCGTTCCGGGACTTGAAGATGCAAATCTTATTGAGTTCGTTAACTTTTTCAAACGCACTCGACAAAGACAATACGATTATTATTGTACTGATTTCATTGAACAAGCGGAAGTTTTTATTGAAGAATTAGACGCGACTATTCGAGTTGAAAACAACAGAATTATTGTAGCCGCGATAACTCAAATAAAGTTCATATTTTTGCTTACAATAGTTCACCAATTTGGGTTAACAATCCTGCTTGTACTCATTCAATTTAAATCAATATCCAAAAAATATTCCTGCGTAAGGCTTAATAATTTTTTTTAGCGATAGTCAAAAATATGCTCGCTATATAATCTGCACTATTAGTCAAGGTGTAGTATGAGTTAAGTAGCTATAATCCTTATATAAACAGCTTTTTACCATATTATCATTTCGGATAATGTGGCTGTGTGATTAATAAATCCGCTTAAAATTACCTCGGTTATTCAGGACTAAATTAAAAGCCTGCTTTACCAAACTTTATTTACCCACCAGGTTAATAGCTGAAAATTTCAACAGCTAATGATTTTAATTTTGCATTCATTCTGATTCAAAATTAATCGGTTTTGAATTTATAAAAACCTCCACAGGGAAGACTGATTTTATTGTTAGTCCTCATGAAGTTAGAAATGGGGGTAAGAGGATATGAAAAATCATCTTATCTTTCTCTAAGATGCTGTAATAATTCTTCCTAAGTATTTGAGAATTTTTAAAACTTCGTTCAGATTATTTCGATATTGCGACCTAGTTGAAAACAAATCGGAAACACCATACTGTTTACCTAAAGTTTTGACAAATAAATGGCTGCTACCATTCGTTATCATTCCGTATAGGGACTGTTCTGGTTTTGGATGAGCCGCCATGTAAGCTAGTGTCTGAGGAATTGCTAACTCCAAATCAAAGGTCGTCTTCTTTGATTCTATTAGCACAATCCACAATTTACCTTGTAAAACCAAAGCATCAATACGTCCTCGTAAAATTTCTTCTTTATCTCCTAATGCTTCAATTTCAACAGGTACTTCAGTTTTAAACCTATAAGGTGACTGATAGAAACCTGCAAGTTCGAGTAAAGGTGAAAGCACCACCATTTTAATCGTTTCTTCTAAAAGACTTCCATCTGAAATTTGATAAAGATAATTTTCTCGAACTTGTTCTAATCTAATTTCTTCTGCTTCACTTAATTGAGGTAAATCTGTCATCCATTCGGTGAAAAATTGGCGTTCGTCACTAAGTTTTAACCCCAGTTTCTCTTCAACCTGACGAAGAGTAGTAATGTTTTCTGCAATGGCTATATTAGTTGTCATATTTGTGTTTGAACTGCTTATTATTTACTAAATTGAAATTTTTTGTCTTTGAATAACCTAAAACTCCGGCACAAATAATTCCTTACTCGCTCCTGCGTAATGCTCGTAAATCATCTTAGGACTCGTCCCAACTAACTTAGCTACATCCTTTGCATCGAGCATCTTGGTTCTTCCATCTGGAGTCGGAATTGGTGTTTCTAAGGCTGCTGTGATAAAAGTATGCCTGGTTTGATAAAGTTTACGATACTCTATGGTGCCACTTAATTCTTGAAGCACAGAACGCCATACTCTATTCGTAAGGTTATGCACATCAATCCATTTACCTTTGGGGGAAGGAAATACTTTAGTCTCACCAGTAGCACTTTCTGGTTTTATTGACTCTAGAAGTGCTGCAAGTTTCTTGTTTGCTGGGAAAGAACGTTTTTTCTGAGTCTTCAATCCTTTCTTACAAACCAGTCCGTTCTCTGCTTCAACTACCGCTTGCTCAAATCTTATTGTTCTAAAGTCCTCTGAAATATGCTTCCATTGCAAAGCAACAGCTTCGGATGGTCTACATCCACTCATAAAAAGGAATTCTATTAATGGAGCGTAATGATTGTAAAAATGGTTATCTTTGAAGCTTTGAATAATTTTGTCTCTTTCTTCTAAGCTAAAAGGATTAATATCTGAAGCCCCAGATTGACTTTTAGGAATTTTGATTTCACTTGCCATTCCAAAAAACGGATTGTGACTAATCATCTGGGATTTTAGCGCCCATTGACAACAAGCTGCTAACTGAGTAAGTATCCGTTTAGCAGAATTCGCTGTTTTATTCGCAACCAACCAATCACGGATGGCGATTGCATCATTTAAGGACTTGCTCGGCAACTGTACTTCAATACAGCGAGCGATATTAGTATAATCCTTTGCCAAAGTACTAGGCGATAGGCTAGAACGCTTAAAATCAGTATATTTCTCCCATAACTGTACCAAACTCGTTTGAGACGCAGATGGTGTAGAAGATGGTGTAAATGGTGTAATTTCCCCCGAATCG
>JBCBPQ010000268.1:0-9864 GCA_039820645.1 Cyanobacteria bacterium J06633_8 | reverse complement strand
GTGACAAAAAAAATAGTCAAAAGCAATATTCAGCAGGATTATTAACTTTCCGCTCTGGCAGGATTATATGGAAAGAAGGGAAAAAAGGTTACAAAAAACATTCTAAAAAAGACGAACCTTGGAATATTAATCATTTAGAGCTACATTGTACATTTGATACACGCTTATGGACGAAAGAAGGGACAGAGATAGTCCGTTTAGAAAAAATCAATGCAGCAAACAAAACTATATATAACAGACAGCAGCGAGGTGAGTTGAGCGAAACACAACAACGTAAACTTGAACATAAAATATCAGAAAGGACTAAACTAGAAAATACATTTCCAGGTCGCCCTTGCAAACCTATATATCAGGGTAAGTCTCATATTCTAGTTGGTGTTAGCCTTGGTCTAGAAAAACCAGCAACAGTTGCTGTATTCGACGCAGCGAACAATAAAGTTATTACATATCGCAGCACAAAACAATTACTAGGTGATAATTACAATTTATTGAATCGTCAGCGGCAGCAAAAACAACGTCTTGCTCACCAACGGCATAAAGCTCAAAAACAATTTGCTCCGAATAATTTCGGCGAATCTGAACTCGGACAATATGTAGACAGATTATTATCCAAAGAAATTGTGGCGATCGCCAAAACTTATAGCGCTGGAAGCATTGTTGTTCCTAAACTCAGCGATACACGGGAAATCATTCAAAGTGAAGTGCAAGCAAAAGCCGAGAAGAAGATACTCGGTTATATTGAAGGTCAAAAAAATTATGCCAAAGAATACCGTAAAAGTGTCCATAGTTGGAGTTACGGCAGATTAATTAACAACATTCAAATTCAAGCAGCCGAAGTAGGTATTTTGATTGAAACCGGACAACAACCAACTAGAGCAAGCCCACAAGAACAAGCAAGAGATTTAGCTTTATTTTCCTATCAATGCCGAATAGCTTAATCAGTTAAAAAATACCGAACCTTGAAAATTCAATATGAGTACGCAAATAAATAGCGCCGCAGTTCATGTTCTTCGAGCCAATGTACTGCGATAAATCTGGGTTAGTTTGACGGTTGGAAGACCGTTATGCTTTCTGACCCTGGTGGCTGCCCGCTCTTGATGCTGCTGTCTGGCTTGACCAAACAGGATATGCCTTCTTTGTAATTGTTGGATAAATAGTTTTTTACGTTTTCAGGAACAATGAAAAACTTTTATACAAGTATAGCAAATAAGGACAGGTGCGCTCCCAGCAATATAGAGTAAAGCTTCGGCTTGAGCCGTTTTATACGGTGGGGATTACTTCAGTGGTAGCTACTGAATCACCCCCTTCGTCGGGGGAACCCTCCTAAATATTTTTGGCATATCAAAGCGGGGGCAAAATCCCTGGAGTTCTGCCAAAATCCAAAACCTTTACCATAACTGCATTGCAGCGTCTGTGTAGTAATAGATACGCTGTTTTCAAGCAGAATTTAGCCGTTTTTTCTGTCTCCCGTAAAATTTGACCGCAGAAACCACTAAATATAAAGGTTTTGCCGGGTAGAGTTTCAATAACCATCCCGGCTTGGGATGAGTTGAAAGTAGCTCATAATGTGTCCGCTGTTCTCTAGCGGCGTTTCAATAACCATCCCGGCTTGGGATGAGTTGAAAGTCGTTCATAGAAAAGCTATTTTTCGACGATGAACATGATCATGATTATTTAACCGTAGAATTTTTGAATAGTTAAAACTTTTTAGGAGGGTTGAAAGGCGCACTTCGTTCGGGAATATGCTGAATTTTTGCGAATACTTACAACATTGAGGTTGAGGTAGTTCAGACTTGAGTCTACCTTAAAAAATAATTTTTCACTTTTATTTATTAACTGAAACAAATTATTTTTTACTCAACAGCATTTTTTGACTCTGTTCTGAAATTTGAGGAGTCGTAATATTGACAAATAATTTGTCGCTCTGACTTTTTGGACATTTAATTTGTTGCCACGGACATTTAATTTGTCGCTCTACATTCCACACAAAAAAATCGGGATGACTGGATTCGAACCAGCGGCCCCTTCGTCCCGAACGAAGTGCGCTACCAAGCTGCGCTACATCCCGGCAGTAGCCTTGCGGTTATTATCATATCACAGAATTTAAATAGAGAGGGTAAGAGAAGCCACTAGGTTGCCGAGGTCCCCTCGGTTATAGTAAGTGGCGTGGGGTAGAGGGGGAAGAATTTAATCTGGTAACTGTTCACTGATAACTGTTAACTGCTCACTGAAATTGCGCTACCATAAATCCTGTATATCAACAAGTGGTAAGGACGGATTGTGACTGTAAAGCCAGATTGGTTGCGGGTAAAAGCTCCTCAATGGGAACGTGTGGGGAATGTTAAAGAAACTCTGCGGGATTTATCGCTGAATACTGTTTGCGAGGAAGCATCTTGTCCGAATATTGGTGAGTGTTTCAAAGCTGGTACCGCTACGTTTTTAATTATGGGACCTGCTTGTACTCGTGCTTGTCCTTACTGCGATATTGATTTTGAGAAAAAACCACAACCTTTAGATCCTACGGAACCCTCGCGGTTAGCGGAAGCTGTTCGTCGGATGAAGTTGAATCATGTGGTGATTACTTCTGTTAACCGCGACGATTTACCAGATGAGGGAGCTTCCCAGTTTGTTCGCTGTATTGAAGCGGTTCGGACTATTTCCCCAAAAACTACTATAGAAGTATTGATTCCCGATTTATGTGGTAATTGGGAAGCTTTGGAAATTATCTTGAAAGCACAACCGGAAGTCCTCAACCACAATACAGAAACCGTTCCCCGGTTGTATCGTCGGACTCGTCCTCAAGGTGATTATCAACGAACTTTGGAATTATTGACAATTTCGCGTCAAATTGCACCTTGGATTTATACTAAATCGGGTATTATGGTTGGACTTGGGGAAACCGACGAAGAAATTCGGCAAGTTATGGGAGATTTACGCGCTGTTGATTGCGATATTTTAACTATTGGACAATATTTACAACCTACTCAAAAGCATTTAAAAGTTGGTGATTTTATTCATCCCGAACAGTTTGCAGCATGGCAGAAATATGGTGAAGAAATTGGTTTTTTACAAGTTGTTTCTTCTCCATTGACAAGAAGTTCTTATCACGCTGAGCAGGTAAGGGAATTGATGAAACAATATCCACGAGAGAAAGGTGGAGATTAACAAAAAGCCCCCTTCAATAAGGGGAGTCATTGCGTTGCGTGGGTTCCCCGCGTTGTAGCAAATCGCGTGGGTTGGGGGAATTTTAATAAGCTCCCAATTCACCTAAACTTGTAATAGTTGAACTTGTTAAACCTGTAACTCCTGTCATATTAACTCTTTCAAAAGGGCGATCGCCTTGAAAAAAAGCAATTATCTTACTTGTTTTAATATCCCAAAGTTGAATAACTTCGCTATCTCGACCTACAACCAATAAATTAGAATTTTTACTAAAAGCAAGCGACCAAGGAGAAGATAATTTTTCTTGTAATATTGCAATTGATTTATTGTTATTTATATCCCATACAGTGATAGTACCATCGTAACTAACATAAGCGATAAATTTTCCATGGTGACTAAAAGCTATAGAAACAATTGGTTGACCAAAGCTTCCTAAAATCTGTATACATTGACCGTTATTTGTATCCCAAATTTTGACAATACCGCTAGTATGATCACTAGCTAAAATTGAAGCATTTAAATTAAATTTAATAATATAAGAAGCTTTTTCTTGGATTGTTTGAAAACACATCTGGTGGTAAAATTTCATCCGGAGGTAAAAAAACACCACCATCATTACAAAAGAAATTCTGGGGTTTCATCAAGCAGCTTTTGCAACCTCAATTAAAGCCAGCAACCGTAAATTTACAAACTAGTCGCTGCCCTTTCGCAAACTTAATCAATAAATAAAAATCAAAAACTCTGCGTAACTCCGCGCTTACCTCTGCGTCACTCTGCGTTAATACTCCTAATACAATTCATACTTCATCAACTGACAGGGCAAAGTACCGTTATAAACAGCAATTCTCTGGGAAGACTTTAACCCAATATATTTAGCCAATTCCTTATTTCCACTCAAAACAAAAGCAGTCCACCCCTTAAAACGCTGCTTCATCACATCACCCAAAAGCTTGTAAAATGCCCCTAAGTCGCTATCTCTTCCCAACCTTTCCCCATAAGGTGGATTGCAAAACAAAACCCCACTATCTGCTGGTGCAGCAACTTCAGCAAGCTCCATTTGTGAAAAATAAATATGATTCTCAACACCGCTATTTGTCGCATTGATATTTGCTTGCTCGATAACATCTTGATTATTATCGCTTCCCCAAATTGATGCAGGAAGGGTATCCAATTGACAAGCTTCCGCTTCTGCAATTAACTTTTCTAACAGCGACAAATCAAAATCTCTCCAAGTTTCAAAACCAAAGGATTCCCGAAATAATCCCGGTGCAATATTCAAAGATTTTAAACAAGCTTCTATCGGTAAAGTACCAGAGCCACAAAGCGGGTCATAGAACATTTGTTCTGACTGCCAACCGGAAAGTTGAATTAAAGCAGCTGCAAGAGATTCTTTGAGAGGTGCAGCTCCAACTGCCGGACGATAGCCGCGACGGTGTAAACTTTTACCAGAACTATCAAGACTTACAGTACAAAAATCATTGCGAATATGAACGTTAATGCGTAAATCTGGATTGTAAAGTTCGACATTAGAACGTTCCCCAAAAACTTCCTGTTGTTGGTCAACTATGGCGTTTTTGACCTGAAGCGCTGTAAAGTGAGTGTGGTTGAGTTCGTTATTTTTACCAGTAGCGTTTACAGCTAAAGTATCTTCAGGTGTAAGATAATCTTGCCACTCAATGGTTTGAATACCTTTATAAAGGTCTTTTGCATTTTTACAAGGAAATTTAATTACCTTGAATAAAATTCGGAAAGGTAATCTAGCCCATAGATTCACCCGGTAAAGTAGAGTGCGATCGCCTGAAAATTCCACACCGCAAAAGCCAGGCTCCACCGACTTCGCACCCAATTGTTCTAACTCTTTAGCTGCAAGTTCTTCCAATCCACGAGCAACCGTTGCAAAATATTGATTCATCTATCTACTAGATATCATCCTGACGAACTATGCCGTTATGTTTTCTCGAAAAAATGAACTGTCCCGACTCTAAACCATCAGCATACTGTTTCAACCATGCTCCAAAACTAGGAGCAATAATATTTCTATCGGCATCATCATGCCACATAGTAATGATTTGTCCAACCGTTCCACCTTCATCAGGGTCTAAATCAATACAATCATGATTGCCAGCACCATCATAGGTAAGCGGTATCCAAAACTCATTCCACCATAGATTACGAATTCCCGGTACCGGATTGCTGCCTCGATCTTTCCCATCTTCGTTGTTAAAAACTCCATCATCTAAAAGTTCTTTCCAAACCTGCCATTCGTCTTTAATACGCTTCAAAGATAGAAACTCGCGTCCGTAAATCAAGCCAAAACCATAACCAGATTGACCATTATGAATGCGATAGGAGGACTTAATATCTTCAGGAAGTGTAATCGATAGAAAATCCTCAAACTCAATAATTTGAGTTTCACTTGCTCCTGGTTGTAGCGACTTCAAAACTCTTGGAGCATTAACTTGCATCCAACCTTCTATTCGTATCCAAATATCTTCCATAAAGATAATAATTAGAAGTTTAAATTAAAAGCTTAAATTACAAGCTTATACTAAAAACGGCTAAAAAATAGACTTTCGTGTAGCGCCAATAACAAGTATTATAAGCAAGGAAAAGGTAGGGTGCATTTTAGGAGGAAAGTTGATGCTTAAAATAGATTTTACTCAAGAAGATATTGATAAGCTGCACTATGAAAGATATCATCATCCTCATCCCCTAGTACAGAAAAAGATGGAAGTTCTATATCTTAAAAGTCAAGGTATAAAACATAAAGAAATTCGTAGATTATGTAAAATATCAAAAACAACATTAACAATCTACATTAAACAGTATCAATCGGGAGGGATAGATGAGTTAAAAAAAATAAATCATAAAGGTCAACCAAGTAAGTTAAATCAATATACTGATATTTTAAAAGATTATTTCGAGAAAAATCCAGCTTCAAGTGTTGCAGAAGCAAGTAATGTAATAGAAAAGTTAACTGGTATTAAACGTAGTCCAACCCAGGTAAGAGAATTTTTAAAAAGAATTGGTTTGCGTTGTTTAAAAGTGGGGTATGTGCCGCTTATTGTCAGTAGAAAAAGAAAAGATTAAAGAGGTCGAAAAGTATAGAGTTGAAACATTAGAACCCTTATTAGAAAAAGCTTTAGATGGTAAACAGGCAGTTTTTTTCGTGGATGCGGCTCACTTTGTACATCGAGCATACTTGGGTTTTTTATGGTGTTTCGCAAGAACGTTCATCTGTTCACCTTCTGGTAGAAAAAGGTTTAACGTTTTAGGAGCAGTTAACGCTGTTACAAAAGAAATAATTACCATTACGAACGAAACTTATATTAACTCAGAAACTATTTGTCAATTATTATTTAAATTAAGTAATTTAGGTTTAAATATACCAATTACTTTGATATTAGACAATGCTAAATATCAAAAATGTAAATTGGTACAAGATTATGCAAAAAATTTAGGTATACAATTGTGTTATTTGCCTTCTTATTCGCCACAACTAAATTTAATCGAAAGATTTTGGAAATTTATCAGAAATGAATGTTTGTATTCTAAGTACTATGCTAATTTTGCTGATTTTAAATCGGCAATCTTTAACTGTATTGAAACTGCTAATACCGATAAAAAAGAAAAGCTGAAAAGCTTATTGGCTCTTAATTTTCAAACTTTCAGAAAAGTCCAAATTTTAGCCGTTTAGAGCATAGATCCGATTGCGTCGATCTAAATTCTTTTGAGTTCCAGATTTTTCTCTACCAACTCTTACCCAAGCAATATCTTGATGAGAATCCCGCGTCATTTGTTCGTCACGCTCTGCATCACTTTGAAATCTCCCGTAAGTTGGAAACCCTGCATTATTTCGAGGACTTTCAAACATATGATAGACCACAACCGCTTTTGTTTTACCAAGAAGATACTGCTGCGCTAAGGTATCCGCACCTCTAGCATCTCCGACAACAAAACCTTGATTATTTAGCAGAGCATTCTCAATTTTTTGACGGTAATATTCGTTAAATTCTGCTGGAGTTAAGTCCAGGTGTCCGCTAATGAAATTAATGATTTGTTCGGTTGTCATTAATATTTAAGGTTAAGATTTTCGCTCATTAATCCGGTTAGATAGCACAAATAAAAATACTCCTAAAAGTGTATATCCAATTAAAACCTCTAAAATTACTAATATTAGCGCAAGGTTATTATTTGCATTAGGTGTGATGTCTCCATAACCGAGTGTAGAAAAAGTTATAAGACTGTAATATATTGCATAAGTAAAAGATGGAAATGTTTTATTGAATCCTGAATCCCCTAGCAAGAAGTATGCCAGAGAAAATAAAATAATTAATGCAACACACGTAAAGAAAACTACTACTAAAGAACGCCAATTCTTTGTAGTCAATGCTGAAGCAATGTTGCCAATTTTTTCCAAAAAATTAGTTTCTTCTCTGTATTTCAGCATTGTGTCTTGATACCAAGAAATATAGGAAAGATGCTTTTGCTCTTCACCATTATTAGATGGTAAAACTTCAATAGCAGAAAAATCTGTATGTCCACTAAAAAACTTAGATTTTTTTCCTGTAACTGCTGTAGCTAGTAAATTTAAATATGAAACCTCCTTTATTTTTGACCTAGTACCTATAGAGTTTTGTCCAAGTGATATTGCATTTATTTTTGCTCCTGTGAAGTTAGAATTACGAAATCCGACATCTTCTATTGAGATAATTCCAAGAAATGAATCAGAAAAATTGCAATCAGGAAAGTTACAGTTCTTTATTATGACTTGATTGAACTTCGATTTTCTGAAGTTTGAATAAGCAAAACAAGCATTATTTAGTTCCACAAATCATTCTTAATCATTCGCTTCTAACTCAACATCAGAATCCTGAACTTTACTTTTTCTCTCAGTTTCCAACTTTTGACGAATTGCTGCTTGAACTTTATCATCAAAATCAGCATCACTTGCACTTGCAATAATCCTTAGCGGACGCTGATTAATTCTGTCTAAATACGCTTGAAGAGCCGCTTTATCACCACGATGTTTGAGAAAATACTCTTTTAAATCAGCGTTGGACATTGCATTATAATTAATTCTGCTCATCAGCAAAATCCCCGTTAGGTAAAATTTGAAATTCAAGTTCTTCATCATACCCAGCTAATATATATACGTTACCAGTTCGATTATCCACACACATAAGATGTATGGGCTCAAGCATGATATAAGTCAATTGGTAGCCAATACGATATAAACTTTCTAATTGGGCAGCAGTAGGCATTCAGGTTACTTGTTCCCCTACAGATTATTTTAACAAGTGTCTTGGAAAAAATTTTTGTACAATATTCTTTTCCAGAAGTAAAACTACCATGATTCATGTCCACGTTCTCAATCGCGATCGCGCAGCCCAACCCCTTCAATTAGAGATAATATTTCCAAAGCATTAATTATCCACCAATGACTCAAGCACCACCAAATGCTATATTTTCCACCGTCGGATGCATTAATTTTTATGCATGATGGCTTTATATATAGTCAATCTAAAATCTAAAATTGAATGACTAATCAAAAATCAGTAGCTATTCTCGGTGCTGGTGCTTGGGGGAAAGCTCTTGCAACTCTTGCTCAAATTAACGCTCATGATGTACGAATATTCTCGCGTCGCGGTACGGCAAGCTTAGCTCAAACGGTGGAAGGTGCGGATATTATTCTCAGTGCTGTTTCTATGAAAGGGGTGAGAGATGTTGTTTCTCAACTAAAATCTTTATCTATATCTATTTCTACTCAAACTATTTTTGTTACCGCTACTAAAGGTTTAGACTCCCAAACTACATGCACACCTTCGCAAATTTGGCAAGAAAATTTTCCCGATAATCCAGTAGTGGTTTTATGTGGTCCTAATTTATCCAAGGAAATTACCCAGGAATTACCAGCAGCGACTGTAGTTGCGAGCAATATTGAAAGTGCTGCGGAGTTAGTTCAACTTGTATTCAATTCAACTCGGTTTCGCGTTTATACAAATTCCGATCCTTTGGGAGTAGAATTAGGCGGAACTTTGAAAAACGTGATGGCGATTGCTGCTGGTGTATGCGACGGTTTGCAGTTGGGAACTAATGCCAAGGCTGCCCTAGTAACTCGCGGGCTGACTGAAATGGTTCGCATCGGCGTACATTGGGGTGCGAAGCCAGAAACTTTTTATGGTTTATCGGGTTTGGGTGATATTTTAGCAACCTGCAACAGTCCTTTAAGTCGCAATTACAAAGTCGGATATCAGTTAGGAGAAGGTAAAACCCTTGCAGAAATTCTTTCCCAGCTTGAAGAAACTGCTGAAGGAGTAAATACAGCCGAAGTTTTGGTACAGCGAGCCAAACAACAAAATATTTCAATGCCAATTACTCAAGAAGTTTACCGCCTGCTCAAAGCTGAAGTCACCCCAAGACAGGCGCTGATGGATTTAATGAAGCGAGATATAAAACCTGAGTATAACTATTAATTAGGAATGGGGAATAGAAGGGAGAGGGGGTAGAGAGGGTAGAAAATTATTTAACTCCTCACTCCCAATACTACTCGGTTAAGAGGAGATCCTCCCTAGCCCTCCTTAAAAAGGAGGGAATAAAAGCCCCCTTTTTTAAGGAGGGCTAGGGAGGATCTCCTCTTAACCGAGTAGTATTGGGAGTGAGGAGTTAAATAATTTTCTACCCTCTCTACCCCCTCTCCCT
>JBCBPQ010000267.1:0-9893 GCA_039820645.1 Cyanobacteria bacterium J06633_8 | reverse complement strand
ACCTTCACAAATTATGTTTCTCCTTCAAAGCTTCCCATCTCGCTTCATCAGCATCAAAATCAGGAGGAGCGGGTTTTGTCTTTTCAAACCAACCTTGTAATGCTTTGATTTTTGTTGGTCTTCTAGATGTTTCTGGTTGTGGTTCGGTGACGGTTTCTGTAGAATTCTTAACCTCGTCAGCGACCTGTAAAATAATTACTTCCACATTTCCGGGTGGTATTTGAATTGGTTCTTCAACTACTAAGTTACCCGTCACGTCAATTTTGCCTTTGGCTTTGTAAGCTTGCATCGGAACGATTCCTGTTTATTTCTAGGATAAAACACTATGACCTCACTCCGCCCTTTTGGGGCTATAACTAACCCCGACAAATATTGTCACTGATTTGAAAGAGCTTTCTTGAGCTTTCTTGAGCAGGGGAAGCAGGGGAAGCAGGGGGAGAATATTCTTTCATAGATGATGATGAAAATTTTTTTTCATGGGGACTGACTTCTATGTGCTGTGGTCATCTTTGGGAAAAACAAGAAAACCCCCCAGCGCGGCGTAAAATTAACACAAAACTAAGAGCTAGTTGCCAACGTAAAATTAGAATCTAAGTAAATAGAGATTAAAAATATCCCTTAGAAATTTTGATTAGTTTGATTGGTTTTGGATTGGGTATTAGAGATGTCGTTTAAACTGTATTTCCCGACATCTCCCCCAACTGGTGACAGCATCGCCAAGGAATAAGCCGCGCCTAAAACCTGTTCGTCACTGACTTCTAGGTATTTTTGTAGTTGTTCTAAGTTTCTATGTCCCGAAATCTCTTGAATTACTCGCAAGGGGATACCGGCGTTACTCATACGGGTTAGGGCTGTACGTCTAAAGCTATGGGTACTGACCCCAATAATGCCTACTTGTTTACAAGCTATACGTAGAATTCTTGCGGCTGAGTCGTGGCTTATATGTCCGTCACTGCGACCGGGGAATAGGTAAGTTTCTCCGGTTTGTGGGTAATAATTAGTTAATATTTGGCGTAAGTCTTCTATTACTGGGATTGTCCGCGTCGCAAGCTTACCTTTGGTGTTGGCTTTACGGATGATTAATTCCGGTCTAACTTTACCGTTTGGGGTGTAAATGTCGGTAGTTTGTAAGGTGACAGCTTCCCGAATGCGACAAGCACTAAATAAACAAACAGCAAATAATGCCCTATCCCTTTCGTTTGTTAATCCTTGGGCGAAAATTAGCTGTATTTCTTGTTGAGAAATAATCTTGGCTTTGCCATGACGGTTGATTTTCACCTTTCACATCTTGCACCCCATTTACTCATAATTTTTAGATTACAGTAGTGACAAGTGTTTATATCTAATTGTTAGCCCCACAGTGAAGTTGTTTAATTTCAGGCAGTGGATAGATATGTAGGCGGGAAAGTAATTAATTTTTGTAGTGGGTTTGAGTCGAGTACTGAAACACGTTTGTGCGAAGCATCGGTTCACCGTACTAGGTACGGTGAATTAAATCTTTGAGGTTCTACTTTAGTATTGCTCGACATCAGTTATATTAGAGAACCAATTTACTAGTTTTTACAAAAAAGGCAGAGGGCATAGGGCAGATGGCAGAGGGTGAGAAGTATAAATAAAAACTTTAGTTCCTATCTTAAGCCTCAGTAAAAAAAGAAACAATATTTTGAGACGCGAAGCGCGATAAATATTTATGTCCTTAAAAACAATTTAATATCTATCCAAAGGTAGAAAACTTAACCGCGCTAACTTTTACTCGTGAATAAAATGTTCTCATCTCGGTAATCCGAGATAAGAACATCAATAAATAAGCATTCTATTTTACTTAAATATCTACTTCTGCGGATTGAAAAATCTGGTTTGCGGTTAGTTTCAATTCGGGGAATGATTTTAATTCAATTACATCATCACCTCTATATAAAATACTTTTGTATTCCCCATCAATAAATTGACAAACAGTAATCGTAGGTTGCTTAGGACTACCGATAAACTTTTTACCACCCAATCCTAAATAATCAACAATTAAATATTCTGGTATACCTATATCTTCGTATTCCTCAAATTTAACAGCATAATCATCACCCCAATTAGTGCTTACTACTTCTACTACTAACGGTATTGATTCACTTTGAGAAACAGTAGATTCTCGCTCATAAAATGGTTCATTCTTTAAATTTCGCTTATCTAATACCAATACATCAGGATAGTAAGCTGATTGTTCACCATCAGGTTTTACTAACACCTTTGAAGCAATAAAATAAGGTAATTTAAGACGCACATACTCTACTAAGATTTTTTCAATTAAAAATCCTACAACATTTTCATGTTTACCAATTGGTTGCGCCACTTCTACAATTACCCCATTGTGTAGTTCATATAGTTCGTTTTCTGGTTTCCATTTGACAAATTCTTCAAATGTTACTGTTTTGTTTAGTGTTTGAGTCATGGGTATAATATCCTCAAATGCTTAATTGAACTAAAGCTAGCTTCTGACCAAGCTAGCTTTTTAATTATCTAACAAATTTAATTATCTAAGTGCTTTAATCCAGTAAGGTTAACGTGTTGGGGATTTTCTAAGATTTTAATTTTTGCATCTGAAATGTCAGCAGTAAGATACTTGATAACCCAATCAGCCACAACCTTTACAGCAAATCCACCACCGGAACAATAAACGTGTTCTCCCCTAGCTAATTTCTGGGAGATGTAATCAAATTGCTTGAGTAGCGCGTAGTTGCCGCTAACCCACTCACTAAGCGCACCTTCTACCTCTGTTGAGATATCCTCAACTTTCCCGTTACTTCTTAATGGTACTTTCCACACTCCATCATCTGTAATTTGGGACAGTTCCAAAGCTTCCTGTATGTCTTGATTTTCTGCTTGAATAGCACCTCTATCGGTTCTAGTTAAAGCTTTAAAAATGCGGTTGATAATTGATGTCATCCCTGCACCACTAACGGGAGATTTAGCAGTAGTACTGATTTCATCTCCATCCCACTCATAAGTTGTATGGGTACAAGTTCCACCGCCTAAGTCAACAAGGTGGAATATTTCATGGTTGTACAGATGCGCGATTTCCACCGCTGCACCTTCCCCTTCGTCAATAAACTCACAAGATTTAACAGTAACGTTAAACTCTGTATCCTCCCAAATAAAGTTACTGATTTGTTTGAGCATCTTGTCTAGTTCTTTGCGCTTGGGAGATGACAGGGTAACTATTCTCAAATAAAGGTTAATCCGTGCGGGTTGAGTTTTACGCCGTCTTGATTTAACACATTCTTTAAGTTGTTTGCGGTAATGAGTGATAGCTCCCACAATCCAGACATCAAGGTGAGTTAATTTTTTGTCTTGGCTGCCAACAATCAACTTACCGTTAACCCGGTCTATTGCTCTACCTACAACATAATTTTTAGATCCATATCCAAAGCAGCCATCATTACGTAAGGGTACTTCCGATTTAATTTCTTTAGCTTCTGACGGAAATGCTTTGTACGCTCCATTGAGACGGCATTTAACTCGTTTAGCACCAGCGTCTATGTCCAAGTAAAAATTGATTGCTTTGTTACCGCTAGGTTTGCGCGTCTTTTTGGTTTTAGGTTGTTCTGAAGCAGGTTCTAGAGGGATAATGTTTTCTATTGTCGCGGTCTTGGCGTGTCCATTGGTCAAAATTTCAGCAGTCATTGTTTGTATCTCCTTAATTAATCTACGGTGGCGTACTGGGGTATGCAAAATCGCTCTTATTGAGAAAAAATTTTTTGATTGCGAATGAACTATTAGAAGAAAATAACTGTAGTTACTGTTAGTAGTTAGTTATTTTTAGTAGTTAATTACTAACAGTAGCTAGGAAGGGCTAAAGCCTAAATTCAGACTCTAAAAAATCAATAAGTTGGGACATAATCTTTCTATCTTCACTACGCTTAACCTTAAAAACTTTTTCATAGCTATCAGTTTTGTGGATGCTTCCATCAGGTTTTTTGGGCAATTTAGCGTATAATTCAGCCATACCCCCATATTCAAGGGTTTTGAGATTGTTTGGAAGGTCGTCATATACTGGACAAGCTTTGATATTACTAGCTTCCAGGCTGGACACTTTTGGACGTTGCGTCCGCTGTTTGTCCAAATTGTCTAATGTTTCGTCCATATTATGTGGAATCAAGTCCACTTCTTGTTGTGCTTGTTTTCTGGTATGGACAAAATTTATTTCTTGACTTAATTGATTATTGTTAATTGGACGAGATTGGACATCACCCCATTTGTAATAGTTTGGTTCTGGCATTAAACCAAAATAGGGTTTACCTTGATTGGGACAACATAACCCAGTGAATTTTAGTAATGGGTCGGTTATTACAGCTTGGTCTAACCGTTCTTTTTGCGCGGTTATACCATCTTTGTAAATGTTTTTTACCTTATAAGGTATGCAAGACTCAATTGAGTCAGCTAGCGCAAGGTACGCACAGTTAGTAAGGTCTGTCTTCATCATTCGGAAAGCACCGGGTTGTAAGTTCTGACCTGCGACAAGGGATTTTACATTTAAGCTTCTGCCAGTCTGCCAGATGAAAAGTAACAGCCGCTTTGCAAATTCATTCTTATAGTTGAGTAATTCAGTTCTCATGTAAGTGTTGAAATACTCTAGCCGTTCTCCGCTTAATGTTTCTGAAAATTTATCAAGGGCTTCAATGATATCTGCTTCGTTAACTCTTCCCCATCTGGTAAAAATCATATTGATTTCATCGATAAAAAACAGGATAGGGGTAAACGCTTTAATCTCCTCACCAGCTAAGTAAGCTTGTTCATTTACGTAAATGCGGTATTGAATTTCTAAAGCAGCTTCCAATAATCCAAAAACGGATTTAGGAACGCCCAACCAATCCACACGGGGAAATATTTTTTGGGTACTCTCATCAATCTTGGGAATGGTCAAACGAATCTCAGGACTACCACCCAACACACTAATCATTCCACCGATAATGTTAGAGATAGCCGTTGTCTTTCCGCTTCCGGTTTCTGCCCATAAACCAACGTGATAAGCATCTTTGACAAAATCGATTAGCGCGGACGGTGGCTGTAATTCATCTCTTACACTTTGGGTAAATTCTTCCGGACTAATAACCTTTTTAACTTCCGGACGCAAAGTAACAACTAATTTGACTGTATTGTCTTGTCGATTAAATTCAAGTTTTGGAAAGCGACCGGGATAACTATTAGTTAAACCTGCTAACTTTTCTTTTGAGTTATCAGCAAATAAATCGCTTTCTGATAATCCAGGATTCTGACGAATACCAAATAAAAGGGTATAACCCGTCTCGGTTTCTGCCCAAGTAATGCAATCTAATTTAAAGTCATAATACTTGTAATAATAGTTGCTAATGCTATTACCAGCCCTAGCGGCAATGCTTACCCCATAAAATAACAGTGGTTTTTTAGCTTCTTTTAGTTGCTGTTTTAAATCATCAATTTCTAAGTTTTTCTGTTCAATATCATTGAGAAAATTATCTACTTCTTCTCGTAATTCTTGGAGTTGGGAGTCATTTTGAATAGCCGATTGTCTAACCTTATCAACTTTGACTTTAGTTTCTGTTTGGAAATAATCTAATCCTTGTTGTACTTTGTCTCTAGATACAAACTTAGAGGGGTCGCGACGTTCTATTAACTCATCTCTAAATACTTCTAAAGTTAATTTAGTGGTTGTGTTCAGCAAGTTTCTAAGTCTGACGTGTAAACTAGATATTTCCATTGAAATACGGAAGTAAGTGTCAATTACTTCTTGGATAACACCATCTCCCTCTAAGGAATAAATATCTTGCAACTGTTCGTAATGGTCGTTATGCTGAATTTTAAGTTTTTGATAAAAACGCTCTAATACTGTATGAATATCCTCAAAGCGCTTGTCATTTAAACGATGTACGGTAGTATCTGCTATTCGCTCATACTCATAATCAATTTTGACTTTTAACGACTCAGCAAACCACTGTTTTACATCTTCAATGAATTTGTCTTGACGGTCATCATCTCGTGCAATTTTTACATCTAACTCGGCTATCTTCTGTTTAGTGGCAATTTCTAATACCTGATAACCTTGTTTGAGTGATGAAACTTCTTGCTCTTTCTTCTGCAAACGTTCGTTAAGGTCTTTAACATTAGTATCTTTATCTATAAACAAACTTGAAAATTGTTTGTTTTGAAATAAATAATCATCTTTCTCTTTAGTTAAAGCCTTAATTTCTTTAGTAAACTTGTCTTCTGTATCTTTAACCTTCCTTTCTAGTTCAACACTTTTAGAAAGTTCACCACCAATCGCACCAATTGTTAAACCAGTAGTAATCAAACCGAGATGTAAATTAAATTTTTGATTACTTTCATCTTTGGCATTGAAATATCCTACTATTGCCCCAAAAGTCATCAAGCCTGCAATAGCCGAAATAAATTTAGACATTATTTTTACCTAGTTAATTACAAATAAAATAAAAGTAGACGCACCCAAAAACTACTTACTCACCAAACATACGCGCTTCAATTTCTTCTCGCGTTCTATCAATATCAGCGTCCAAACCTTCAATGTCTAATCTCAATTTTTCGTTATTACGCTGTTGTTTCTCAAGTTTTAAGTTCCACTCATCCCTAACACCTTGAGTTAAATTAATAGTTCCCTGAGTGCGAATAGTTTGCTGTTCTAATAACTCTTCGGTTTCCTCAAGTCGTGATTGTTCAGTGTGAAACTTAGTAACGGAAATCTGATTTTTAACGACCTTAGTAGCTGTATCCACTTCAGTCGTATTAAGGTCTATTAAGTCACCTACTAACTGTGTTTCTTCCTTGCGAATAGCAACTTTTAATCTGTCTTGCTTGCGCTTCTCATGACGGACTGTTAAAGCATTATTTTGACGTTGCATCGTAAGCTTTAATGCATTTGCTTCCTTAGCAGTCAACTCTGGTAAAGAAGTGTCTATCGCATAAGGGTCGCTACCAAGATTTAACTCTATCCTTTCTAATCCGTAACTTTTAGCTACATTATCAGCTTGGGTTAACGCTTCTGAAGTTTCCCCTGTAACTAAATCGGAACCACCACTAAAAGACCTTCTGACCTGTCTAGCACCATTACCAACAGTTTGAGCAATATCACGCGCCGCACCAACTGTATTAGCTACTGTACCCACACCGTTACTAATTGCTTTTGCTGCTTTCCCTACAGCATTTTTAGTGGTGCTTGTAGATGTTTCATCTGGTTTATCGAAGTGCTTTGACCCAGTTAAACCACCTTTCTTACCTCTTTTTGATTGAGTCAGGTTATCTCCTGTTACCGTTCCTTTCTTACCTCGTGGCATAATTGTTTCACTCCTTAATTGTTTAATGCGCGGTTGAGGATATCGAGTGCTGATGGTCGCCAAACTTCTCAGCACTTCGATTTTTAGATAGTGTACATTTTAAAATCATCTTGCAAAGATTGTTTCAGAACCGAATAAAATATCTCTGGATTGTCAGAATTGAAAGCATTCTCAAAGTTTACTCTGTCAAGTTGAACCCTAAATTCTTTCTCCTCAGTTGACATCTTTTTAATAGGTAAATCAATACATCCTCTAGGATGTTGTGGTTTAGGACCTATTTGAATCGTTATATATTGAATTACTTGTAAATGCTTTTCATTAACTTCTGAAGCTAAGGAAAATAACTCAATCAATTGCTCTTTTGACAAATCGTTTAATGTAGCCATAATTTCTATCTCCTAATTAGTAGTCCTAATGTGTTCCAAAATAAAATCGAACAGACCATACAAAAACGAAGAAAATAATTGATGTATGGTCTAACTTTTTTGTTCTTCCAAAATATCCTCCAGTGGATAATTTTATGAGCCGTAACTGATAGCGCTACCGTGTCTCTAATTGGTATTTCTGTTTTCATGTTTTTGTAAGTCATATGGTGCGTATGCCGACTGGATAACCAAGGAAATAAAATGCAATGTTTGCAAGTTAAACTTTGACATTTCTTTGATTTAGCTTTCCATTCTGGTGAATTAATCCAATTAATATATTCTGGTGAGTGATAACCCATAATTAAAAATCCTCAATTAAAGCTGCAAATTTTTCAATTACTGGGTCTGCTGTAAATTCTTCAATTGCCGATTGTTCGTAATTTGATTGTGGCTGGTATGCTTCTAAAATCGAATCATCGTAGGTTGGTAAACTTTGAGGAAAATTGTTGCTAGGAAGTCCGTTCAATCTCATAGAAGTTAGCAAATAATCCAAACATTCTTTATCGGTCATTGCATATCGCTGGGAGAGGTCTTTTATAAAGCGTTGATTTGCTTTTGAACTGATTGTTAATCTCATTAGTTTTTATTTCCTAATTCAAGTAATTTACTTCCGTTAGTCCTAATTAAAAAAGCTAATAGTTGAGAATAATCTCTTAACCCGTAAGCTTTACATAAAGCATCCGCGTCAGGTTTTAATTCTGACTGTAAAGTTATTCGTATCTGTTTTCTACCAGATTTTTTAGGGGTAGAGTTTATTTTTACATCTACTTCATCTGTATTATTAATTGAAATATTTACAAACCGCCTATTTTCAATATCTGGGTTATCTACAATATTTAAATACGGTCGATATTTATCTATAAACTTGCGTTCTAAACGTAGCAAATTACCCTCATAAATCAACCAAGATATAAATAATTGCTCTTTAGTATTACCCACCTTTTTTAAAACATCATGTGAATACCATCTTGAATTAATATCTTTAGACATTCCTATATACCAAATTTGGTTAGCACTTCTAAGGAAATAAATACCTGATTGAGAAGGTAATAAATGATGATTTTCTAGGGTTACAAATGGTAATGAAAAAATATCTTGAGATAAATGATTGATAGGTTTCATTAATTTTTATCCTTAATTGTTTGTATTTTGTAATCGACAACCCAACTTTCTAAAATTACGTGTAGTAACTCTATTACAGGTTTATTTAATTCAGTAGCTATACTTTCCAAGTCACCCTTAACTGTTTTACGTAGTCGTACTTTGTCCATAACTAAAAACTAAATAACAGCTAGTAGCAGCCAAGTTAAAAACTAAGCTGTTGCTAATTGTCAGTTAGCAGATATCTCGGCAGTCTAGAAGATATCGCCAGTACACCTATGTAACCTGTGGGTGAGGATTATCCGGCTCACTCGGCTTTAATTGTTTAGGGGCGTTTTGTACCCCACTAAATTAATAGTAGCAAGAAACTTACTCGCCTGCAATAGGCGATGTATTATAGTTTATTATGTTTTATACTAGTTATAAACCGGGTACTTAAAGCTAAAAGTCTCACTATATTTACAATACAAGCTATAACCTGTTACATAAGCGTTGGTTATAGGCTAGCCTGAAACAGGAGAGTTAAGGTATTATGACTGTAATTTCTAACTTAAAAACAATTCGTGAATCACAAGGCTTAACTCAAGAACAATTAGCGAGAAAAGCTAATGTATCTACTTCATACATTCAAAAATTTGAGCAAAATGTTCTCTTGAGATTTTCAAAAGAATATATAGATAAGCTTTGTGTAACCTTAAATTGTGATGTTGGCGATTTACTAAAATACGAAAATAAAATCTAGAATTGTAAAAAACAATGACTCAAAGTAACGAGAAAAACCGCTTAGACCGCATCGAATGCTATAGCAGTTAATACTTAAATTCAACTTGTGGAACCAACAATCGAACAAGTACGCTCTTTTTACGACTTATGCGTAAGAATGAGTAACTTACTAAAAACAATTGAACTAACCAGATACGATATGAGAACTGGAAGAATAGTAGTTCTTATAGGTGAAACAATCCAGGTAGAAATATTAACGAATGGAGAAAATATAATACAATGAGTGACTTAGATTATCGTCAATTAAATGAAGCCGACTTGAGAAATT
>JBCBPQ010000266.1:0-9914 GCA_039820645.1 Cyanobacteria bacterium J06633_8 | reverse complement strand
GGGACCAAGTTTTTCAATATATTTGCTTCTAATGGTAACATATTTACCAATAAAATCATCTTTTTCTCTGACTATTTTAGATACTGACATTAATCCTGAAGTTGGGGTAGGTTTCCGAGTAAATATGAAGTATAGCCCGAATAAAAATCCAAAAAAAGCAATCGTGAAAATTATTTTGGGACTCGACTGAAAACGATTTGTTGTTTGATTAGTCATTTTTCCACTGATACTAGTTGGTGGTAGATAAAAACATTCAAATGGCTGAGAATGGAATAATCTCAGCCTATTTAACTTATATATTTATTTGACATTGATTAATGGCTACAACTTTTGTTGCTTCTTCCTTCTTCCAAGAGTATTGTGCATTCAAAATGTACAACATATTTCTCAGCTTTTGAAGCCAACCAAATCAAACTTTTATCGGCAGTTAGTTCAAAAAGACTTGTCCATCTTCCTGAATTCTTAAAACACCTTGGTTATTATCGAATTTTGCTTTTTCATCCAAAGTAACTGTTAACATACCGTCTTCTTTATCGGACATCGGCATTACTCGTAACAATCCTTTGTCTTCTCTTATCATTGTTACGGTTACAGGTGTAGGAACATCGCGTAAAGTAACTTCTTCTCCACCTTCTAAATATCTAACTTGAGTATGAGTAACAGCTTGATAGGAAATTCGAGCGTTGGTGTCGTTTTTTAATTTCACGCTTACTTTACCCATCATTGGCTTGATGTTAGCAATAGCATTGGCACGATTTTCAGGAATCGGAGGCTGAAGCGGTGTCACGTCTGAATCTGGAGTTACGATATTGATAGATTGATCTACAGCTTGTCCGGTTTTCTTCCAACGAATAGTTGCAGCATTAGGAGTACATCCTGCTGGTACTAATATCTTGCTGTTATAAGGTTCTTCGTAATATATTTGAGGGCAAGGATTACGTTTAGGATTAGGGCGTTTTGGAATAGCAAATGCTGTCAAAGGAAGAAAATGAATTGTAATTGAAAAGCCACTTGCTATTCTTTTCAGAGATTTTATTCTGTGCTTATCTTTAAGCATAAATACCTTCTTTTTTTTCATTAATTTAGTTTATTTTTGTAGATGCACTTAAATAATTATTTTTTTTCAATGACTTCAATAGACAATACAAAATTCAATTGAAGTTGATAAACAAATGAAACTATGTTTTAATTGATGATACAAATTTATACTTTTATGATGTTAAATTCTTCTAGCTAAGGCAATAGTTATTATGATTATGAGAATCTATCTTCAGAAAGAATAAGAAATATCTGAAGAAATAGTATTTGTTTTTGCGATTTATAAAATACTACAGTTTTTACCTATTATCTATCATCGACAAAAATTCAAACTAATTCAAAAATTGATATTCAACTACACAGTTAAAAGTAAAGTAGTATAAATCAGCGCACCTAATCCAAAAGCCCAAAAACAGCTTTCTCGTTCTTCAGGCAGTTCTTCTTTTAAAACGTTAAGAACAATTCCACCTGCTAAAAATGCAAAAAGAACAGCTATTGCCCTTTCTTCGATTTGAATGCCTCCACCTATCACCCATCCTAAAATAATTGCTGCTGCTAATATCCAGCGTCCGACACGATCGTAAATATGTTTATGGTTTTCTCGTAAACCGAAGTCATTAACTACAAAATGTAATGCCATTGCTAAACTATATAGCACCAAATTTTTCATACCTGGTTCTTCTCGATGCATTAACAAATAGCCAATCAAAGCGTTGTAAATAGCAAAAGAACTAATATGTACCCAAAAAACTCCTTGGGTTGCAACGTATCCTTGTCCAGCTTCTTGTTGACTATCGCGAGACTCACTTGCAATTCTTTCTAAACCATAAAATATGGTTAATCCTAATAATGCTAATAGGTAAACGTGGTGTTCTAAGTAAGAAATAAAGCCTTTATGTGTTTCTTCCAAAACTGCTTGATGCTCGCTTAATTCTGGTAGAATATGCACGAAAACATAAGCAACGGAAACTCCACCAGCAGCACTCAACCAGCGACTGCGGGGAACTGTAATGAAGCGCAGTTTGCGACAATATAAATGGGTTAGCGCTAACCCGACAGCAATTGCCGCTGTAGAAATAAAAGTAAAAGGTATAGATGAAAATAATACACTCATTAATTAATTATCAAGCTTGAAGTTAACTTCTAGTTAAGTTATAGTTCGCTAATTTCAAAATTTTCTTTTAATCTCATCGTAATTATAATCTATGAAAGCTATTTATTTTGTCAGTTAAAATGTAGTTTATTTTTAACCATATATAAATATTTTCGCATCATTATATAGGTAATATAGGTAACTATTTCTACATCTATCTGAAGAATGAATCTTATTTATGCTCGCGGTGAAGTTATTAAAGTATCAAAAAATGTCTTAGCCTTGTTTGTTAGCCTTTTTTAGTTAAGTGGAATACAGTTCGTCGAACCTCACCCCCTGCTTTGAAAACCCCTTTACTTAATAAGGAGAGGGGAAGGGGCTATCAAAATGTATTATTTTTAACTAAAATGCCCTAAGTATTTATAAATTATTTGCTCATTTAAAACCCGGTTTGTAAAAAACCAAGTTTTGACATTTATTATTCGGAAGTATTTTTTAGGGATTATCAGATTTTGACTTGGAAACATAAAGTATTATTTTGCACTATTTATCGGTAGTAAAAGTAAAGTTTGTTTTGATAACGAATTTAGAACTCCGATACTGAGTCAGAATAATTGCCCAGATTCGGTTAAAGCTTTTTAAAGTCTTCATGTATTATTTTGGATTGCTTAATCTAAAAATAATATAAAAATTACCTTAATTAGCTAGTCTTGACGGCTAAGAAAGGATATGCAAAGATTCTTTAAAATAATAAAACACTTAATTATATACTGGTATACAAAAGAACTATAAAATCTGGGTTAGCGTCTCAAGAGCCTATAAACTATGTAATCGCCCATGAGTCGAAAAACTATACTTGGCATTGCTTTTACTACAATTGTCCTGGCTAGCGCAATGACTACAAAACCCGTACCGGGTCACACGTCTACTAGCGAACCGACACCAAAGGAAGAATTGTTAATTCCAACACATCCGGTTGAATTATCTAATAATGTAGAAACTGCTGAATTGGAAAGGTCGATATTTGAGAAAATAAATCAATATCGAGCTTCTAAAAAATTACCTAAGTTGAAGCTAGATAGCAAAATTTCCAAACAAGCGAGGATTCATAGCCAAAATATGGCAGAACATCGAGTCCCCTTTAGCCATAACGGATTTGCTAAAAGAGTTGATACTATTTCTATTCGCTATAACAGTGCATCTGAAAATGTAGCTTTTAATTTTGGGTATGACGATCCAGTTGCAGAAGCTGTAAAAGGTTGGATTGAAAGTCCCGGACACCTAAAAAATATCAAGGGTAAATACAACTTGACTGGTGTTGGTGTAGCTGTAAACAGTGAAGACGAATATTTCCTTACTCAAATTTTTATTCTTAGTAGATAAGTTTGATTTATTATTTTTTTTACTATAAAGTAGTGTTTGCTTTTTTATAAAACTGGTCGAGGTTCAAAACTGCCGTCTTTTTAGGCGGGAGATGTGGAACGAGGACGCACGCAATGTCAAGAGAGCGGACACTGCATTGATTTTTAAGGATTCATGGAATTACAAGATTTTCAGGTTTGCGATCGCGATATAAATGATTCGACTCTTGCGGCATATCTCAAATGTGAAGCAATTGCTGTAGATACCGAAACTATGGGATTATTGCCTTTACGAGACCGTTTATGTTTGGTGCAGATAGCGGACGATAAAGGTAAGGTTACGGTTGTTCGGATTGAAAAAGGACAAACCGAAGCCCCCAATATGAAAAAACTTTTAGAAGCTGAGAATGCCGTAAAAATATTCCACTTTGCCCGTTTTGATTTAGCAACTTTACGCCATTACTTGGGCATAATGGTAAATCCCGTTTTTTGTACAAAAATTGCAAGTAAATTAGTTCGTACTTATACTCCCAGACATGGGCTTAAGGAATTGGTACAGCAATTGGAGCAAGTTGAACTTGACAAAAGCGCTCAATCTTCTGATTGGGGAAATGCTGCGAATTTATCCGATGCTCAACTTAGTTATGCTGCTAATGATGTAAGATACTTAGTCAGTATACGGCGAAAGCTAGTAGAAATGCTTCAACGCGAGGAAAGATTAGAATTAGCTGAAGATTGTTTCAAATGTTTGCCAACCATAGTGCAGTTGGATTTATTACAGTTTCAAGGTTTGTTTGAGCATTGAAAACATATGTCTAGATTGACTAGAAATTAGATAACAGTTACAAACCCGGCTTTTCTAAAAAAACCGGGTTTGTGAAACTTTTAGATAAAAAACAAAAATTCAATTCCTCAATTAAAACCAATGTTTACAAACTTATTGCAACGCTGTTTCACAATCATAATTTTAATATTTATTGCAATTGGATTTACCACCCAAGAATCCATAGCCATGCTGCGTCAGCATCACGATGCACCTGGAGTCTTACGCTACCATTCCCAAGTATCTATTAAAGATAAACAGGAATATACCTGGCAAGTATTACTTTTTAAAAAGATTCATCCCGGTGCTAAACAAGAATTAAATTTAAGAATAGTTGGTTTTCCCGGCGTATTTAAATTTTCTCATCCTCATTCCTTAGAAATAATTACAGCATCGGGTAAATTGCTCAATGCATCTGACGTTTATGCCAATTCGTCACCAGCGCCCAATGTAGGAGAATACAGTTTAACTGACGTTTTACCCAAGTTAACTGAAGTTGAGTCGTTGAAGTTAAATTTACCGGTATCGGGGAAAAAACAGGAGGTTTTAGAAATTCCTGAAGCTGTGGTGAGTGAGTGGCAATTGTTGGTGACTGAAGTTGATTGAGATTTAATCTTGAACCATTATCAATAACTGCTATATTGAGCCTCCTGCTAAATACAACAATTAATAGCAGCTACCGCTTCACAAAACCTCAACAAATCCGCACCACAATCAGGATTTCGACAGATAACAATTACTTGCGATTTATTCATCTTAAAAAACAAATCCACCTCTACATTTAAGTATAAGGTGGATTGGTAATTATATACTAGTGGACCTGGGCAGAATCGAACTGCCGTCCGAAATGGGTATTTACTCCCGCATCATTCACAGGTTTAGCCTCGCTTACCCTTGAGGCAGGGACCGCTCATTATCCCGAACGGTGGGATGCTTTGGTAAAGTCTTTTCTAATAAGTCCACCAAAGGGAACTTATTAGAGCATCCGTTGGGGTTGCTCCCTAATCCTTAACGGAGTCAAATTAGAGAGAAGCGTACGAAAAAAAGATTAAGCAGCTACTGCTTGACGCTTGAATGCTACAATGTTGTTTGCAGTTATTATTTGTTTGAACCTTGATTTACGAGATTAGGCTCACTCTCGACCTGAATCAACGAGCAGCTTTCACCACCCCGTCGAAACCATTACAGACCCATGTGATTCATATTCTATTATAGTGCAGCTTTTTGAAAACTGCCATAACCGATTTTGGATTTTGGATTATGTGATAGCAATAAAAATAGCCAATTGTCAATTCAGATAAAATCAACAATTAGCTATTAACAACTTTGATAATTTAAAATTTCTAATTACCCTAGCGCTTGGGCACCACCCACAACTTCTAGAATTTCTTGAGTAATTGCAGCTTGTCGCGCTTTGTTATAAGACAATGAAAGACTCTTCATTAATTCTGCGGCGTTATCGCTAGCACTACTCATTGCTGTCATCCGCGCTGCTAGTTCGCTGGCTGCGGATTCTTGCAATGCTCGCAATAGTTGGTTGCTTAAGTATAGCGGTAGTAAAGAATCTAAAATTTGTACTGGATCTTGTTCAAAAATCATGTCGCGAGGGAAAGCACGCATTTGAGTCGTAACTTTCTCTCTTTCAACTTCAAATTCACCACCACGGGTTGTTAAACGGAAAAACTCGTCGTCTGCTGACAAACCATTAGGATCTAAAGGAAGCAAGGTTTGTACTACTGGACGAGAACTAACTAAGGAAACGAATTTGGTATAAACTAATTCGATTCTATCTACGCTTTCTGATAAAAATAAAGAAAGTAGTTCGTCAGCGATATTAGAAGCTTCCGCTGCTGTAGGAATTTGTTCTAAGCCGGTATAATTAGCGTCGATGGGTTCTTCGCGACGTTGAAAATATTGGGTAGCTTTACGTCCTACCAATACATATTTGTAATCTAAACCTTCAGCTTTTAGTTCTTTGGCACGATTTTCCGCACGCTTAATCACGTTGGTGTTGTAACCACCGCACAAACCGCGATCGCCTGAAACTACTAGCAACCCGACTGATTTAACTTCGCGCTTCTTCATCAGCGGTAAGTCAACATCTTCAAAGGCTAGACGGCTTTGTAAACCAAATAATACTTGTGCTAAACGGTCTGCAAATGGACGGGTAGAAGTAACCTGCTCCTGTGCGCGACGTACTCTAGCAGCAGCCACTAAGCGCATGGCTTCTGTAATTTTCTTGGTATTTTTAACAGAACTTATTCTGTCTCGTATTGCTTTTAAATTAGGCATAATTTCTTTCAGTGAACAGTGAACAGTGAACAGTTAACAGTTAACAGTGAGCAGTGAGCAGTTAACAGTTAGCGTTTAACAGTCAGAGAATCAAGAGTTGATGCCAAAGGAATAAGAACTAGAAACTTTTCTCCAAGCCATCAACCCCTCTCCTCCTATTCTTTACTGTTCACTGTATGACGCTATCGCGTCACGCTACGCTAACACTGTTCACTGCTCACTGTTTTACGCAGTTGCCATGAAGGTCTTTTTGTACTCTTCAATTGCTTCTTTCAAAGCTTTTTCTTCGTCTTCACCAAGCTTTTTCGTATCGGAAACTCCTTGCTTGAACTCGGTTTTGTTGTTCTTCAAGTATTCTTGGAATCCTTCAACAAATTCTGTAATTTTATTAACTTCGATATCACTTAAATATCCGTTAAGACCCGCATACAAGATTGCAACTTGCTCGTATACTGCACGTGGCTGGTTTTGTGGCTGCTTTAGGGTTTCCCGCAAGCGTACACCTTGAGCTAACTGGTCTTGAGTTGTTTTATCTAAGTCGGATGCAAACTGTGAGAATGCTTGTAGTTCGTCGAATTGTGCTAATTCCAACTTCAACTTACCGGCAACTTTTTTCATCGCTTTGGTTTGAGCCGCAGAACCTACTCGGGATACGGAAATACCGGGGTTGATTGCGGGACGAATACCGGCGTTGAATAAGTCAGAAGATAAGAATATCTGACCGTCGGTAATAGAAATTACGTTGGTAGGAATGTATGCCGATACGTCACCAGCTTGGGTTTCAATGATTGGTAACGCAGTCATGCTACCGGAACCTAGTTCGTCGCTGAGTTTAGCAGCACGTTCCAATAAACGGGAGTGGAGATAAAATACGTCTCCAGGATATGCTTCACGACCGGGTGGACGACGTAGTAATAAGGACATTTGACGATAAGCTTGTGCTTGCTTGGTCAAATCGTCGTAAATAATTAATGTCGCTTTACCGTTGTACATAAAGTACTCGGCAATCGCAGCACCAGAGTAAGGAGCCAACCACTGTAGCGGTGCGGGTTCGGATGCGTTTGCGGCAACTACGATGGTGTAATCCATTGCACCTGCATCTTGCAGAGTTTGAACTACGTTAGCAACGGTAGAAGCTTTTTGACCGATAGCTACGTAAACGCAAACTACGTCTTCGGACTTTTGGTTAATAATGGTGTCAATGGCGATCGCTGTCTTACCAGTTTGTCTGTCACCAATAATTAATTCGCGCTGTCCTCTTCCTACGGGAATCATCGCGTCAATAGCGGTAATCCCGGTTTGCATGGGTTCGTGTACGGAACGACGAGCAATGATACCGGGAGCCATTGACTCAATCAAACGACCTTCAGAAGTACTGATGTCACCTTTACCGTCAATTGCTTCACCCAAAGCATTGACAACTCTGCCAATCATGGCATCGCCAACACCTACCTGAGCAATTTTACCGGTAGCTGTAACAGTACTGCCTTCTTGAATTTGGCGACCATCGCCCATCAATACAGCACCAACGTTGTCTTCTTCTAAGTTAAGAGCAACACCTGTGGTACCATCTTCAAATTCCAACAACTCACCAGCCATAGCTTTTTCTAAGCCATAGATACGAGCAATACCGTCACCTACTTGCAGTACGGTACCAACATTGGCAACTTTGACCTGTTGGTCGTATTGCTCGATTTGCTGTTGGATAATGTTACTAATTTCGTCTGGTCTAATGCTAATTGCCATTTTTTTATCTTCTTTCTTACAATACGAAAAAGAAACCTTAGTTATAAGTTCTGAGTTATGAGTTATAAATTTTGAGTTGGTTGTGAGTTATGAGTTGGTTGTGAGTTATGAGTTTTTTCTGTTTTATCAGTTTTCTTTAAACTCTTAATTAAATTCCTAACTCTTGGCTCCTAACTTTATAATTCTTAACTCCTAACCCCTAACTCCTAACTTCCTGTTAGCTGTTCAAGTTCAAAGATAAGCGGCGTAACTGACCCCTTAAACTGGAATCAACGACTTGAGAACCAACCTTAATAATTACGCCACCAATGATATCGCTATCAATAGTACTGTTTAACTCGACCTCGCGAGCATCAGTCATTGACTTAACTTTTTCCTTGATTGTCTGCTGCTGTTCGTCAGTAAGGGGAACGGCAGAAATAACTTCGGCTAATACTGTTTGATTTAGTTCTCGCAACTTTGCCAAATATTCCTCGGCTATATCTTCAACTAATGTAATTCGCCGTCTATCTACTAACAGCATCAAAAAGTTGCGGAAAATTGGGTTGGTGTCGTCGCTGAGTATCTTGCTAATAACACCTTTTTTGTCTTCACCACTGATAAACGGGTTAGCAAAAAAGTTTTGCAGGGCTTGGCTTTCTTTGATTAAGTTCAATAAAGAACGTACATCAGAGTCAAACTTATCTGCAACGTTGTTTGACTGCGCTATAGACATCAGCGCTTCGGCGTAAGGACGCGATACTGCTGCGGTTGCTGTGTTATTTCCCATAATTAACTCCCTAATTGCGCGATGCTACGATCAACTAATGTATGCTGAGCATCGTCAGCAATTCCACCACGGAGTTGCGACTCTACTTTTTCTAAAGCCTGAGCGACTACGCGCTGTCGCAATTGGTTAATGGCTTTATCTCTTTCTGTATTCAAATCTGCTGCTGCTGTCTGCTTCATTCTTTCCACATCAACAGCGGCTTGTGCGAGTATTGATTCTTTCGCTTTAACAGCATTTTCTTGTGCCGCTTGCTTAATTCTTTCTGCTTCTGCTTGGGCTTGAGCCAATTTCTTTTGTTGTTCGGCTAAAGCAGTTTGTGCATCGTTGGCACGTTTTTCAGCAGCTTTGATTGCAGCTTCAATTTTTTCGCGACGTTCTTTTAGAGAACCTCCTAAAGCTTTACGTCCAAAAACGAATAAAACTACAAAAATAATTGCCAGGTTTATCAAGTTAGTATCTAAGACATTGGTATTAAAACCAAAACCTTCGCCCTGTGCTTCTTCTACTAACTCACTTCCGACGGCGCTGGCTTCCGCCATCAATATTAAGAATGTCCCCATGTTGCTATTTCATCCACTATTGCGCTGCCTTCAGCATAAAAAATACGATGCAATATTCTTCAAGCATCTATAAATCTAAATCTGCTCTGTGAAATCTAGACAAGCCGGACATCACTTCCTACTTCAGTGGGAGCATGGGAGCTGTTATCCCTCGATAGGCTTGCACGGCTGAGCCCTCCGCACTTCAAGATATTTGCTTCTTCCCTTTATCGTTGATAAATGCTTGGTTTTC
>JBCBPQ010000265.1:0-10028 GCA_039820645.1 Cyanobacteria bacterium J06633_8 | reverse complement strand
GTTAAACCATAGTTCAACTGTAACGCAAGCTTGAGAGCGGATTTTTTTATCGGGACTAAGAAATTTTCGTTGATTGGTAACGCTATTTCCTAAAAATATTCCCGCACCTCCTTGGACAAGTTTGTGTAAGTTTTCTAATGCTGTTTCTTGTTGTTGTCGAGTACGAGATTGATTTTGTGGATTACCTAAAAATAATCTATCTAAACGCTCAAATCTCAGTAAAACCGGTTCTTCTTCTCCTTTTACGCATTCGTATCCTAAATACCAAGCTAAGTTATGAAATATAATTTGTAGCGGATAAACTTGAACGAAACTTTTTGCATCTCCTTGATATTTAGCACTACTGCTAAAACGACTAAATTCGATTAACTTACCGTTAATTATTGCGTCTTCTAGATACGGTAATTTCTTTAAAAGCGATGTTTCATGTATATATTTCTCATCTATAATGCAATTATTTGTAATTGACCTAACTGGGTAGATATTTTCATTACTGTTAATAAATTTTGACTGCAACATTCTTTGTTTGAATGTATTATATAAATCTAGTGCGAGGGGGTCATCTAAGCTGTTTGCTTGGGATTGTAATATTTCAAATACTCTAATTAGTTCTTGTTGGGATAGGATACCCGTTCCCGCAAAATAACCTTTTCGCATGGGAAATGATGGTAATATTTGATATGGTTTGAGAATTTTCTCGATATCTTTACGAATGGTTGCTATTTCGCTTTTGGCATTATCAATAGTTCCTGCTTCTTCAAGAGCTTTTGCGAGAGTTGGTATGCTACCTCCATGATTATTATCTAAATATGGATTGTTAATTATCAATCGGATTGTTCCAATTAATCTGTTAAATACTGTTTGTTCCGAATAACTATGTAAATTAAAATCTTTATTTTCCCCTCTCGATTCTAAGGGTAAATTAACATCACCCCCATCCCCTCGACCTATTAAGGAATCAATCTCACATCCTTCTCCTCTTCTTGTCAAAGAATCAACCTCACCCCCATCCCCTCTCGTTGTTAAAGGTAAATTAACCTCACCCCCATCCCCTCGACCTATTAAGGAGAGGGGGGTTGATTCGGGTATAATACCAACTTCAGCCAGGTATTTTAAATCATTATTTATCGCGTTTTCGCAAGCGTAAATATTTCCGCGCTCTTTAGCAATTATTGCGGTGATTTCTTGTATATCGCTGCTGAATTCAGCTTTATAATCCAGGATTTTTTCAAGTAAATCGGGGTTGGTATTTTGTAAGTTACCGATACCAGGATATTTAATAATCAACGATATTAAATGCAGTAACCTTTCAAAATCAAGAAAATTGCTGTATTGATGGAGCGTGATATTGGCTTTACGATTTTGAGTATTAATTATACTCCGAGGAAGTTTTTTGATTAACTTTTCAATTTCTGATGGTGAAAAATTAGCTGATGTTACATCAACAGTATTTATCAGCTTAAAACCTTCTGCGGTAATTGGTGGGAAGTTTTGCAGAATCTCATACATTCGGTGAATAACTGACTCCGGAACTTGGCGATCGCGATTTTGATTCCATGCAATACTTGTTGACAAAGGTGTATTTAAATACCATGCAATCCAGGGTAGGGAATGAGTTGCTCCTAATTTTTGTTTAACTTTTTGCAAGAATTCCAAACGCAGCGCACGTTTAAAATTAGTGGCATCATATATTATGCTTTTACCTGCTCGCAAACTTTCATAAATACATTGAATCGCTTCAATTTTGATTTGCTTCCAGTCTCCCTGGATACTCGCATCACCGTAAAGTTTGGTACGAATATCATCTGTAGAAATAATTTGATAATTTCCTTGTTGGGATAGTAATTTAGCAAAAGTTGACTTACCACTACCGGGTATACCAATAAGAAAATGAGCGATGGGGTATTCTTTTTGCTGCAATTCGTTAGGTGTAAGTTGAAGCATAACTTTTTTGACCATCGCTCCTTTCGTCTATGTATATAATCGTAGTCGGCTAATTGCGATATTTGTCAGTTGTTCGTGCGAATGAGGAATAATATCAGGTTCGGTTAAGCACTTATCATATCTGTAAAGGCTGGTGAACATAATTCGTAATTCGTAATTCGTAATTAATCCCCCATAAATAGCTTGTAGGGTGTGTGACGGTTAAAACAATTTATCAAACATAATCAAATAATTTGAATATACCGTCACGCACCAATAGTAATTTATAACTAACTAATATTTTACTAAGAAGAAGATTGTAGGGTGTGTGACGGTTAAAACAATTTATCAAACCTAACCGAACAACTTGAATATACCGTCACGCACCAATCGTAGGTTAAAAATTACATGTTGCACCATTTTCAACACCGCTCGGGGTTGCAAACCCCAAGCTAATAGCATAAGTCCTATAAATAGGACTGGGTAAGGATTTTAGTCTAGTTGAATATTAATTGACATTGGTGCAACCTTGTAGGGTGTGTGACGGTTAAAACAATTTATCAAACCTAATCAAATAATTTGAATATACCGTCACGCACCAACGCTTAGTTATAACGAACTCAAATTTGACTAATATTTAATATTTCAGTATCTATAATTTTAGTAAGAAGTATGTAGAATCACTTTTATCTGATGTAAAAATATATCATAATACTTAAGTGGGTTTTACTAAGGTTTTAGATAGAAAATTTTCTGGTTTTGTTTAAAAGCCTTGATTTATCTAGCTTTGAAGCAATTGGAGAGGTTTTGTTGAATGCTCATCTACACACCTCGGCAAATCGCTGAAACCCTATATTTTTCGTTGAGGTGTGTCGATTGCTTGCTGTGTAAGGGTTTGAGCTATGTGTTTTTCTCGATTTGGAGCAGGATTTATTATGTTTTTTAGAGGTGTGTCGATTTGCGCTCCCAAATCCTTACCCAGTAAGGGCTGGTAGAAGAACTCCCCACCGATTGGGTTAATTCGGAATAGTTGGAAACAATAGCGAAAACATTAGCAGAGATTTTTTTAGCGGAAACCCCACCGATTGGGTTAATTCGGAATAGTTGGAAACATTTCCATATTATCATGGAAATTATAGACAGTTTTTATGCGACCCCACCGATTGGGTTAATTCGGAATAGTTGGAAACCTTGTTCGGCTTTATCTGCATCTTTCCATGCCTCTTCCCCCACCGATTGGGTTAATTCGGAATAGTTGGAAACATTTGGATGGTATTTATGTGTCATCCTAATGTCTATGCGCCCCACCGATTGGGTTAATTCGGAATAGTTGGAAACGCTTGTGGCAGAGCAGGTTGGGGTTGTTGATTCCACCACCCCACCGATTGGGTTAATTCGGAATAGTTGGAAACTTAGTTAATATTTAATCAACATAGCGCAACAAATTTATGACCCCACCGATTGGGTTAATTCGGAATAGTTGGAAACTCTATTTCCTTGTCTAAATCACAGAAAACAAGATTTGAACCCCACCGATTGGGTTAATTCGGAATAGTTGGAAACACTCCCATCTTCACATTCTACAATGAAATTGCTGAAGGCCCCCACCGATTGGGTTAATTCGGAATAGTTGGAAACTCTACTACCTTCATCCACATTGTATAGTTCCCATTTCCCCCCACCGATTGGGTTAATTCGGAATAGTTGGAAACCTTTGGTGCGGTAAACTTCAAACCCGTGGCTTTTTTCCCCACCCCCACCGATTGGGTTAATTCGGAATAGTTGAAAACTTTACAACCACTCCCACGTCAAAAAACGTTTTATTCCCCACCGATTGGGTTAATTCGGAATAGTTGGAAACCTTTTAAAACTAAAAGTTCAATTTCAAAAGAATTGGACCCCACCGATTGGGTTAATTCGGAATAGTTGGAAACCTGCAGAAGAAATCGTACCAAAAAAAAGAGTGGAACCCCACCGATTGGGTTAATTCGGAATAGTTGGAAACTTTGCAGCCAATCCTGCTTTAGCTTTAAATTGGGAAAACCCCACCGATTGGGTTAATTCGGAATAGTTGGAAACTTTCTTTTTATTCAAACAAAATCATCAAAGAAGTTTCAATTCCCCACCGATTGGGTTAATTCGGAATAGTTGGAAACGGCAAAAATAATGCCCTTCACTGGTGCAGCGATTCCCCACCGATTGGGTTAATTCGGAATAGTTGGAAACTCTGCTACTCCGTTTCTGTTTCTATCTTCTCTTCTTCCCCACCGATTGGGTTAATTCGGAATAGTTGGAAACTTTCTGTAATTAAAATCGTGATTTTGTCTGTTCCGTCTTTCCCAAAAATTGGGTTAATTCGGAACAACTTGTCCTATATTGCAGGAATATTAACATCATGTCTCAACTTCAATTGTCTGGAAAGTTATCTGCCAACCGTACCGAACTTCAAAAATATGAAAAATATCAGGGTAAAACTATTCGTATACTCAATGTGATTATTGAGCATGTTAGTAAAGAGGTTCTATCCCATACTGTTCTTCATCTTGTTGGTGAGGGAATTGATAATATTGTGAAAAAACAGCATGGTGGAAACAGTCATGCTGTATCAAAAATTGTAAAAATTATCGGAACAACATTAATGCTTAAATCTATGGTTGAATTCGTAGAGGAAATAACTCATATTATTCAAGAGTAATTTCTAAATCGGTTTAATCATATAAAAAAATACCGATTGGTTTAATTTAGAATAATTGGAAATTATAAAAAATATCTCCAGATTATTTAATTAATCGGGGATATTTTTTTATAAAAACCGATTAACTTTACGGAAACGCCTGTTTCCAAGCATAGGTTTTAATAAATCATGTACAAATTCAAAACCTTTTCTCAAAGGAAAAACCTATGTTAAGAACTCGTCGCGTCTTAGTTTTTGCAGATAGCGATAACACTTACCTAGCAGCACAAAGCTTCAACAGAAAAATAGACTGGCAAAAAATCTGTCACTATCTCGCAGACCCCAAAGAAGGTAGAGAATTGATTGAAATGGTGATTTATGTCGGATTACCCCCAGCCAGAGAAAGATTTGAAGAACAACGAAAAGCTAAAGAAAAATTTGTTTATTGGGCTAGAAATAACGGCTTTTTAGTTGTTACCAAAGAAGGAAAAGCTAGAGGAGAAGAATACGAAAGCAACATTGATGTGGTGATGGCTATGGATGCAACTGAATTAGCCTTGGAAGTAAAACCGGATATCGTTGTTTTGGTAACTGGAGATTCGGATTTTGCTCATTTAGCCGAAAAACTCAGAAGACGAGGAATGCGAGTTGAAGTTGCATCGGTAGAACAATCTTTAGGTAGTGAGTTAAAGAATGCAGCTAATAGCGTTGTCGATTTAATTGAAATATTTGATTCATTCAATTCTCAAAATGGTCACGAAACATTTCATAGAATCGGTAATGCAAGCATATTTGATTAATTAAATGAAGAAAGAAGATTGGAATTTTTATAGGGAATTGAACCCATATGTTTAAGTTAATAGTAACAATCAAGAGTTTGTAACTATGAGGTCATAAAAATGATGCGAACAATTAACGGAAAATTGATTGCTCAAGGAGAAGAGCAGCTAGAATCAGAAATCATCAACATTAGCCACAAACAAGACCAAAAATATACACAAGAAATTGATGCGATTAAACATCGTCTTACACAACTAGATAAAAAATGTATTCTGCTCGAAGAATCATTAAGTAAACAGTTTAATCAATTTGTGATTATCAATGTTTGTAGTGTTTTAGGATTGCTATTTATATTGTCTTCAATGCAAACCAATAATCAACAAAGCAATCGAGAAGTGAGTCAAAGCAATTCGCAATTAACAATTAACAATTACCCTAGCGGGTCACTTCGTGAACGCAATTCGCAATTAAAATCAGTGGGGCTTGAAACCATTTATAATTTAAAATCCAAAATCTAAAATCTAAAATTTTTTCATAGAGGAGATGAAATGAGAGCAGTTGTTAACGGAAAATTAGTAGATTTACCACAAGGTACGACGGTAGAACAATTGAGAAAAAAATTACCAGAAATTGGTAATGATGACGTGATGGAAGAAGGTTTTGGTGGAACTAAACCGATGAAAAATAATGAAGCACTCAAAGAAGGTTCAAAAGTCTGGACTGTACCCAAAATAGTCAAAGGTCAGGCAATTTTGGATTTACGTTAGCGTAGCGTGCCCGGAGGGCATATTTAGATTTTAGATTGTCCCCATAAATAAATTTAGAGAGCAGTGCGGTCTTGGGAAGCCCGAAGCGTTGCGGTGAGACCACTCGCGTGGGTCGTCATCCCTCCGTTGAGCGAAGTGGCGAACCCGAAGGGAGGTTTCGTCCGTTGTAGCAAATGGCCTGTTTCCCTTCGTCTCGCAACTGCGGAAGGCTTGAAACCATTCATAATCCAAAATCCAAAACAAAACGCATCCGTTGTTAAAATCAAAAATCAAAAATCAAAATGACTATTACAATTAGCCAAGATAAATACGAATTTCAACCAACTTCGAGACTAATCGCAGAACTTAAACTATTAGAAAAAGTCGCAAAACACGTTGTTGTTGGAAGTAAAACATTCGAGGGTGTGAGATATACAGCAATTTTAATTAAAGGAATGCCTCTATCTTCTCAGAAGTTTACCGTATCTAACACCGACGTTTTGTTTTTATTACCCCCCGATTATCCCCAACTACCACCCATCGGTTGCTATCTCAACTATCCTTGGAACACCACCGGAGAAGGGGACCATCATTTTACCAGACAGAGCTATTACGGAGCGCCTTTTTTAAGTGACGAAGGATGGTATTGGTACTGTGTCGGTTTGGGAGGAGGATTCAATCGAGAAGTGTGGTTAAATTCCTGGAAACCGAGCCATCAGGTAAACCAAGGACATAATCTAGCGACACTATTTGTAACTGCACGTCATGCAATTAATAGTGACGATTAACATCTAAAAATTACTTAACTAAAGGTCGTTAGGTTAGGGAGGGGGTAGAGGGGGTAGAGGGGGGAGAGGGGGTAGAAAAAATTGTATTTATCTAGACTCATCAAAATGTTTGCAGTAAGCGATTTATCGCTTTTTTTGAGGATTGTTGAAGGACTAAAGTCCTTACTACAAACCAATTAAAAAGAATCAGGTTAAGTTTTATTAGTCTGTCTCATTAGTCTTTATGGGTTTTCTCCCAGTCCTATTTATAGGACTTTAGCTATTAGACTGGAGAGCAGCGCGGTCTTGGGGGTTTCCCCCATGAGCGACTGCGGAGGTTTGCAACCCCAGTCGGGTCTATTCATATCAAATCACGCTTCAAAATTAATCAACCAAAGGTAAAATAAAAATGATAAATCATAATCAATTAATAGAATATCGCTTACACATACCACCAAAAATGTGGCAGGAATTCCGTCAAAATATGTTAGATTGTCGGGATATTAACGAAGAAGTTATTGGTTTTTTCTTCTGCAAACGACATCAAATCTCTAAAAAGAAAATTCGCTATATTCCTAAAACTTGGATTGTTCCCTTTCCTGAATGCTACGAAATGCAATCTAATAACGGATTAGTGTTAACCCAACAATTCCATTCATATCTATTAGAAAAATACGTAAAACAAGGATTGCACGTAGTTCATATTCATACTCACCTTGGTGATATTGAACCAGAATTTTCTTCAGTTGATGATTACTATGAATCCGAATATTCCCGCTTTCTTACCCAGAATTTTAATCAAAAACCTCGTTTAATTTCTGGTGTTTTTAATCAGTCACTACAAAAATTCAAATTTCGCATATGGAATAGAAAAGGTAACAATTTTGATAATGTTGTATTTTCCAATTCATATCTAGAAATGATTGATATTAATGTTGATAAATTAGAATATCAAGATGAAGAATATAACGATATACCAATAATTCAGCATTATGAAATTACAAATCCAATGCAAACTAAATTAGGCAATCAAAATCAAATGTTTAACCGACAGAAAATATTTGGTGAAACTTGCCAGAAACAGCTCAATCAACTAAAAGTAAGCTTAATTGGTTGTGGTGGTATCGGTTCAATATTTGCCGAATTATTAGGTCGATTGGGCGTAAAAAATTGGGTATTAATTGACCCAGATAAATTAGAAGCAGTCAACCTGAATCGAATGGTAGGAGCCACACAAAAAATGGTTGAGCAGCGATGGAATAAAGTTGATTATGTAAAACATTTAATTAAAAAGATTTATCAGACAGGTTCTTGCGTACATACCATACCCACAAAGATTGATTCCGAAATTGCTTCTTCAGAAATAGCAACATCAGATTTAATTGTAGTAGCCACAGATAATCATCTTTCTCGGAAGAAAGCCCAGGAGTTAGCATTAGAATACATGCGTCCCTTGGTTTGTCTTGGTACTCATATAGACATCAATCCATCAGACAATAAACCACGTATGTTTTGTCGTATCACCATACCTCCTGTAGGTGGTGGCTGGTGCTTGATGTGCGGGAATATCATCAGCTTGCAAAAAGCAGCTGTAGAATCTGCACCAATGCAAATCAATCAAATGGTTGCCAAAGCTGGTTACATAGATGGAGTCAACGACCCAGCAGTTTTTTGGTTAAATAGTATTTGTGCTAGCACCGCAGTTGGCATAATTCATGGAATGGTAAGCGGTTTTTTGGATATTACCGCTGGAATTGATTGGATTTACGAATTTCCAGGAGCAACTTGGCATCAAACAAATACTAAGTACTTAGAAACACCATCATGTTATTTTTGTTCTCACTCTGATAGCTCGGAATCAGCCACAGAAGAATTTCCAATGGAAAGCGATTTTGACATCATTGATTATTGGTGACAGTCATTTAGCCGAGTAAGATATATTTTCTCGCCATTTACGTATTTGATGATATATTTCAATCTCGTGGAAAGCTCGGTTTTCCCAGATTAAGGTTCCAGGAAGTTTTATTTCATACACACCATTAGCTATTTCCTTGTATTCCTCTATTGCACCCTCTTTCTTAGCCTTATTTAATACCCTGATACTATCCGGAGTAATATCAATCACCCTCCGTTTTTGCTCTTTAGAAAGCGCATTCCAAGCCTGTTCCTTGATTTCTGGGTGTTGGTTAAATATGTTTCTAATATCCTCCCAATTTCCCTGTATTAAAGCATCAATTCCTTTATCGAGTGGTGTTATTTCTAGCTCTAAATCCGACTCTTCTGGTTCCTCTAAATATTCTTCCTGTAGTTCTTCAACACTTGTATAAAACCTAGACCTAGCTGTTTCTTTAATGACTTCCAACTCGCTCCAGTGAAAATAATGATTGAATCCTTCAACCTTGACCAAAATGGGACTAATATTATCCCCATTTAATCCGATTACCTTACCTTGTTTATTTTGAAGATTCCCTGTCTTGATTTCTACCGTAGCGGGAATATCAAAGCCCATAGATACCAGAGCATCGTTACGAACATCAGTGTCTACCCATGCCAACTCTTGCTCAAAGCTATGATAATTCGCAAGATTAGCCCCCCAAGTTTCTCTCCATCGCGGATTGTGATTATAAGCGTAATTAGAAAGATGCTTGAGCGATATCATATCGTGCTGAAGTATATTTGATATGGCATCCCATCTTTTATCTTGAGGAACTGTTGCTTCCCAACGTTGGCAAGACTCGACTATCAATTGACCACAATCCGGGCTGAGTCTACCGATATTTTGAATATCATCGATTAACTGCTGCGCTAATTCTTCCCATCTCTCCTCGATGGTTTGGCTTGAGCCTTTTGGTGGGGTTTGCTGGTTATAACTGTCTTCAACTTCTTGAGTGCTATTTTCTTCCACATCAGCTACGTTTTCGTCAGCACTTTCAACTTCTTCATGTGGTTCTTCTCCTTCCGTAATTTTTTGATATAAATCGGCGATCGCATTTCTAAGAATGTCTTGAGGTATTAGCCCAAAATTATCCATTAATTTCTGAGTTAATAACCCCGTTTGTTCGTCAAACTCATACATCGGGGGGAATTGTGCGTAGCGCTCCCCCCTACAATTCCTACGCCATATAGAAGGCTTTGAAG
>JBCBPQ010000264.1:0-10056 GCA_039820645.1 Cyanobacteria bacterium J06633_8 | reverse complement strand
GAAAATAATACTTTGTTTCTACCAGTATTTGGACAGCTACAGTGGACTTTTCATAACTCTATTCCAGGAAGATTATTACTGATTGGTGCTTGGTTGAGTCAGTTTACTTATAAAATTCAGTTTGAAGACGAAACTCTACAAAAATCGCAAATAATTCCCTTGGCATTAGGGATACCAATTCCCAAATGGATCATAAATGCCACAATGTGCCAAGATGAAAGTTCTCAAAATGGAGATACATGGCAACGTAAAAACATTTGGTTCAATACAATTACAGGATTTGGTGATTATACACTCCGCAGAATTGTAGATGTAAATGGAAATTATACTTCTGCTTTCAATGATATGCTGGCAAAAGTCGAAAATGAATGTTTGGTAGTTGGTAGGAAAGTAATTGAAGATAATGTTGCTGTTGAGTACGAATCTGCCGGTAGACGGAATTGAAAAACTATTTCTCTCCACTGCGAATATACCCAATCGCCACAATCAAAACATCTAACATTGCAAATCTCATCATTCATATCTCGTTACAAGGCTCTGCCTTGTAATGCTGATACAGGAGGCTCTGCCTCCACTTTAACTAGAGGCAGAGCCTCCGGATTGCTTTCCCAGCCTCTGGCTGGGAACTAGTTTTGTGAGTTGTTAATAGGATTTTTGAGTTTAATAAAATGAACGAATTAATATTTACACCAGCCTATCAACTTGCTCAAATGATAAAGGAGCGTCAGGTTTCTGCGGTTGAAGTTTTAGAAGCACATTTAAATCAAATTTCTCAACATAACTCTAAGCTGAATGCAATTTGTACTCTTAACGAAAAGGCTTTAGAAACTGCAAAACAAGCCGATGAAGCTTTAGCAAACGGTGAAAATTGGGGATTGCTTCACGGCGTACCGATGACAATTAAAGATACTTTTGAAACGAAAGGGTTGCGTACTACTGCGGGTTACGAACCGTTGAAAAATTATATTCCCACAGAAGATGCAACTGCTGTTTCTCGTCTTCGTCAAGCTGGAGCAATTATTATAGGTAAAACTACTCCGTCTCAATTGGCTGGTGATTATCAGGGAATAAATGATATATTTCCTGTGGTGAATAATCCGTGGGATTTACGATACACTCCTGGTGGTAGTAGTAGCGGAGCAGCGGCTGCTGTTTTAGCAGGTTTTTCGTCTTTAGAATTAGCTTCTGATATCGGTGGTTCAATTCGTCAACCCGCTCATTTTTGCGGATTGTATGGACTTAAGCCAACGGATAGAAGGGTTCCGACTACCGGGCATATTGGCGATACTACGAGTATGGATTTTCGCTGTATTCGTCAAATGCTTGTTGTTGGGGGATTGGCGCGTTCTATTGAAGATTTGAGTTTGTGTATCAAAATAATTGCTGGTGCTGATAATCGTCAACCCGATATTCCTCCCGTACCTTTGGATGAAGTAGAGGAAAAAAGTTTAGAAAATCTCAAAATTGCTTGGATTGATGAACTACCTTTATATCCAGTAGCCAAAGAAATTAAATCTGCAATGCAAGGAGTGAGGAAAAAGCTTGCTGATGCTCGGGTTAATGTTGAAAGCTGGATACCGCAATACGATTTTGCTAGAGCCTGGGAAGTTTATTATGCCGTGGCTACTTATAACTTGATGTATATTCAAGGAACTGATTTTAAAAATGTTAGGGAACAGATGACATTTTTGTGGAGAGAAGCAACCGAGGGCGTAAGCGAGTTGCGAGAAATCAGTAAAGTGCCGTCGATTTGCCTAGCGATATTTATGAAAAAATCTTTGCAGGGTTATTTTGAAGCTTTAACACAAAGAGATAATTTGATTGCTCAAATGGATAAACAATTAGAGCAATGGGATGTATGGTTATGCCCAGTAGCGATGACAACAGCATTCACCCATAGAGCCAAAGGTGCAGCAGTGGAAATTGATGGTAGAAAAGTTCCTTATCAGATGGCGAATGGTGCTTATGTGGTTCCTTTTAATTTAACAGGACATCCTGTTGTAGTTGTTCCGATTGGTTTTACTCAAGATGGATTACCGATTGGAATGCAAATTGTCGGTAAAAGATGGAAGGAAATGGAATTGTTGAGTATTGCGGCGAAGTTAAATGAAATTGTTGGGGATTTTCGTCTTCCAATCTCGTTACAAGGCTCTGCCTTGTAATGCTGTACGGGAGGCTCTGCCTCTAGTTGAGGAATGGAGGCAGAGCCTCCTAATTGGCGTTCCCAGCCAGAGACTGGGAACGAGTTCTAAGGGACGATAAAGTGAACCAATCGCTTCACAATACTTAATCATCAGATTTTTTTTGATAATTAATTAAATAGAAAGCAAAGCATATTTTCAAAACTTAATTAAGTTAATTAAAGGTTAAGAATAGTTTCAAAAGTCTCTACCTTAAATTAATAATTGGTATATTAAAAATGAAGCAAATTAAAAGCTTCCCTGGCAGATAAAATAGCCTGGTAAATACAGGTTAAATTAAGTGAAGAGGTAAGTAAACTGTCTCATAATCTGTCTCGAAAAATAACAACGACACCCAACTCGAACACTTATAATTCCTCGCTCTGAAATTCAGGGGGCAACGTAACTAGCAATTTACTAGAGATTGATTAGTACGTCCCTGTAAATTCAACAAAAAAGAGGAAATCCCTGAGTAAGTAGATGCTTGGGTGTTGTTGTTTTAAGGAATATTTTTACTAATTTTAGTAATAAATAAAACAAATATAGTACTTAGGCAAAAATTGCAAAAAAAAGGCGATCGCCCTACTCTTAGAGAATAAGGCGATCGCTAGAAAAGTTATTTAGCTTTCAAAGTGTTCTAATTACACAAGCTGGATATCGCGGTTAACATCAAAGTTTTGCAAGTTGGCAAAGTTTTCTAGGGTTGCAAACTGCTCTCCACCAAAGGATAAAGCACCATTTGTTTGGTCGAAGGAGAATTCACTGATATCGCTTGCGCCGAAACCTTGTTGATTAATTTGAATGATGTCTTCTGAAACCGTAAAGTCAGTAATCACATCAATAATGTTAACTTTCTCCTTAGTGACAGGGTCAGTAATAGTTTCGAGAGTGTTGAAGACAAAAGTATCAGTTCCAGAATCACCTATTAGGCTATCTCTGCCAAGACCACCGCTAAGTAAGTCATCCCCTTGACCTCCTATTAGGGTATCATTGCCGCTTCCACCTTCAAGGGTATTGTTTGAATCATCACCCTCGATCAGAAGATTAGGCGCAAAAAGCTCAATATCCTCAACATCAAAGTTCTGTAAATTCTGATTCGGTGAGTTATTTTCGAGGGTTGCAAACTGCTCTCCACCGAAAGATAAAGCACCAGTTGTTAAGTCAAAAGAGAATTCACTAAGATCGGTACCAAAATTGTCTTGGTTAATTTGGATTTTATCTACTAACACTGTGAAGTCTTTAATAACATCAATTCCAGTGTCGGGAGTGTTGAAGACAAAAGTGTCGTTTCCAGAATCACCTGTTAGGATATCAGTTCCATCACCGACGATAACACCCGTTACATTGAGGTTGCGATCGTAGGTGAAACCTCCGCCATCAAGAGTATCGTTGCCACTACCACCGAATAATTCGTCATCACCTTCACGACCTTGTAAGACATCGAATCCATCATCTTCGTAGGTAAATTTGTTATCTTTTAATTTACCATTTTCTGTTATTTCAAATCCATCGGTGGAACTAAAACCACCGTAAATTTCATCACTTTCTGCACCACCTTGAATGAAATCATCACCAAATTGACCGATTAATTCAAAAGCACCAGGCACATTTTTTATGCTTTTACTACGACGAAAACTACCACCGATAATATGGTCTCCTGCGTAAGTTCCTTCATGTGCTGGTATGGTACCAGCACCAGATGGAGTTACTCTATCTAGCGTTTGATTAAAAGTACCAACAATCGAGCCACCATCTGGTTGACTTACTAAAAGATTAGTGATTTGATCGAGAAATTCTGTAGGAGTTAAAGTTTCATAGTGATTCTCGATAAAGACAAGATCTGATTCGTCACCATTGACTGTTACTTCGATATTAACACCATTTCCACTACCCGTTCCCGCTCCGATGTCATAAAAAACACTGTTAATATTATCTACGCTAATATTCGATACTGAAGGTAAAAAGATGCTATCTACACCAATTTGGAAATCTTTTATCACAACTAGATCGCGTTTCTTGTCTTTAGCAGTTATCCAAGCAGATTGGTCGTACTCAGGATCGTTAACTGCAGCAATGGCAGCTTCTCGTTGAGCATTAACTTGCTCTAAATCTAAAAAATAGTTAGCCACGGTTTGTGCTATTCCGACCCCAGTTGTAACCCCTGCTGTTACAGCATCCCCAAGAGAGGGAACAATACTGAAAAGACCTGCTGCACCTGCTGCTAATTCGAAATTTATGTTAGTTACTAATCTAGCATTTTCAATATCTTGGTCTGGGAGAGTAATGCCATTGATGAAACTTGCTAATTTATTGGTATCAAAACTAAACTCTGTGCCAGTTTCACCTTCAATATCGATAACGAAGTTAGTTGCTGCTGCCTTACCACCTTCAATAGAAATATTATCAACATTGTCATCGTTTGCACGAGCAACACCCAAGACTGTGTTTCTAGTATTGTCAGCACCTAAGCGCGTGTTGCCACCGAATACTAACTGAGAAATATTGGTAAGGGTATCAGTTCCTTCATCTCCATCCTCTGTATTTGTATCTTTTACGGTGATACTTCCGTCATCATTGATAGTAATATCAAAATCACCAATGTCTCCCTGGTAAGCAGCAACATCATCACCATCTCCGCCATCAATAATGTCATCACCCGCACCCCCTTCTAGAATGTCATTACCTAGCCCACCAAGCAGATTATCTCTCTGATTTCCTCCATTGAGGATATCATCACCCTCTCCTCCATTAAGGGTGTCAGTACCAGAATTACCCCTTAGGGTATCATTACCCTCTTCTCCATTAAGGCTATCAGCACCAGTTCCGCCTGCTAGGATGTCGGTGTTTCGCCCACCAAGCAGAGTATCATTACCAGCATCACCTCTAATAATATCCTTTCTGTTACCACCATCAATGAGGTCATCACCCTCACCCCCTTCGAGAGTATCGTTGCCATCAGGACCACCATTGAGGGTGTCATCACCTTTTCCTCCAAGAAGAAAATTATTGCCTCCTCCTCCATCTAGAGAATCGTTCCCATCTCCTCCATCTAGAGAATCATTACCATTTCCTCCATTAATAGAGTCGTTACCGCCTAGTCCTTCAATAGTATCGTTTTTAACACCGCCATTGATGAGGTCGTTATTACCCGAACCACCAAATATATGAAAACCTATATTAGAAAATATCTGAGCGGTATCAATATTGTCATCATCTAAACTATTTTTTTCTTGACGCAGGATTTCGTTGAAACCATCACCATTAAAATCAGCTGCGTGTAAATTCGTGAGACCGTTGCTGAGATCGAAACCTTCAAGATTACTAAAGTTAAAAGCTCCACTAAAACTGCCGTTGCCATTAGAAAAAAAGACATTTGTCGTCGTTGTTCTGGCACCGCCAAAACCCCGTGTTTTCGAGCCTTGAACTAGGATATCATCTAACCCATCTCCATTAAAATCCCCAACGTCGCTTATGGTAGTGTTTAATTCGGCAATGGAATTCACAGTGCCGATGAAGCCTGTTGATAAACCTGTTTCGTTAAAGCTACCATTGCCATTGGAAAAGAATATGCGATCGCTAATACCAGAATCGCGCTTTCCTTGACGGATAAAATCATCTTTCCCATCCCCGTTAAAGTCCCCAACGTGTAAATCGGTTAGGTCTCCTTTGATGGCAAAACTTTCTGGTAAATTGACTCTATTGCGGACAGAAATTCCACCAAAACGATTGGTAAAAATAATTTGAGCAGTTTGAGAGTTATCATCATCTAAACGACCCTTTTCTTGACGCAAGATATCATCTCGACCATCTCCGTTAAAATCCCCCACGTATAAATTGGTTTCGTCTCCTTTTATGCTGAAGTCTTCTCGTAAAGTGGCTTTGCTAAAAGTGCCATTTCCATTAGATGTAAAGATATTTGCGGTATTAAAATTATCATTATCGAAACGACCTTTTTCTTGACGGAGGAAATCATCTCGACCATCTCCATTAAAATCCCCTACGTGTAAATTGGTTTTGTCTCCTTCTAACCTAAAGTCTTCTGGTAAAGTGACTCTGTTCCTGACAAAAAAGTCACCATTGCGATCGGCAAAAAGGATTTGGGTCCTGTTGCGACCCTTTTCTTGACGCAAGATATCATCTCGACCATCCCCATTAAAATCTGCGATATGTAAATTGGTTTCGTCTCCTTTGAGTGAAAAGCCTTCTGCTAAGTTAGTAACCGATGCTTCTCTTTGCTCGATCGCGATTTCTTCACCATCTAAAGTAATGATAGCTTTATCGTTTTCTAGTTGTAATTGTTGTAATTCCCCTTCAGTGAAAGATTCACCTTGCACCAAACCAGAGAAAATAGCTCCTTCATCACCAGCAGAATCTACAGTATTAATACTCGCATCAACGAAATGTCCGTATTCTTCTAAAACTAAATCGCTAACTGCTTTAATATTACTTGCATTAGCGAGTAAATATTCTTCAGAAATGTAAATTTTATTAGTATCGGCAGAATATGCGCCGTTCGCACCGTTTATTTCATTTGCGGAGCGAATTTCAATTTCGGGGAAAGCACCAAAATCTCCTGTTTGCCATTGGGTAATTAAGTCGGATGCTGCGTAGCGGTCATATTTATAACCAAAAGCAGTAGTAAAATCCCTTGAGGTTTCGTCACCGAGAGCGTATTTTTTTAGTAATTCTTGGGAATTGGCGATCGCGTTGTCTAAAATTGTGGAAGTAGTTTGATTTGTCACAAGTTGAGTTCCTTTTCTTGGTTATGTAGTTATATAGGGGAAGAATCTCAAGACATATGCACTTACCTCCTCAAGAAAAAATGTAATTACGTCGCTATCGCTTGCTATGACGGGATTACGTAATTTTTGGAAAGATATAAAGAAAGATGGGTAATTTATCTAGTAAGTAGGTTGGCATTGAAAATAGTAATTGGGATAAGGCTGTCTTGCTGTCTTGCTGTCTTGCAATAGGGGTAAGGGTTTGAGCATCAAAAACATTTTGTAATATAGCTTGGTTTATTTGTGCCCACCTACTTAGTTCGCCAAGTGAACTTTGCGGGGTTAATTGTAAGAAAAAAATAATTTTCTCCCCCTGCCTCCCCTGCTTCCCCCGCTCCCCCTGCTCGCCCTCACCCGTCATTATTAATGGGACAGACCACTAGTGGTCTGTCCCAGAAGTTTTGAGGGGTTTGTAGTTGCGCTTCAGCGCCAAAAATCTTGGCGCTGAAGCGCAACTACGAACGAACATTTATTTAACCCATCAAGATTAATGGGACTGACTACTAGTTCCCAGGTTCAACCTGGGAAATAAGTTCTGGAGGCTCTGCCTGAATGAAAATACTACAAAGGAGATAATTCAATTTCCCACGCTTTGAGATTAGCTTTGCGCTGTTTATAATCGGGCATAATACTACCAAGAGTTTGCCAAAAGTCTTGACTATGATTGTGATGCAATAGGTGAGTCACTTCATGAGCAACAACATACTCTAATACTGGCAAAGGCGCATCAGCTAAACGCCAATTTATGCGAATACTTCCTTTGGAGGAACAAGTACCCCAAGCTCGTTTTTGTTGAGATAATTTGATAGATTTTGGTTGCACGTTAAGTTTATCGGCGTAAATTGGAGCAAATTTTAGAATATCAACATAAACTTGTTCGCGCTTCCAATTTATTAATGCTTGTTTTACTGCTGCTTCTCTTTCCTTTGCAATTAAAATTTGCGGCACTTGGATATAAAAGCACTTATCAAAATCAATAACAACCTTTTTTATCTCAGTAGATTCTATTTTTAAGATGAAAAAACTACCCCGGTACATAATTTCTGCACCATTTATATAGCGCTGGGGTAGTTTGGGCGGATATTTAAGATTAATTTTTTCAATAGCTTTTAATAACCAGCTTTTTTTGCTCTCAACAAAATCGGTAATTAGTTTTTCTGGTGTATTAATCGGTACAACAACTTCTACGCCTTTGTGGCTGACGATAATTCTTAGACGTTTACAGCGTTTGCTGTGGCGGATACTATAACAAATACTAGTTTCACAAATCTGTAAGACAGGCATGAATTTTTTGGAATTGCTCTGGTGCAAAAATCAAACTTATTTATCAAGTGTGATTTAATTGTCCAACAATTCTACAACCATGAAGCTCAAAAAATTAAACTATAGAGCCAATATTAGAGATACGTGCTATCTTAGAGCCAAAATTTTTATTTTCATAAACAAACTCGCTATAGTCAGCTAAATCATCGATTCCAATCAAATTAAGGATAATTTCGGTTGCCAACCAAAAAGCAGTTTTTACTAACAATTTTTGCCAACGTATATTCATCTTATCCCCCTCTTGCTTAATCAAGCCAGAAAAATATTTTTGTAAAACCTTACTTATTTATTAGTGCTGAAATATCTTAGTTATGCAGTTGCCGAATAGATTGCCAGAATTAGTTACAGCAGCGTAGTATCTCATTCCGCATACATATAGCTATAGAGTTCGTAGTTGCGCTTCAGCGCCAAAGATTTTTGGCTTCACCGGGGAAACATTAATGGTTGGAAGCCCCCCGAAGTTTCTTTAAGCGGGGGAACCCCGCTTTCCGTTCTTCTCTCCGGATTTATCCGTGGATGTCAATTATTTTCTGGTTGAAGCCCCTAAATTTTATTTATGGGGCATTAATTACGTAGCTTGCGTCGCCGTTAGCGGAGCGTGTCCGATAGGACATAGGCGATATTACGAATTACGTAGCGAAGCGTCGCCCGAATGGGCGATATTACGAATTATGCTCACGGGGTGACAACCGGCATCAATCAATGGCAGGGCAAGCCTTTCAGAGGACGAGCGCTGAAAAGATAAAAACGTAAATTACGATTTTTTTATCAATAAACGTTTCAAATCCTTATTTTTTCGATGAATTTTCCTAAAAATTTTTCCCATCTTTTCAGCAGTTATTAAAGTGAAAGGCAAGCCAAAGCCTGCGATACATTCATCTTGTCACCCCGTGAAATTTTTGGCGCTGAAGCGCAACTACGAACATATTTTTATTCAGCCGACTTACTTAATTAAAATTTTTTAACACTTCTACCAATTTCTCAATATGACTTGGTTGATGGGTAGCCATTAATGAAATACGAATCCGACTTGTGGGCACTGTGGGGGGACGAATCGCTGGTGCGAAAATTCCGGATTCTTTGAGATAATTGCCGATTTTTAATGCTTCTGCTGCACTTGCTAACTGAAAACAAATAATTGCTGATTCTGAAGGCAATATTTTCAAGTTTGGCAAATCAGACATCAAGTCTTTTAAATAATTAATATTTTTCCACAATTGATTGCGACGGTGTGGCTCTTCTTTAACTATCTTAATTGCTTGCAAAGCCGCAGCAGTGTCACTTGGTGAAAGTGCTGTCGTATAAATCCAGCTAGGGGCGCGATTTCGTAAAAAATCAATTAAAGCCGTACTTCCAGCAACATAACCACCTAAACTACCCAAAGCTTTACTTAAAGTACCAACTTGAATTAACTGTTTAGAAGTACAGCCAAAATATTCCACGCAACCGGCACCAGTTTCTCCCAATACTCCTGTAGCGTGGGCTTCATCCACTAGCAACATGCAGCTAAATTCTTCAGCAATATTTAATAATCTAGGTAAAGGGCACAAATCCCCATCCATACTGAAAACACTATCGGTAATTATCAGACAACGCCGATAATTTTGTCGAATTTCTTCTAACTTACTTTTTAAAGCAGCAGCATCCCCATGGGCATACTCAACTACCGCAGCACCGCTAAGAATTGCCCCATTTTTCAAACTTGAATGATTGTACTCATCCGATAAAATCGCATCGCGTTTACCAACCACAGCAGTAATTGCACCCAAATT
>JBCBPQ010000263.1:0-10104 GCA_039820645.1 Cyanobacteria bacterium J06633_8 | reverse complement strand
GGTTCTAAAACTGAAGATGTAGTTAAACAATTTCAACAACAGCGTTCTCTTACAGTTGATGGTATTGTTGGTTCTCAAACTTGGAGTCAACTTGAACAATCAAACTGGGATATTTAGTGTTTGGTTTTTGATTATTTTACTTCAATTTTCGACTTAGGGGATAAACATCCCCAGTCGAACTACTAAACAAATTATTTGCTTCAAAGAACTAAATGAACATTAAACCTTTACCTATCATCATAGTTATTTTTATGGTTTTGTTGTTGTTTATTCCCGTAAAGACACTTGCAGCAACTCAAACCAAACCAGTTACGCTCTCGCCAATTAAAGGACAAGAAATCGGCTTTGTTTACGAAGCATTTTTAAATCCAAATCAGGAACCTGCTGAAGAGGAAGATACACCCCCGTTTGCTCCTAAAGAATTTTTATCTACAGAAGCATCTGTACCAAGAAATCAGCGTAAATCTCGGGGACATGGAATGCTGAGAATTACCAATGACCTAAGTAAAGCCTATGTGGATGTCAAGATAGAAAATGTCAATCTTGAAGACATTAATATGTTCCATATTCATTGCGGTAGACCAGATCAACTTGGTCCGATAATAATTGACTTTGGTAATTCTTCTAATATCCATAAAAATTTTACGGACGATGTTTTTAAAGTAGAAATTAGAAATGAAGATATTGAAAAAGTCATTAATTCTGCACATGGGATTGTAGGTGCTTATACTGCGGGATGCCCAATTGTTCCGGGTACAGTTGATAAAGTAAAAACAATCGCAGGAATGAAATACATTGCTCAAAAAGGCGAACTTTATTTTAATTTACATACAAAAGCTCAAACTTTTTATGGAGACATTCGGGGAAAACTACATCCAGTAATGTGAAGCATTAATAGTAATAATAAATTTACTGCACTCAGCAGTGGTGTACTGAATGCTAAAACTAGAATTACAGCATATTTCATAAATATGCCGGTACATTATCACGGGATTAAAGTCTTATTATTCAACAAGGTGTAGTCCAGTCGGGACTGCACCTATTTCTGTTTTTGTATGGGGATGGGAGATAAAAAGAAGATGGATACAATGGGGATAATTTTACAAGGGATACTTGTATTGTTAACAATGGGAATAATTCTGTATATTATCTATTTTTACTTACATCTGTGGCGACAAAAACGTAATTTATTACAACAACTCCACTTGAAGCAACAGTTAACAGAAAAGACATTTACAGAAATTCACAATGGTCCGATGCAAACCTTGGCGTTTCTCATCAGAAAAGTTGAAATTCATGAAATACCTCAACAAGAATTATTAGAGAATTTACGTGATGTTTACCATTCGATTCTTGTGGATATTGAAATTTTAAATGACAGTAAAAAATAATCAAGGTGACTGCCCATTTAAAGGGAGCAATAATGAAGTAAAAAACAAAAAACTTGCTGATGACTAAGCCCTTAGTGATTATTCATCCCCACAACTGTACATAAACCATAAAATAACTCGTGCACCTTTATTCATATCTTGCACCTCGACGAGAAACCCGGTTTGAAGCAAATCACTCAACGTGCAGAATTATGTTTCAAGTTCGGAGAAACCCGGTTTCTTTCTGCTTCCACACGAATGGTGCATTCTGGTGTGTTTACTCCCATCTCGCTCTAAGATTACCGAAAAATTGTAGGTTGGGTTAAGGAACGAAACCCAACACAGCGTTGGGTTTCACGACCTTCAACCCAACCTACGTCATAGGAAATCATAAAGCCGGGAAGGGAGTAAGCCAAGCTAGACTTATATCTTATAATCTTAGGCTATCTCTACCAAACTACAGTTAAGTTTAACTTATAGTGTATAAATTAATTTTATATCAAGCAAATATTTACATTTACTTGGCTTATGCCTAAACTACAGATATAGGTTAAAAGTTAAACACATTTGGATAGAGCAATGTTAAACCCAATCAGACGTACTCCTCAAACCACTTTTAATTCAATTAAGCCTCAAATGCCTTGGTTCGATGGGTTATATCCTATACGTCAGTGGCTGAATAACTTTGAGATTAATAACGTTGCGTTAGCTCATTTTATTTGCCGGATGATTCCCACGCAGTGTCCCTTTGAGCGAGATATCAGTTTATTTGGTCGTACTATTGTAAGTATTCCACCCTTATGCAAACTTAATCCTTTGTATGAGGAAGTAATTGGTTTACGATTCCGAGCGCTTTGTTATTTAGCTGATGATTGTGGCGAAGATGTAGGCTGTTATTGCTGAGAATAGAATCTTTATTTAAATGATGTGTAATTCAACATCACGAATGAAACAAAAAAATTATCAAAATCAAATTTTCTTCTCACTTTTACTTCTTCCACTCTTATCTAGAGGTTGAAAATAGAGAATCACCGGCATATGCTTTATTCTAAAATTTTGACCAGAACCTTCATGTTGATGGGTTGAAAAGAAAGAAATTTCTCTATTTTCACACGCTTGGTAATTGTAATCTGGCAATTCTTTGCTCAACAGATAATTTTTCCATTTCTCAATAATTGCATTCGCATTTTTCTGACGAATGTAGATGAAAATACCACCATCTCTTTGATTGGAATCACCTGTAGAATAACGAGTGGTTAGTTGCTGAAAACCTTCCCATAAGTAATTGTAAGAACTATGGATTTTAGCTTCTCCAATCCATGTAAAATTACCTTTTTTAACTACAATATCTGCATGACCACCAATTTTTGAATCGTGGGAAGCATCATATCCCAAACGTCGCAGTTGATCTCTAATATCTATTGTTAATCTATCTTCGCTATCCTTTTGACGCAGTTCTGGGTTTTCTTGGATTTGATAGATGATGTCGTCAATATCTTCGTAAAGTAATTCAATGAATTTATTATAATCAGTGACTAAAAATCTAGATGGAAAACGACCTAATCCCGGTATATGTTGTTCTAAATTCTGTAGTTCGCGTAAACTTAAATTTTCAATATCCATTCTTGTTAAGCAAGATTTTTTACTACAGAAGTTGGTTGAAAGTAAATAAAAACTTTGTCTTCAAAGTCGCGGATTAATTTCCCTGTTTCTGGATGAAGAAGCTGTCCTGTTTCACGGGCTTCAATCATTTCATCATCAGAAATATCAAAATAATTGCCGTTATCTATTAATTCAAATTTTGGTTCGAGCAAATGCGTTCTATTACCGCATAAATATTGAATTGCCGCTAATATATCTAGATGTTCGTAAGCTTTTCCGACAACTTTACGTAAACTTCCATATGTAAGATGTGAAAGGTGTTGGGAATTACTGCGAACTAGATAGTCAAGTATTGCAATACAAATTTGTGACTGAGGCTGTTGCAACCAGTCTTGATAAATTTGTTCTTCAATTTGTTGCTTGCTAATTACAATCATTCTAGATAAGTAAATATTTTCTCAACAACAAATTCATAATCATCTAAGCTACTACAGTTTAGTATACAAACTTCATCAAGAGATTGAGTTTGATTACTCAAGATTTGAGCGTTACCCGGCAATAAAATTTCTGGCTTAGTATATAGCCCACCCGAAATTTTAATATTCCATAAAATTGCCAGCCGATAAGAAGTAATATGATGTACTGCTTGCTTACCTGCATGATGGTAAGTTTCAGTTCTCAAATCCACCGAACCTTTACGCATTTTTTCAGATTTAGTTGAACCTTCGTCGGTAATAAAAGCTAGTTCGACTACTTTTCCTTCGTCAGATTCATACAAATTATCTATAAGCGGAAAAAAATTGATGCCCTCTTGTAATGGTGTTTTTATTCGCGCTTTTTGTTCGGATAAGGTATTAAATTGGTTTATCGTTTGAAAGAAAGCTTTACTTTTATCTTCTAAGGATAAAGCACCAGTAATATCAACTCTAACTTCTATAGTATTTCGCTTCTTTGACAATACGACGACATCAAAAAACTGACGGTAATGTTCTTTGATACCAATGATTTTATCATAATCGACTAAATCTTTTCTAGTATCTTCATTCAATTCTTCGGTATTTATTTGACTTCGTTCGATAAATAAACGTTTTGTACAGAAGATTACTGATAAATTATCTTCCGTATCTCTAATTTCAACCAGTTTTTGAGAGAAGTCAATTTCTTTGAGATTGTCATCAGATAGTGGAAAGGGATATGTTTGATGAAATACTGTATCGGTTGGTTTGTATTTTTTGAATACAGCAATTAGTTTATCAATCTTTTTTCTTTCAAGGGGATAAATTTTTAATGCTTTATCGTTAACTAATAAGTGATTTTCATAACAGTTGTTTAGCTGCTCAATTTTATCGCTGATATCATTCCGAACACTTTCTTCATCTGTCAACTTTGTAATTGTTTGTTCCCATCCACGTCCTACAGGTAAGTCACATATTTTTAATATGACTCTCATTGTAGACCATGAAATCCTTTGACTAAAAGCTTCAAGTATTTGAGCAGTAAGCATTAATTTATCAATTACAACTAAGGAATTAAGGAATATTTATCGTGCTTGCTATTTTATTTAGTAATAATCAAAATTAACAGATAAAGGAAAAATAGTAACAGAATAAAAAACATTTTATTTATAAAATGCTTAAATTCCTTGTTTATTATAAAAAAAATCCTCTAAAACTAGAGGAATAAATGTAAAGTTAAATACAATCAATTTATAATTTGGATTCAATTAAGATTGTTGTGCTTGAGAAGGTAATTTTATTAACAGTAATCCTATCGATAAAAAACTGCTACCCATTTATTCCGCAATCAAACAAAATCTATATTTCGGATTATCCTGTGGTTCACATTTTTGTTGAACTTTGACTAAAACCCCTAATTGATTATCGTCTGCTGAGTTGACTTGACGGTCGTGGTATTTATTAAATTGTACCTCTCCGGTAGCACCTGCTGTAGAAAAAGAAGGGCTTTTTAATTGTTCGTACAAACTTTGACGAGTAGGATTATTTCCTATTTTTTGTAATGCTGTAACAATCGCTTGAGTCGCATCATAAGCTGTTGCAGCCCGCCAACCTACATATTGAGTTCCCCAAAGTTTTATCGATTGACTTCTAAAAGATTTTTCGGTACGTTGAATATGAATTGGTACGGCAAGAACTAAATTTTCAGCTTGATTGCCAAATGTTGATGATACGTTATCGGCATTGTAAAGAGAATCTCCACCTAGCAAAGGTTGATTTTGGAACTTAGAAATAATCAAGGAAGCTGTTGTTGCTTCTTGCGTATCAATAGATAGCATTAATAATTTAATATTTTCATCTATCTGACAATTATCTATTCCAGAATTAGCTAAATCGCACTCTATCACATTTCCTAAAGAAGCATATCTTTGCTCGAATGATTCTTTTAAAGAAGTGCTATAGGATTTTTTGGAATTGTAGAAAACAGCTGCATTTCCAGAACCAATATTTTGCCGCGCATAGTCAACCAAATCCGCTGCTGCAACTGCATCGTTAGGAGTTGTACGAAAAACATAATCGCTTAAATCATATTTGTATCCGGATTTTTCGCTTGGTTCAGACTGTCTGACAGCAGTGCTTGTGGGAGAAATCGCCACCAGTTTTTCTTTGCCGTATACTTCTCCTGCTGCTAAAGTCGCATCGCTGGTGAAATGCCCGACTACACCTAATATTTGTCCGCTAAATGTGCGATCGCCAGGAATCTGATTTTTAGCTAATTGTTTGGCAACTTTGGGGGCTGTATCTTCTACAGTTGCATCGGAATTGTTTTCATCTCTAGCAATAACAACTTGTAATAATCTTCCTTCGATACCATCTTGATTATTCAATGTTTCCTGAACTGAAGCAACACCGCGCAATATTTGTTCTGATATATTTGTATTGCGCTGTTTATTTTTACCGGGAATCGCAGCAGCAATTGTAACGGGATTGCCTTTAATATTAGCCTTGGCATTATTAAGAAAAATCAGCGTTTCTGGATCGACAGTACATTGATTGCTTGCTTGTTTAAATAAATCTATCGCTCTTTGAAAATTAGTTTTGGCATTTTCATATCTTTGATTTTTAAAGGCTGTCATCCCTTCTTCCTTTTCTCCCAAAGCTTGTTTGCATAAGGTGCTATCAAATCTTTTTTCTCTTAGTAAAGATTCTTCTCCTCTACTAAAAAAGCTATCAGCAAGTAGTGGTGGTTCTGAAATTTTCATTATTGCAAATGCTGCTGCACCTACTAATAATGCACCGATACCTCCGGCTACAAAAAACAGTTTGTTATTTTTTTTCTTCGGAGGATTGCTTCGAGAATCTGGTTCAGAAGTAATTGTTGATGTTACTGGTTTTGGTATACCGGACAAATGTGGTGGTATTGGTTGAGGTTGAGGGTAAGAAGGAGGTGGTGATGCTTGAGTCACTGGAGCTTGGGGTTGAAGATTAGAAAGAGCATTAATAACTTCCCGCGCCGACTGATACCTATCTTGTGGCTGATAGGACAGCATTTTATCTAAAATATCTGCAATTTGAGGGTTGATATCAGCGTAGTTTCGCCAGTGCCAGGTATGATATTCGCGAATCTCTTCGGCTTCTTTTCCTGCGAGCAGAGAAACACAAGTTGCAGCCAAAGAATATAAATCTGACGAAGCTGATACAGGTTTACCAGTCATTTGTTCTGGTGGAGCAAAATCTGGAGTTCCGATAACAACTGATTGAGCAGTGGGAACCCCCGAAACTACCACTTGCTTGACAGCACCAAAATCTATCAGATAAAGAGTATTAGACTTCGGTACTCGCATGATATTTGAAGGTTTGATATCTCTATGTATCACTCCTTCAGAATGAACATAATTGAGGACATCGAGAAGTTGTTTGAGAATTTCGATTATTTCTGCTTCTGGAAATGCTCCTTTTTGCTTTAGTTCTTGGGCTAAATTCTGACCTGCAATAAAGTCTTGAACCAAGTAAAAAAACGATTCTTTTTGATGCAATTGTGCTGTAGATTCCTGGAGATCGGGAGGTGCTTCTAACTGTGCAAAAGCCCACGCACGGGGAATTTTTGAGTGTGCTAGTTTTCCTAAAATGCTGGCTTCTGAGCGAAATAATCTTTCGATATCTGACAGCTGAGACTCTGAAGGAGAAACTCTCGGATGTAGCTGCTTAATAACTCTTAAAGGTAAATCTGGAAACTTTAAATCTCTACCTAAAAATGTTCTGCCAAATCCACCTCTTTCTATCTCTGAAACTAATGGTCTAAGGGTTACAAAGCATCCTTCTAAAATCAGAGGCATTCCACAGTTGGCACAAAATCTTTGTTTAATCGTTTGGGTATAAAGGTTTTTTTCAGGAATTGTATTTACCGGATCTTGACAACTTGGACGAGTACAATAAACTTCAACTAGAGGATTAGTACTAACCATTGATGAACCTTCAAAATTAATATTGTGTTAATTTTTATATATTAAGAAACGTATTATTTATACGTTCTGACTTAGAAATGTTGACGTAAATATAACATTTTTTCTATTGTTTTGTACTTCATTTTTCTGCAATTTCTTGCATTTATTAGAAGATAATTAAGATTTAATTTCTTCCAAAGCAGTTTTGACTTTTTCCACCGCATCTTTTGGTAAAGGAATATATCCCAATTCTTCGACAAACTTTTCACCTTCGCTAAGACACCATTGAACTACATCTTTGATTACTTTTGCTTTACTCGGTTCCTCGTAATTTTTATAAGCTAAAAGCCAGGTGTAAGTAACAATCGGATAAGAATTTTCTCCTTCTGGATCGGTAATAAATACTTTTAAATCATCCGATAATGGTTTGCTCCTAAGCGCTTCGGTTACTGTTTTAGTATTTGACTGAATGTAATTACCGGCTTTATTTTGTAGGGCAGCAGTTGATAAATTTGACTCTTGAGCGTAAGTAGATTCAATATAACCAATAGTCCCTGGCTGCTGTTGAATTTGGGCACTGACTCCAGAACTTGATTTCATTGCAACACCTGCAACCCATTCAACGTTGACACCGGAACCAACTTTGTTTTTCCATTCAGAACTAATAGCACTTAGATGTTTCGTGAATACAGCAGTTGTACCGCTACCATCGGAACGATGAACTACAAGAATTGGTAAATCGGGTAAGTTAATATCCGGATTTAAAGCCTTGATTTTAGAATCGTTCCAACGATTAATTTTTCCTAAAAAGATATCGCTGTAAACTTCTCTTGAAAGCTTCAAACCAGTTTCAATACCAGGTAAATTATAGGTAATTACAACACTACCAGCAGTCATCGGCAGTAAAACAACACCTTTGCTAACTTTTTCGATTTCTTCATCAGTCATCGCCACATCGCTAGCACCAAAATCAATGGTTTCCGAGACAACTTGCTGAATACCTGCTGCACTTCCGATAGCTTGATAATTTAATTGCACGTTGGGATGCTGCTGACTATATTCTTGAAACCATTTTTGGTAAAGAAACAGCGGAAAAGTAGCACCTGCACCGTTGAGGTACACAGATTCTGAAATTTCTGGTTGAGATTGACAACCAACTATTACGAGAATTACAGAAGTAAATAAGATGAAAAACTTGTTTAAGAAAAAACGTCTGAGCATAATATGTATGGGGAATAGGGAATTGGGCATGGGAAGAGAGGTAAAACCCGGGAAAAAGAGTTATATGAAACGTTTAAACTTTGACCTTTAACCTTTAACCTAATAGTTACTCAGAGCAAAGCTTTTCACCTAATTTACTTAGACAAGTTGCTTTTTCTTCTGCTTTCAAGTCTGTGTATTCGACATCTCGGCGTAAAACTATACCGTTATGACCTATTAACAATCGAGGAAGTTCTTTGTACTCGATTAGTTCTAAGGTTTTCATGTTGTAGGTGTTATAAGTTGTTAATTCTGGGGACTGAAAATTGATATCAAGTACTGTCATTGCTTTAAATGGAGGGATTTTGCCATCAATTAATGGACGGGGACCAGAACCTATAATTCCCATATGAAGTAGCTGCAATTTACCGCGATGACCGGGATAATATGAGTGATGGTGTCCGCTAATGTAGGTGTGAACGTTGTATTTTTCTAACATTGCTCGCAGCTCGTCTGCTTTATCCATCACATCACCGGGTTGGTTTCTACCAATGGCGATGGAATATAAAGGTAAGTGACCAAGTAAAATCCGCATTTTGGCTTGTTGTGCTTCCGGAGATGCTAATGCTTTTTCTACCCAAGCTAGTTTATCGGGGGGAATTTTATGGGTTGAACCATCCCAAACCATGAAGAAGATATCTTTATGTTTAAAGGTGTAGAAAAATGGAAATTCGTTTTTATCTATAAATTCAATTCCGGGATTATGTTCTGGATTGTTCCAATATTCGGAAGCTAAATCTCTTTCTTGTTGAAATAGAAAATTACCTCCTACTCCTTTAGCACCAGAAGCATCATGATTACCGATAGTGAAACCGTAGGGTATATTTGCTTTACGTAAAGGTGCTGCAACATGTTCGTCGAAAGCAGCCCACATTGCTTTAATTTGTGTTTCTGTCAGCGACGGTTTTTGCCCTGCTACCATATCACCGCTACAAATTACCATATCAGGTTGCCAAAAAGGTAATAAATTGATTGCTTTATCTACCTCCTCGTCGTAGTCAGTAGAGCCGTAAGCTGCATTTAAGTCACTAATAACTACAAAACGCACATCTCCACGAGGGGGATAAAATAAATCATCCTTACTTTTAACAATTTCTTGTGTCTGCGGGGGTAGACTTGATATTTCTGGTTTATCGGTTTGTTGTGTAGTCGTTGTTTGTGGTGTTTCTGGTGTTTGTGTTGATTGCTGATTCAGGTTTGCACAAGCAAAGCAAAAGATACCTAGCGCAAACCCCAGGATGACAAGTAAAGAAAATCGCCGCCAATGCATTTTTTTAGTTCTCAGTCAACTACACCGTAAATATAGCGAATAGTTAGGCGATTTATTTTTATACCAGGATACAAATTGGGAATGTTCGTAGTTGCGGGGGGGGGGCCCACCATTTTTTGGGGGGGGGGGGACAAACAAACAAAGGTTTATTTTAGGGGTTGGACTAAAAAAAAAGAGACCGAGAGAGGGCGAGAAACAAGCGG
>JBCBPQ010000262.1:0-10126 GCA_039820645.1 Cyanobacteria bacterium J06633_8 | reverse complement strand
CCTATTTTTGGGCTCTTCTTTTTTTGTTTTTTGTTTTTTTTTTTTCGTTTTTTTTTGTTTTGTTTTTGGCGCTTCTGGGCTTCGGTTACTACGGGTTTACCCGCAACTACGAACCTTATAAAAATGTTGTTATTCCTTTCCCGGCTTTATGATTACATTAGGACTTAATAGAGCCCCCTTTAAAAGGGGGGTTGGGGGGATCGAAAATGTCGGGAACACTCTAGTTTTGGTTATTAGTGCGTAAATCCTATACATATAACGATAATTTCTAAGACTATCCTATGAATGAGTATTTTTATTTTATTTTTTGAAGTTTATATCTATCAAATAACATCATGTATCATTTTTAATCAGACATAAAAAAATATTTATTAATTCGGAATATCTCTAAATTTAATAAAATGGTGCGCTAGACTGAAGCCATAATAAACCCTCAATCACCGTACAAAATGCTGTTGTCAGTCGCTTGACAAAAATTAATGGTTGAAGTAACATTCCCGATATGCTGAAAATACTCATGTTAATTGAAAACAGATATTAAAATAAATATGAAGTTATTTTTGGTCTATTTTCTAACATCAAAAAGTCGTTAATATCTCACATAAATTTGTTGTCAAATTTGTGTCTACCCATCATTATTTGTGAGATTAACAAAAATCAAAATATTCTCTGTGAGTGGTTTTTAATATTACCATTACGCTTAGTGTGTTTATTTATGAATGATGAATCTATTCGGAATTATTTCAGAACTTACGCAACCGACACATTTTGTTGTAGGGTGCTGTGACACTTTGAGTAATTTGGAACGTAGTGATAATGCTTTTAGTGTCACGCACCAGCCAGGTATTGTGACAATTGCGTAAGTCCTAATCTATTCGGAATTATTTCAGAACTTACGCAACTGCAACAGTACCGGAGCGTGTTCTACACATTTAAGATCCCCCCAACCCCCCTTTCCAAGGGGGGCTCTATTAAGTCCATTATTTTTTTAAACTCTTTCCTTCTTTCTATATCAAAAGTACGGCTAATCATATATTTATTGTCAAATTTCCTGAAACAAAAACTAACTTTGGGTAAGTTAGAAAGCGGTAGTCTAATAACTATGAAAATCTGCCAGAATCCTAACTGTTCTAATCCTTTTAATTCAAGCGGTAATCGGTTTTGTGTTGGTTGCGGTGCCGATAATTTTGGCTACTTATTAAGAAACCGTTACCGTGTCAAAAGGTTATTGGGTACGGGTGGTTTTGGTAGAACTTATCAAGCCCAAGATTTGGATAGACTTGATGCTGCTTGCGTTGTGAAGCAGTTTATCAGGGAATCACAGGGAACTACAGCCCGTGCTAAAGCCGCGCAATTGTTTCGTCAGGAAGCCAAACGTTTGTTTGAGTTGGGGGAAAATCATTCACAGATTCCCCGGTTGGTGGCTTATTTTGAGCAAGGTAGCTGCATGTATTTAGTGCAGGAGTTTATTGATGGGGATAATTTACATCAACAGTTACTGCGACAAGCTTTTAATGAAACTGAAATTTGGCAAGTTTTAAATGATTTACTTCCGGTGTTGGAATTTATTCATCAACGCCAAGTAATTCATCGCGATATTAAACCGGAAAATATCATCCGTCGGATTGGTGATGGAAAATTGGTTTTGATTGACTTTGGTGGTGCTAAACAAGTTACCCAACATAATTTAGCCCAGAAGGGTACGGGTATTTATACTCTTGGCTATGCACCAGCCGAACAAATGGCGGGTTATGCTTGTGCTGCTAGCGATTTATATGCTTTGGGTGCTACCTGCGTGCGGTTGTTAACTGGCTGTTTGGTTAAACAAGATGAATATGGAAATCTTTACGATCCAATTTACGATCCAATTAATGGAAAATGGTTGTGGCGAGAATATTTGATAAGTAATGGCATTACTATCAGTCATAAGCTGACGCGAATTTTAGATAAATTACTCAAGCATTTTGTGCCGGAAAGGTATCAATCGGCTGCTGATGTGCTGTTGGATGTTAAAGATGCTTCATATGATGCCATTCCTTTACCGGTTATCAACAATAATTCCGCTTCCGTGGTTTCCCAGGAAGATAAAGCCGATTCCCAACACAGCTTTCAATTTGAGACAATTACTGTAGATAAATATGCCAAAGTAGTTAATCGCCATCGCAACCAGGTAGAGTATTTTGTCCAAGAGTTAGATAACCGCACAAACCTAGAAATGGTATACCTTTGCGGCGGCACTTTTATGATGGGTTCGTCAGAATACGAAGGATATGATAGCGAACATCCGCAACATTTTGTGACTATCAAGCCTTTGTTTATGGGTAAATTTGCCATTACTCAAACACAGTGGTTGGCAGTAGCCAAACTTCCTCAAATTAAATATTATTTAAATCCAGAACCATCATATTTTAAAGGGGATTCCCACCCGGTAGAGCAAATATCTTGGAATGAAGCCATAGAATTTTGCGCTCGTTTGTCCAAATATACCGGAAGACAGTATCGTTTACCCAGCGAAGCAGAATGGGAATATGCTTGTCGAGCCAATACAATTACAGCTTTCCATTTCGGAGATACCATCACTTCCGATTTGGTTAACCACGACGGTAACTATACCTATGCATCAGCACCTAAAGGAAAATACCGACAAGGTACGACTCCAGTAGGAAGTTTTCTTCCCAATGCTTTTGGATTATACGATATGCATGGTAACGTCTGGGAATGGTGCGCCGATTCCTGGCACGATAGTTATCATTATGCTCCCAATGACGGTAGAGTTTGGCAAGAGGGAGGAGATGATAATTTACGAGTCATGCGTGGTGGCTCGTGGTTTAACGTACCTCGGTTTTGTCGTAGTGCTTTGCGGTATAAAGGTGAAACGAGTTTGCGGGATGTTTTTATTGGGTTGCGAGTTGTGAGTGATGCGGTTTGAGGTTAACTGGAATTAGGCGGGCAGGGATGCCCCGTAGTGCCTAATATCAAATCCTTCTACATCGGAATTATATATTTTTTAACGCAAAGTTACGCGGAGGTAAGCGCAGAGGAACACAAAGTTTTTTTCACACATACTTTTTATTAATCCGACGTAAACGGAAAGCTTTGGTAAAAATTAAATCTGTGTTAAACCTCTCCTGTAGGATTAAAGAAGAGGTTTTGATTACAAGCCTGATATTTTTTTAGTACCAGATATCTATTTATAGACTTTTAATTGTTGCAATTAACTCAAGTACTTTTTGCGCTTGAGCTTTATTACCTTGCTTTTGAAGCAATTCGGCTGCTTTTTGCAAATCTGTGATTGCTCCTTGTTTGTCCCCTGATAAGAAACCGGCAGTACCCCGGATGAAGTAGGCTTCGACTAATTGGGGATTAATTTTTATGGCTTTGGTAGAATCAGCGATTGCTCCTTGATAATTTTTTAACTCAAGACGAGCAACACTTCGTATGAGGTAGGGTTGGGCTAATTGGGGATTAATTTCTATAGCTTTAGTAGAATCAGCGATTGCTCCTTGATAATCTTTTAACTCAAGACGAGCACCACTTCGCATGAGGTAGGCTTCGACTAATTGGGGATTAATTTCTATAGCTTTAGTAGAATCAGCAATCGCTCCTTGATAATTTTTTAACTCAAGACGAGCAACACTTCGTATGAGGTAGGGTTGGGCTAATTGGGGATTAATTTCTATAGCTTTAGTAAAATCAGCGATTGCTCCTTGATAATCTTTTAAGTTCCCACGAGCAACACCCCGGTTAAGGTAGGCATTTCCATAGTTAGGATTAATTTCTATGGCTTTAGTAAAATCAGCGATTGCTCCTTGATAATCCCCTCGTATTACCTTTGCATTGCCGCTATTAAAGTATTTTTCAGCATCTTTGAGATTTGCTTGAGCTAGCTCTAACTTAGATTCCGGTTTTAATTGGGTAGTTGCAGATAAATCTGTCGCATTAGCCTTGGGGCTACAAGCAATGATTCCTAATACCAACGTTGCAATTGTTAACTTTAATGCTTTCATTTTTATTTCTAGTAAATACAATTCTTTTTTGTCGGAATTACGGACTCGTTACCAATTCACAAGGCGCGTGCGATATCTTATTACCGTTACTTAATCTTCCGTTTGGTGATTTATAACTTTTGAGAAGAGAGTTATTTCTAGGCTTTCAATTCTCTCTTACAAAAAGCTTTAAGTTGATTTCTTCGCTCTATAAACATTACTCATCGAAACCGAAAGTTTATGAATATTGCCCTGTATTCAGACGAACAATATACTTTAACAATCAGATTGAAACTCTCATTGCTACTAAGGATAGAGGATTTTGTATAATCTTCCTGAAACCTTCTATCAGTTCACTTGGGGAATTTTGTTTAACTACTGATTTTGTCGATTTAAAGTGAATTTCATTACCGATTATCTCAGTAATCTTATATTTAAACAACTGATGAATAAGTCTTGTCTATTTCATTTTTATGTAATGTAAATGTTTTGAAGAGTAATCTTTATCTAAATCAAAATCGACTCTTTTATTTATATAAAAAAATATATATACCAAGCTGAAATTTATTTATAGGACTTACGCAAACGATATGTTTTTTTGTAGGGGCACGTGACACTTAGATCAATTTTCAATCTAAAAATAAGACTTGTGGTGTCACGCACCATCCGAGTCTTGTGACAATTGTGTAAGTCCTGATTTATAACCTTTCCCAGTCTCCGCAAGGTATATCTCAAAACCTCACCCCCAGCCCCTCTCCTTACTAAGGAGAGGGGAGATAAAGCATAAAGCTTATATAGTACGGCTGTAGGGTGTGTTTTCGCGTAGCCCAACGCACCATACTATCTAGATTTCGGTGCATTAGGCTAAAGCCATAACACAACGGCAATAAAAATCTCTAAATGTTAAAACTTTGTTTTGTATCCCATTGTCGCGTTTTGCGGCGGTATTATGACGACAGTACGAATTCCAAACTTGCAATAGCCCTATATATGGGCGCACCTATTCCGATTATAATAATACATTACTATAAAAGAAAAAACCCGTCAATGCCCTGGATATAAATTTCTTCCCAGACAAGCATCGTTATAAATTATTAATAGCCGTTCCAACTGAATTCCATAGGTGAAGGCGGTGGGATAACAGTTATCTGTAAAGCTGATAACTGAAAACTGATAACTGTAAAAAGGTTGCGTACATGTTAAACACATCAGAAACAGGAATTATAGCTGCGATTGTAGTAATTGCCTTTGGAATTTTGGCATGGGGTTTTAGTCGTGCAAAACCTTATGGTAAATTGGGCATTCTAGCTTGGTTTCAGTCTGTGGTGTTGATAACCCCTTGGCTGCTGTATTTCGGTTTGCTTAGTGCGGGGATTTATATCAACATTGCAGGTATATTATTTCTAGCGATCGCCTTTGCTGGTTTATATATTGCCATTGGTAGGCAGTTACGGGCGATGGGACAGGAAGAAATGATTAAGAAGAAAGCATCTGAAAGAATCGCTGAGGAAGCATCGCAAGAAAAAGTTGACCCATCAATTGTAGGTAATACACCATCACAACCGGAAATAATTCCGATTCCGGAAGAAGATTTGAGTACTATTAGAAGTATTTTCGGCATCGATACATATTTTGCAACCGAAACTATTGCCTATCAAGAAGGAGCTATTTTTAAAGGTAATTTACGAGGAGAACCGGAAGACGTTCACAACCGTTTGAGTGCAAGTTTACAAGAAAAAATAGGTGACAAATATCGCTTATTCTTGCTCGAAAACCCTGAAGGTAGACCTACAGTAATTATTCTACCGAGCCGCAATGACCCCCGTCCGATGAGTCCGGGACAAAAAGCCTTTGCAGGTATCCTGTTATTAGCAAGTATCGCTACAAGTTTAGAAGCGGGAGGAATTTTATTAGGTTTCGATTTCTTTTCTACTCCAGCAAGATATCAGGAATCTTTACCTATTACATTGGGCTTTTTCACGGTTTTATTAGCTCATGAGGTGGGACACTGGGTAGTTGCTCGTCGTCACGGAGTCAAATTGAGTTTGCCTTACCTGCTTCCTTCTGTGCAAATTGGTTCTTTCGGCGCAATTACCCGTTTTGAATCATTGCTGCCCAATCGTAAAGTTTTGTTTGATATTGCTTTAGCTGGCCCAGCCATTGGAGGAATTGTTTCGTTTCTAATGTTAATTTTGGGATTGCTACTTTCTCATGAAGGTAGTTTCTTTCAATTACCAAAGGAGTTTTTTCAAGGTTCTATTTTAGTCGGAATTTTAGCGCGAGTTTTCCTAGGTAATACTTTGCAATCACCTTTGGTAGACGTAAATCCTTTAGTAATAATTGGCTGGTTGGGTTTAGTGGTTAGTGCTTTCAACTTGATGCCAGCAGGACAGTTAGATGGCGGTAGAATTGTCCAAGCAATTTATGGACGCAAAATAGCCGGACGCACTACATTCGCAACTTTAATTATTTTAGGATTAGTAGGCTTGGGTAATGCTTTAGCTTTATATTGGGCAATTGTGATTTTGTTTTTACAAAGAGACTTAGAGCGTCCGAGCTTAAACGAAATCACCGAACCCGATGATACACGGGCTGTATTAGGACTTGTAGCTTTATTCTTGATGGTTGCAACTTTGATTCCCTTGAGTCCCGGTTTGGCTGGTAAGTTGGGAATTGGCTGATAATTTAAGCATACCCCGGTTTATAAAACGCGGGTATGCTTAAATTTTTGAGGTATTGCGGTAATCGAAATCCGACTAAATTACCCCTAACATCTTGTAATTCAAAGATGCGCTGCTCTTTGGTAATCACATTACTTATATTTGCTTAAAACATCCTCTACTATGCTCTCACGGAAGCCCAGACCTTCGTTTATTAGTTTTGTTAGTATCGCAACTATTGCGTTGGGGCTATGTTTTATTACAGAAAAATCGGTGTTGGCTGATGAATTAGGCTATCTTGGTCCCATCGGAACCTACTCCGAACAAGCAACTAAAGTTTATCAATCTCAAACACCTGGTTTTGAGAAAATGGTTCCCTACAAAACTATCACCGCTGTTACGACTGCTATTAAAAGTGGTGAGGTAAAACGCGGATTAATTCCCATAGAAAACTCAGACAGTGGCTTTGTTGCTGAAACCTATGGTCTCATCTTTGAGAAACTCGACCCCGAATGGCGGATAATTGATAGACAAATTTTTGGGTAATTGTGCGGTCGGGTTATGCTTCTTTCAACCCCAATTCCAACCATTTGATTATTTCACTCAAAGCACCTTCCGGCTCGCGAATATTTTCAGAAACCATAGCAAAACTACAAAAGACTGGCTTTTATCTAGTAAATGTAAATTCAATACCCCTTGGTGAAAATATTCATAGCTATCGCTATTTAATTAGATTTGAATCAAAATCCCAAAATTCCAATAATCTCAAACAAGTAAAAACATTACTCAAAGCAATGCGAAACTCCGACGTACTGCTTATTGGTGCTTACCAACGCTAAAGCTCCCACTTAAATCCTATAAGTCAGCTTTATTTGATTGGATTTACAACAGAATAAATGACCTTAGCCAATAAATCAATAAAAAGCTGGCCATCGCCACTGGGATATATTCCATTTAAGTCAGCTAATGATTTTTTTAGTCCATCTTGTATTTGCCCAAAAGTAATGGAATTGGCACCCCGGATTAATACAAAGCTATTAACAATCGCTTCATCAATTTGGTCGATGCGCTGTCTAATTTGGTTTAACGAGAGCTTTGCTGTTGTAACCTCTTGTTTTTTCCATAAATCAAACCAGTACTGTTGGATTTGACGGGAAACATCCATCACGATTTGAGAGTAAAGTTGCATCTCCCTCACAGGAAGTTGGTTTTTTTTGGCAATAGTAGCAATATTGTTCAAAACTGCTAATTCCCGTACTCCATCGTAAATAGGTTTTTTCTGGGGATATTTATTCGCGGCGACTTCTTTCATCAAGCGCTCTCGCTCATAGATTAAGCACCATAATCGATTAGCTGAAGAAAATTGTTTTGAATTACAGCTTTCTACAGGATTCTCCCCAAAAACCGCAGTTGCTTTTTGATAATTGATTGGTACGCTTATTACTTGAGGATTAACGATAAAAGCTATTAGCAAAAATACCAGAATCGCCGCCAGCGAAAAATGTTTTCTCATTTCGCAATGACAAACCATAACTTATTTCGCGCACATGATATCATCCATCTTGATTCTAAAAAAATCAACCTCTCCCCTCTCCCCCTGCTTCCCCGAGATGGAACCTTAAAAAATGGGCAGGCTTGTTGTGTTAGCGAAGCGTTTCCGAAGGAAATAAGATGCCGGATGCTCCACTAATTAATTGGTTTATGAAGCCTGCCCATTTTTTTACGGAAATTGTAACCCTGCTTCCCCTGCTTCCCCTGCTTATCTCAACAGATCAATTTCTTTACTCAACTGTATTGCCCCCTCCCCTCCTCCCCTTTTTCTTAACTCTTCGAGTTAGCTAATAGATTCGGATACTTCGCTGGTGATGAAAATAATTCCTTTAAACCAGAAATACGCTGTTGCGACGGTTGTTTGCTCAGATTCCACAGGGTTTCGTAGAAGAAGAAAGAAACTCCGGCAAAGTTGCGATCGCGAACTTGTTTTACTTGAGCTTTGATTTGTTCTACTGGTACGTGTTTGTTTTTTAAGCCGGAAATAATGCCGATACTTGTAGGAATATGTTCTTTAGCTGCGATGACTTCGGGATACTCCATTTCTTTGATAAACACGTTCATGTCATTGCGGTAAATTTGAATTATCAAATCTTCGATTAATCCCATACGCTCCCATCTTTTCCAATCTGCTAAAAAGTATTCGTAGGAAAAGCGTTGGGGATTTGGTGCTACGGAGACGATGCAGTTTTTATCAACTTTTTTGATGGCGAAAAATACCTCTTTCATGAAATCGGTAATTTTATCTGCACGCCATTTTAGCCATTCTGGATTTTTATTATCTGTGGGAGGAGCTTTACCATTATGTTCTTTTTTGTATAGCGCTACAGTATAGTTATCGTATCCATATTCCGATGGTAAGCCGAAATGGTCGTCGAATTGAATGCCATCGATGTCATAATTTTGTACCATTTCTACGACTAAATCTTTGATAAATCCCTGCACGTCGGGACGAAATGGATTTAACCAAACTCTATCGTGAACACCTTCTTTTTTAATTTTGCTGCCGTCAACTTTACTCGTAAGCCATTGAGGGCGACGTTTTGCTAATTGGGAATCGGCAGGTGCCATAAAGCCAAATTCAAACCAGGGAATTACTTTTAAACCCCTTTTATGTCCTTCACTAACCGCTTCTGTAAGCATATCCCGCCTTCTCAATCCCGGCTCTGGATCTACCTTACGTCCGATAACTCTTCTGGCAACTTTACTAGGATACAAAGTGTAACCCCAATTCCATACCGCAGGATATACAACATTGAAATTTAAATTTTTGAGACGGGTTAAAGCATTACTAAGCTTTTCAGTTGAAAATAAAACATCGCTGTCAACATTAGTTAACCATACTCCCCGTAATTCAGTTGGTTGCTGACGATTGGTAACAGTTTGCGGTTGAGGAGGTTTAATAGTCGGTAGCTGCCCTGGTGTAACCGTCGGCAATCGACCAGGTTTAGTCGTTGGTACGGGTGGTATGACAGTTGGTAACTTTTGGTTGATGATGGTTGGTTGCTGACTAGTTTTAATAATTACTTGAGCCGGTGCAGGAACAGAAAACATTATCCCAGCCATCAGCGAAAGAGTAAAAATACCTGCAAGAAACGCTGGTTTTTGTCTGCGCTGCTGACTCAACGAAAACAGCTTAATACACCAATTAACAAATTTGTTCATAATCATACTGAGTACAAAACTTCACAACTTTGATGACTTGCATAACAATGCGGATGTTGCACGAATCAGTTAACAGTTAACAGTTATCAGTTACCAGTGACCAGTTAAAAGTTGGGAATTGGTAATTAGGCATTGGCATAAGGGAGATCCAAGAAATAAAATGTCCCACCGTTTTACAAATATTCCGGTTAAAACCTAGATATACTGGGGTGTCGCCTGAAAGGCGACACCGACGGTGGGACATTTTATTATCTGTAAGTGCCT
>JBCBPQ010000261.1:0-10144 GCA_039820645.1 Cyanobacteria bacterium J06633_8 | reverse complement strand
CTTAATTAATTCATCTCCACCGGCAAATTTGACCATGAATTCTGGAAGCTTATGTTCATCTAAGTCCAACAGTCCGATGCTATTGAATAAAACTCCAATTTCTTCACCTGCGGCGTTTTTATCAGTAAAGTCGAACTTTATACTACCGCCTTTATATTCGTTTCTATTTTGTTGATATTCTGCATCAGCAAAATCATTTTTAAATCGAGTATTCTTATTATAGTTATCATCAGGTCTAAGGTCATTCTGATTATACTCCTGAATAATCAGGACATTACCCTGTTCTTTAGAATTGTATTCTACGTTTCCCCATTTACCTTCTCCGGTTCGTAAGTCATTGTCCCTTCCTCTTTTAGAAGTGTCGTACAACCATAATTCATTTCTGTCGGAAGATATTTTGACACCTTGGTCAGCCCACAAATTATCAATTTTATTGGCATCATCCAAAAATGGATTGTCTTCGGCTTCAAGACCAACGTTAACTTCATCAAAATTGATAGTTGTCTCATTTATAAAAATTCCAGCTTGAGCAGGATTTGCGCCAACCGTTAAAGCAGTAGCTAATAATGCACCAACGCCCAATTTAGAGACCAAATTATTAATTCTTCCACGTTGTAGAGAAGAATTCACTAAACCACTGACAGAAGATAAATCTAAGATAGAAGTAGGTTCTGATACTCTTTCATCGACCAAATCATTTGTCAATTGAGTATTTTTATTAAAATTGTCATCAGGTATTAATAGCTTGTTAAGCTTCTGCTCTTTAATCTTTAACTCATTTTTTATAGATATTTTTTCTTGAAGAAGTCTATTTTCCTCTTTCTTGTTTTCATTATTTTTAGCTTCTAGAATTTGTGTATTTAGATTTCTTGCGTCTGTCTGAAGTTTAGAAATTTCTTTTTTAAGTTTTTGAATCTCTTCAATGTCATTCTCTAAAAATTGATTCGCATCTGTGACTACGGGAGCATTTAGTTTATCAAAGTCTATGGTTATTGATTCTAATTCTTGAGCAGAATTTGCAACAACTTTTGCAGCAGTGGCTGATAATTCATCAGTTTTTAAGGACTTACTAAATGCCATTTATTTCAAACCTTCTCTTAATTGGGGGTACTAATCTATACTTAATCAGTTGTAAGAGTTTTAATTAGGAAATAGGTTAGCAAGTAGTAAATACTCTCTCAAATTTGAAGATATTTAAATCAAAGCTAAAGTAAAGCTGTTACGTTGAAATACTAATTTTAAAGTAGATACAAATAAGTTTACCTAAGTATTTAAGGTTAATTAAGGTTATGGATACTGTTCTCTAAGTGATATCAGTTAGTCGAAATTGTTTTATCACAGGACTTACGCAATTGTCACATTAGCTGGTTGGTGCGTGACGCTACAAGTATTATAATCACGTTCAAATTTATTCCAGGAGTACAGCACCCTACGAAAAAATATGTCGTTCAATTAAAGCTGATTTATTTAGATGAGCGCTTACGTTTGATTTTTGCAACTGCAACAGTTCCAAAGATTAAGCTGAAGATAGAAGTTGGTTCGGGTACTTTTCTCCTGATTGTACGTTCGTAATCTAAATATGTCACGGCTCCACTTCCGGGTAAAGTGATATCAAGCTGTTTAATATTTTGTGAAAAATCAAATTCGTAATTTCTCAAGGAGTTATCGCCTTTGAGAGCATCACCTTTCCAATCTTTACTTAATAAAGTAACCATTGGGTCATTTTCATCTGCGTCTAATCCAAACTGAAACTCTTGAGTAGTATTATCAAAGAAGGTAAAATTAAAGATTGGTTGACCGGGATCGTCAAAATCTAGTAAACCTATATTATTGAAATCAACACCTTTTTCATCGGTGAAATTAAATGAAATCGTACCGGGCTTCTTACGATTTGCATAATCATCTGGCTTGCCTTTATTCTCCTGAATTATCAAGACTTTACTTTGCTCGGGAGAATCGTATTTTATTAATTCACTATTTGTAGCTCTATATTTACCTTTTCCAGTTGCTAAATCTGGATCGTCAGCCGTACAAATATTAGTAAATCCATTCTTTGATACACCCTTTGCTTTACCATTGGCTTTAGGTCTACAGTTACTGTCGTATAGCCACAATTCCTTACGATTAGAATCCATTTCTAAGCCGTAATCAGCCCAAAGCTTATTAAGTTTTGGTCCACCTTTTAAAGGATTTTTACCAACACCAACGTTTTCGTCGAAATCAACAACGACATTCTTATTAAATGTTATATATTCATTCTTCATGCTTGCTGCTTGTGCAGAGTTTCCGAAAGTTCCGAGTGTAGCTATTAAAGTACCAGTAGATAGAATTGATAATTTCTTTAAAGTTAACATCCTGTTTTTTTCTGTAAAAGTTGGATAAATAATTAAATTTGTTTCTCTATATCAGTGATAAGTGATTTCCCCTATCAGTAGTTAAACTGACAGCAAATCTTCTATCAATAAGTATGTAGAATTATTTGAAGTTATTGTAAGGTATCTCAGTGTTAATACTGAGAATGTTTTGATTAAACTAGCAGGAATACCTATCCCACAAGAGTTTCGATGAAATCATAATCGGCGAGTGGTAATGTCCATTCCTTTGGACACTCCTCTCCCAATACGCTTCCATTAAAGGGAGATCCTCCCTAACCCTCCTTAATAAGGAGGGAATTAAGCCCCCAACTTAGCGGGGGTTTGGGGGATCGGAAAATAGGGTTTAATTCCTTAACCAACTAGTATTTACCCCTCTCCTTAACAAGGAGAGGGGAAGGGGTGAGGTTATAAAAACATGGGCAAGGATGCCCGTACCACTGCCTTTGCCTTATTTCCAGTTTTTAACTTTGCTTACTAATGTCTTATGAAGAACGAAATAGAACTCTTCCAGGGAGAGCTTCGTCATTGATTTTGGCGTAGACTCGCAAACAAGCGGAAACTTCTCCAGGTACACCTCCTACATCTACTTGTAAATCGTCTTTTGAGAAGGGGTAAACATCGGCGTAGGTTCCCCATAAAGGACGAATCTGGACGCTTATTCCTGCTTGACGCGCTTGTTGTGCTGCTGTTTCTAAAGTGCGACGTGCTTCTTGTTGCAGTTTTCCCCACCATGAAAAGCGGTCAACACATGGTAAATAAGTTAAAGAATGTATGGCTTCATCTAAATCAAGTCTGGCACGCAAGCTTATTATTGTATTAGTATTAAAAGTAACTTTTACTTTGTTGAAACGTTCTACTAGTGCGGTGATATACTTAGTTTTATCTGCCAGTCTTAGAGAGCGAATGCCGAATCTATCAACGCTTCTTAAAGCATGGTGTAAATGCGGGTCAATTTCGATAAATTTTAGATAAGTGGAAACAATTCCAGCAAGAATATCGAGTTCGGTACCGCTTTTTTGAATTTGCAGCCGCTTGTCAAAATCAATACTATTGGAAAAACACAATCCGCTAGCTTGAATATTGCCTTTTAAACCATGGTAGATAAGTTCGGATTTAGGGAATGGAAGCTGTTGTAGAGAAATTTTATCTTCCGCGATTCCTAGTGTAATTAATTGCTTGAAAACTTGCGATCGCAATTTATCGGCTTGTTTTTCAGGTATACGCAAAAGCAGCCGTTGCATTTCGTTCCATAGTTGAGCATTCTGGGTGCTGTAAAACTGATATTCTCCGATGTATTGCCCTAGTTGTTTACGAGAAAGTAAGGTTTGCGTAATTGGTATTAAATTTGGTTGGATAAGAGTTTGAGGTAGTTGCGAGTTGTTATCAAGCTGCTTGGAAACTGGTTCTAAGACATCTTCCCAGGTCGGAATTTCTTTTGTATTATTACTTTGGTTTTGAGTACTTAAAATTATATCTAATTCTTCTATAAGTTCCCGACAAGCATCGCTTCCCGAGTCGGAGGCTTCTGTTTTGAGAGCTTCTTTTAACTCAGTTTGCAGCCCTAATAGTTTTAACCGCAGTAACCAAGCTAATTTTGAATCTTTAGTATTTAGTAATTTGTTTAGGTTGGGCATGGGGCATTGGGTATGGGTTTTAGCACTCTATTAATTTGATATATTGCCCTCACCCTGGAAGAGTGGGGCTACAGGAAGCCCGTCTTCACGGGCTAAGATTAATCATTAACTTTTTATTTTTACAGTTATCGCGATTAGGTTACAGAAATAATATTTTCGGAATTGTAATGGTATTGAGGCTGAGTCAAGATGAAGAGATATTAATAAATAGCAACATATAAATTATTTTTCATCTTACGATAAAGCTTTAGAAATTAACCCCTCTAACGAATATGCTTGTTACAGCAAAGCTTGCTGCTATGTTTTACAAGATAATATTGATTTAGCAGATTAAGAACTTAATACAAGCTATTAATCTCACTTCTTGAATACCGCAAAAAAGCTTTAACAAACTCTAATTTTGAGCAAATTCGTTTTGATGAGCGCTTTAAAGTATTGATTGGGGAAGAAAAAACCTGATTACCCATGCCCCATGCCCCATGCCCCATGCCCCATGCCCCATGCCCCATGCCCAATGCCCAATTCCCTAATCCTTAAATTTAAACTTCACCATCACAGGTAAATGATCGGAAGCTTGTTTCACTTCATCAACTATCCTCCATTCGGTTACTTCTATATTTTTGGAAGTATAGAAAATATAATCAAGTTTTACTTTGGGTTTATCTGAGGGGAAAGTCGCAATTTCGGGATTATTTAAGGCTTCCGGTGGTAAAGCTGATTGAATCGAAGCAGTTTTTAACAAAATATCTACAGTTGGCTCCGGATTTTCGGGTATGGGGGGAACTGTACTGTTAAAATCTCCTATTAACAATACCGGATATTTATCCACGTATTCCGAAAGCAGTTTTTGAATATATTCAGTTTGTTTGCGTCGGGTGGGTGCGTCGAAGGCTTCTAAATGTACGTTGATTAAAATAAGGGAACGATTATTTACTTTTATTTCGCTTACCTGTGCAACTCTATCTAAATAAAGAGCGTTGTAGAAAAAAGGTTTACTTTCTACTTTATCTAATACTATACGTTTATTATTGGTAATGGGATAGCGACTCAATACAGCTTGTCCTGATAAAATTCTGCCAAAATGAGCCGAAAATGGAAAGTAGGGAAAAGGAACGTAAGTTTTATCCCAGTTGATTGCTATTCCTGCTTGTTTAAACGAAAGCTCTTCAGATAATTGTAAAACTTGATTGACTTTAAACGAACGTTTTGAATGTAAATCTATTTCTTGTAAACCGATAAAATCAGCATTTAATGGCTTTAGTGCATCAACAACTGTTTTAAGATTGTCATCAAACAGTTTTTTGTCTCTATCAACGGCTTTATTGTTAGTTAAGCCAGAAAGGTAGCCAATATTGTAAGTAATAACCGTAAATTCATCTTTTTTACCGGGTGCAGGAGCGCGATAACTCACAATTTCATCATACTTTTCACGGGGATAACCGTTAGAGCTAGCCCAAAAATAAAAGATAACTACCCCGAAGATTATTGTGCCTAGAGTAATTCCACCAATTTTTAGTAAGCTTAGGAGAAAACTTTTCATCATCATTAAGTATCAATTATCAGTTAAACCTTGATAATTATACTTGTAGGGGAGGCAAATATCAGTGTAGGTGCTCCCCCGTTATATTGCCGTTGTGTTACCGATAGGATGGAGCTACACTTCAAAAATTTTGCAGCAAATTGCCATAGCTAGTCTATCTAAATTTCAAATACCTAAAGGTTTTGTAGTTTTGTATTCTTATTACTGCTATCAAGATTAATAACTTGAAAATAATATTTTGAGATTGTTGATGATGTTTTTATGTATATTGAAAATGTGATGAGAATATTTAAATAAAAGAGAGTATCTAATTTTTTTTATGAAAATTTAGGATACTCCCCTAAAAAATATAAATATTTAAGCTATTTTCAGCACTTTACGTAAAATCAATTGGTCTTCTATTTTCGCATTTAGACGACCATTTTCAATGTCCCGAATCCAGCTTTGGCTTTTTCCCATCAATTTTGCTAATTCCCTTTGAGAAATACTCAAGTTTTTCCTTGCTAAACGTATTTGTTCGCCAAGTAAACCACCTGCTGTTTTTATATTTCTTCTCTTTTTACTAGTTCTTTGCTGTTTTTTTCTGGCTGTAAGATTTGGCTGCTCCCATTGTGGTGCCATTTCAAAAGCTAAAATCCTTGCATTCATCAGCATTTTCCATTTTCCACGAGGGCTTACATCTGTTAACCTTCTTCCTTCATCGCCATCTTTTATCCAAAATTCGATTGCTTCGTCTGGATCTTCTGGTATATTGGTTAACTTTGCCCACAATGGTTGAATGGGTTCTGGATAACTTACTGGATCGAAAATGGGTTTCATTCCATGATGTGACAAAGTTTCTAAATCGCTTTCATAAGTTCTCAGCAATCGTTTTCTTTCTTCCCTTTGTCTGCAAGCAACTGCCACTTTGCGATCGCCGTATGCAACCCGCATTAATGTAGGTATTGTAATGCGTTGTTGCTTACCCATTTTTGCTTTGAACATCAACCACATCATAAGTCTTGCAGCACCTTCATGCTGCTGCCAAATACTCATGACTGTAGTCAGTAAGGATTTAGGTAGATTACCATACTGATAAAAAGCTGTTCGCTGTTTACAAGCTTGTTTATTCAAGAAATACTTTGCCCATTCGCCAGCTTTGACTCTGAATGTCAAACCAACCAGGTATTTACATCCTAGTTCATCGTGTTGAAAATGATGCTGTATTCCTAGCAAATCCCAAAGTTGACTTTTTTCTAAGGAAATTGGTTTAATACGTCCTTGTTGGGGTAAATCAATAGAAACCATTAACGAACAAACTTGCAAAACTAAACTTTTCATCAAAGCTAGCTTTGTGGTTTTTTTCAAATCTTTGCGCTTTTCTAATCCTAAATATTTCTCTATTTGCTTATCATCTATGACAAACTCTTCTTCCCAAGCTTTTTCAGAGAAAGTCGCATAAGCTGCAAAAATTAAATGCACGCAAGCAGCACGAATATCAATAGCCTCGACTGCTTCTAAATCTGTTGCTAATCGGCACCCTTCAGAAGCAGAGTTTATATGAAAAGCTATTTTACCCTTTCCTTGATTTATCTGTTTGCTGTAACGTATCTGGTCATTTTCATCAATTTCCCAAGGTAAAGATGTCCTTTGAGATAGAACATTACAACCTTCCCATACGGGAATACCGGAAGCAAATGGATTACTTTTACCATTGAAAAATAAATCCGAACTAGTTAACTCTCTATCATCAATTTTGCATCTTCCTTTTTTTACTTGTAATGGTATTGGAGATTTACTTGGACAAGCAGATGCACATTGTGGCTCGGAGTAATAACCCTCGCAATTATTACATAAATGAGGGTCAATCCAATATTCGCCGTTATCGATTTTGATAGCACCTGTTGGACACTGAAAACGACATTTGTCGCATCCAGCACAACTATTGTTAGAAATTGTATAAGGCATAAGGCTTATTGCCACTTCACTTCTTGCGACGTTTGGCTCAAGTCCTACCTAGATGTGTATCTTACAAAATTTTTGTCACCACACTTTACGACAAGAAAAAGGTTCACTTATCGCAATTACTGACTCACATCTATATATGTACTTCCGATTAATTACAGGAAGTTAATTATAAGTATTAACCCAAGCCTGTATTTAACGCTCCGTTATTTATAGTTTTCATAAAGTTATTAAAAAGTTTTGTTCGTAATGAGCTAAGAACTATTTTTTATGTTATTTTCATGGATTTAACAACAAAAATCGCACTATAAGTTGCCAGTCAAATTTAATTGTTTTTGAAGAACAACTCAATGATTAATCTTATAAACCAAATTTTATATTTATTTTGATTTGCGTCTATTTATTATCTTAACACATTCTTCACGTTAATTTCATAAATTAAATAAAGTATTTCATTTAGATTTTTTTGAGTATTTACTACTAGGTAATGCCCACCTACTTAAATGTTTAACAGTAATATATGTAAAGGCTGTTTTTTTAGGTAGTTAATTATATTCAATTAGCTTATATATAGCTATCCTATATGAGTTGTGAAAAAGATAGGTGACAAAAACTCGGTTTCTCAAATTTCACGAATGATTTAGGAATGATATATGTACTTGATGTAAAAAATAGACTCTCACGCCAAAAACTTCACAAATAAAAACACATATCTTGCACCATTCTCAACAAGCACAAACAAGCCGGGTGTCTCCAAACTGAAAGCATAATTATTTCGTTAAGTTATTTGTAATAAATCCGGTTTCTCGTCTAGGTGCAAGATATGAAAAAACAGATAATATTCAATTTTCTAGTAAGTTATACATGTTCGCAATAAACTAATAGATAAATTATAAACGGTAAAATATGAGCAAGATTTAATTTGTAATTAGTATAAGATGATAAATAATATTTTTATTTTAAAATTACTAATGACTAATAAAAATGCTCAATACTAAACTTAATTTTTAATTCATAATTAGATTTGTTTAATTGAGCTATCCTGAAAATAATGATGAAATAGTTTCAGGTTCATAGATGTCAATCAACTGGAAATAGACATTAATGTAACTGATTTCACAGCATTTATTAATTTTCTTCTGCAATAAGCATGAACCGTTAGAATAAAGCATCATTTATGTCTAATGCACCTCAACCAGTTTATTATCCTATAGATTACTTATGTAAGAATGTTGATGATTTTGTATTGTAAAAGTATTTTGCTGCATCTCTAAGCAAATTAAATAACTAAGCAATACATCTTAAAATCGGTTATCGAGCGTAAAAGTGCATAAGTTTTAAAGTTTTCAAAAAATATTAAAAGTTCCTGCAAAATAAACTTAAAACTAAAGCATCTTCTTACCAAATATATGAAGCAAATCTTACCCTATGAACTGTTGTTTTAAGATTCAATAAGTGAATGAATGTAATTCGTGAATAGCGACATCTCACAACACCGCATTCAACACTGCATTAGATGAAGTTCTATACCAAAAATCGCTATGCAACAAATTCCTGCTTCATTATTAACCCTAGTTGCTGGAGCTTTGGTTACGCTTATAGGTTTGTGGGCTAGCCAGACTCATAATCTATTACCACTACAAGCATCCGAACAGGCACCCTTAGTAGACGGATTTTTTAATCTGATGTTCGCGATCGCTATTGCTTTGTTCTTGGTGGTAGAAGGAACCATCTTATATTTTGCGATTAAATTTCGTAAGCCTAAAGATGATGAGACGGATGGACCACCCATTGAAGGAAATGTCCCCTTAGAAATATTTTGGACTGCAATTCCTACAGTAATAGTTTTTGCTTTAGGTATTTACAGCGTAGATGTTTACAAGCAGATGGGAGGATTTCCGACACAAACTCCTACAACAGTTGAGGCTCAAAATAATTCTAATTCTGGAAGTGCAATTGCAGCCACAATTAGTGAAGCTCCCATGATTTCATCAGAATCAGCACCTTTAGCTGATAAAAAAGTCGGGATTAAAGGTTCACCCGCACAGCAAAATAAACCAGCCGACGTAACTGTAGATGTTACCGGAATGCAGTTTGCTTGGATTTTTAGTTATCCCGAAGATAACGTTACATCTGGTGAATTACATATACCAGTTGGTGCTGACGTACAGTTGAACATTGCAGCAACAGACGTAATCCACTCATTCTGGGTACCGCAATTCCGCTTGAAGCAAGATGCAATTCCTGGAATGAATACTGAATTGAGATTTGTTGCGACTAAAACTGGAGATTATCCCGTTGTTTGTACAGAATTGTGCGGTGGCTACCACGGTTCCATGAGAAGCCGAGTTATTGTTCACACTCCTGAAGAATATGAAAGCTGGTTGCAAGAAAGCCGCATTGCACAACAAGATTCTTCAGAAACAGTAGCAGTTAATCCCGCAGAATTATCACCATCCCAATATCTAGCTGCAAAAGATTGGGATATGAACATTGACTCAGCAACTTTGGCTCAGATTCAACAGTAAGGGAGATCCAAGAAATAAAATGTCCCACCGTTTTACAAATATTCCGGTCAAAACCTAGATATACTGGGGTGTCGCCTGAAAGGCGACACCGACGGTGGGACATTTTATTATCTGTAAGTGCCT
>JBCBPQ010000260.1:0-10170 GCA_039820645.1 Cyanobacteria bacterium J06633_8 | reverse complement strand
AGCGTGTGGATCATCTCACGCTATAGGGCGTGAGTACCCATCACGCCGACTGCCTCCAACATAGCTGCCTTCTGAATTTTATAATTTCTGGCGATTTTGAATAAGTGCCTTTTAGTGATAGATTTTCTGGTAGAAATATTATATATTTTTAGTCTTGATAGATAACTATACCCAACAGTAAATCTTAAATAGTAGTAGGTAAGCAACGTGGCAAAAATGGCTTCGTCTTATTGGCAGCAATTGATTAAAAATATCCCCTTAAGGGAGCTTCCGCAATTAAAGACAGGAGCCAAGAAAGGAAAAATATCGCTTCCGAAGAATCCTTCAAATTTTCTTTGGTTTCTGACGATTGTCGTTGCCATGCTTTTGTGGAACCCCAAATTATTAATTGCTAGCGGCTCGGGTATTTTCGTCATGTTATTAGTATACTCAATGCCGCAGTGGGATTGCTCTCAATTCTTGTTTAAAGTACGTAATTTTCTGCAAACGACAAACGGACGTTTATTCCTAGCAGTCGCAAGTGGTGTTATTACTTGCTTAGGAACCTATAGTGCTGCAACGATTTGGGTTGATGCTCCTAATGCTTGGATTGGTGCGGGTACAATTGCTCAAGGTTTAGCGACTGTAACAGTTTTAATCTTGTTAGCTCGGTTGTTGATAAACTTACACGGAAATCAAGAACAAGATAAATTAGAGCAATTCTTAGAAAATTTGACAGATGCAGATCCCCTCAAACGCTTAATTGGAGTGCGTCAGTTGACAAAATTAGCGACTTATCAACCACTTGAGCCTGACACGAAAACATATATTATCCAATGCTTACAAATGTTGCTAACCAATGAAACAGAAGCAACAATCCGAGATACCGCTTTTGATAGTTTGCAAGCATTAGCACCAACCACAAAACTAGAACAAAAAAGTATGGACAATGCTCTGATACCGTTTTCTGTTAAAGCAAAAAACCGGGTTTCGTGTTGATATTATTGGGAATTGGCTATGGAATGGGGAGTTACTCCCTTCCCCCTTTATGATTACCTAACAAATTGAGGGAGAGAGTAAGGGAGAGATTTTTATAGGAAATCGCCAGGAGCGTTATAGGAGTAAGAATAGAAAAAAATCTAATTTTTTTTACTGTTCGTAAACTTTTCCATCTCGTACTTGTACTACTCTTTGGTTACAGCGTCTTACTAAATGTTCGTCGTGAGTAGTAACAATAACTGTAGCCCCAAAAGAATTTAACTTACGTAATATTTGTATTATTTGCCAAGAATTATCTGGGTCCAAATTTCCTGTTGGTTCATCTGCTAACAGTAAAGGCGGGGTTGCAACAATTGCTCTTGCCATGCTTACTCGTTGCTGTTCTCCCCCAGAAAGCTGATCTGGAAAATAATTAGCTTTACCCAGTAAACCTACTAACTTTAATGTAGGCTCTAAACGTCTTTGAATTTCCTTACGGGTGTAACCTTGGGCTTGAAGTACAACAGCGATATTTTCCGCTACCGTTCTTTGTGGAATTAATTTGTAGTCTTGAAAAACAATACCAATACGTCGTCGTAATAATGATAAGCTATCGCCACGTAAAGCCGATAAATCGCATTCATCAACAATCACTTCTCCTTGCGTTGCTAATTCTTCACCATACAGCAACTTTAATAGTGTTGATTTACCGGAACCACTTGCTCCTGTAATAAATAAAAATTCTCCTTTTTTGATGCTTAAGTTGGCATCCAATAAAGCATTTACCCCATTAGCATAGGTTTTTCTCACAGAAAGTAGCTTTACCATTAGTTTACTGCCGTTGTCTAAATTATTCTTTTGATTGTGAAAATCGGCAGATTTACCAATAGTGTTATTGGGTGTAATTACTGGCATGGCTCTTTATGAAAATTAAATAAAAATAGCATACAAAATAAGTATTCCCAGGGTTGCCCAAGGAATATCAAATCTTTATTTATTACACTTAAAAATTTTTGTACTAAAAAAACTAAAGCTTAAGCCCCTTTGGCTTTTAGGCTGTAAATTAAGGCTTTAAAAGCAAATTTAGGTAAAGCTAACATTCGTTTCCATCGCCACGGTTCTTGATAAAGACGATATAGCCATTCCAAATTATTATCCCCCAGCCAAGCAGGAGCGCGAGTTTTGGCTCCCGACCAAATATCGAAACTACCACCCACACCAACCCAAGTAGCTTGGGGACATAAGTGACGATTTTTTTTAATCCATAACTCTTGACGGGGTACTCCCAAACCGACATAAATAACTTGCGGTTGGATTGTAGAAAGAGTAGAGCGTAATTCTTCTTCTTCCTCTGGGGAATGGTAGCCAGAATGAGTTCCCGCCATATTCAAACCAGGAATTTGCTTTTGCCAGAACTCTGCTGCTGCTGCTGCTGTTCCGGGCTTTCCTCCATAGAAAAATACCGTCGAATCAGGAGAATTCTGCCCAACTTCCCCTAACAGTGCTTCTGCTAGTTCGATTCCTGGAACTCGACACACGTCTTGCTTTAAAAGCAGTTGTAAATATAAAACGATGCCAGCCCCATCTGGAATTACCAAGTCAGCAGCTTTAATTATATTTGCCAGATTTTCATCTCTTTCCGCTTGCATAGTCATTTCTGCATTTAGGGTTACCACATGAGTTCCTATCCTAGAGTGCAAACGCTCTAACAGGTAGCCTGAGTAGTTAGTAGCTACATGTATCGGTAGTCCTAAAATCGAAAATTCTTTATAGCCTTTAATCATACTTGATTCTAAATTTGCCTCACAGCTTGGTCAAATACGAAGCTAGTTTATCAAATTTGTTCCTTTATTGTTTATGTTGCAATTTTAGCTACAGCTTTATTAATTCCTGCAATTATCAAAATACTAATTTTAATAAATGAAAGTAGACTTTGTAACTGCAATTTGTAATGAAGATTACTAAATATTATTTCACGAATAAATAATTAATAATACTTAAAATAATAATCATAATGAATGATTTTATCACTTTGTATTCTAAGTAGCATTTTGATATATATCATCAAACAAATAATTGCTAATAAACTGACGGCATCTTCCAAAACGCCAGTATACTTTTAACAAGGAGGTTGAAATAAGTAATAGATATATGCTGTATTTTACCCACAAGAGTAAAGCTTTTCAGACATAAATACGATTGTAATGGTAATATTAACCACTCAGGGGTATTATCGCTAATTAACTCTTAGAGAAGAAGCCATATTTAAATCTTCTTCTTGTGTTGAATACTGTTAAATAAGCTGTAATTAACTTAAATTGTATATTTATAGCTTCTGTTATAGGGGTAGCGATCGCCAAGACTGATAATATCTCAACCACAATCAAGGTGAGTTTTATGGCATTAACGGTATCAAGAGTACAGGTGTGAATGAAACTCTATCTCAATAGACTTTTTAGTAAACTCAATTTTACAGTTAATAGTTTAACGGGCAAAAATTTACCATGACTAAAATTCGCGTTGCTTTAATTGAAGATCACGATCTTACCCGTTTGGGTATTCGGACAGCATTGCAGCGAAATGTTGATTTTGAAATAGTAGGAGAAGCTGCGAATGCAAACGATGGACTCAAAATATTAAAAACTCTACAACCAGATGTGGCAATCGTAGATATTGGTTTACCCGACAAAGATGGGATTGAATTAACCCGAGAAGCTAAATCCGCTGCACCAGGATTGTTAACTAAAATTCTGATTTTAACCTTACGCGATAGTAAAGAAGCCGTGCTTGCTGCTTTTGCTGCTGGTGCAGATTCTTACTGCATGAAGGATAAATATGACAATTTGCTTGAAGCAGTCAAACATACTCACAATGGTAATGCTTGGATAGATCCGGCGATCGCCCGTATTGTATTGCAGCAAGCGCAAGAAAACCCACCAACAAGCAAAGCTACATCGCAAAAGAATCAATTTGCTGAGAAATCCGAGTTTAGCAATACGGTAGATAATGAAGATATTATTGACCCCTATACTCTTACTGAAAGAGAATTAGAAGTATTGCAGTTAATCGTAGAAGGTTGTAGCAACGCCGTTATTGCCGAAAGACTCTACATTACGGTGGGAACTGTAAAAACTCATGTCCGCAATATTTTGAACAAATTATGTGCTGATGACCGCACTCAAGCAGCTGTCCGTGCTTTGCGTTCTGGACTAGTAGGATAGCTTTTTCGGCTGATCTGGGTATTTTTTTAGAAGATTAGAGATAAATTTACGACATTTAGTTAATTCTGTGTTAGGAATGTGGGGGGATGTTAATAACTACCTTTTTGTTCCCACTGGATTTAAAGGCAAGATAAAATTTTTACTTTCTTGCCTATGAAAAATATATGAAAATGAAAGTCAACTATGACTGAGATTGAGGCAGGCAAACTCAAATTAATGGTAGTAGATGACGAGCTAGATAACTTAGATTTACTTTACCGCACTTTTAGGCGAGATTTTAAAGTATATAAGGCTAGTAATGCTCGTTCTGCTCTAGAAATTTTAGACAAACAAGGGGAAATGGCTGTAATTATCTCTGACCAAAGAATGCCAGAGATGAATGGTACTGAATTCTTTGGTCTAACCGTAGAGCGTTTTCCAGATACAATTCGGATTCTGCTTACGGGTTTTACCGATGTCGAAGATTTGGTCGAAGCTATTAACTCAGGTCAGGTTTTCAGGTACATTACCAAACCTTGGAAGCCAGATCAATTACGGGGACTTGTTGAGCAAGCGACTCAAACTTATCGTTTAGTTAAAAAAAGAACTTTTGATTTACGTCGTTCTCTACGACGAGAATCCTTAGTTAATGCAGTCACAACAGCAATTAGGGAATCTTTAGATTACCAAAGTATGCTGCAAAAAATTGTGGCAACAATTGGCAAAACTTTTGAAGCGGCTTGCTGCATACTTAGACCAGTTGAAGGAGAAAAATTAACATCAGATGAATTTTTCTATAGCAATAATGATAGTAATTTTGAACATAGCAGCTTGAATCCTACTTCTCTAATGGAAAAGGTTCTTATTAGTTGCAATAGCGAAGTAGCTACATTTACTTCAGATAGTGGCGAAAGTTATCAGCAGTTAGCCGTACCCTTAATCTATCAACAGCACCTACAAGCGGTACTTGTTCTTCAACAGCAATGTAGCGATATCGAAGGGGGGGATTGTCGGGGGTATACCAGTTGGCAGCATGAAGATATAGAACTAATTTCGGGTGTTGCCGAACAAGCTGCTTTAGCTCTTTCTCAAGCAAAACTTTACCAAAGCCTCCAGCGAAAGCAAGAACAAATTCATGCTGAATTAGAAGTTGCACGTCAAATTCAGCATAATTTGCTACGACAAAGTTTACCTGAAATTGAAGGAGTAAAGGTACAGGCTAGCTGTTATCCAGCAAGAGAAGTTGGGGGAGATTTTTTTGAAGTTTTTGTTCATCCCAAAGGGGATTTGTGGTTGGCTGTAGGAGATGTTTCTGGTAAAGGTGTTCCTGCTGCACTGTTTATGGCTAGCGCAATATCGGTATTACGTCGGGAATTATCTCAAGAAACGCCTGCAATGCCAAATATAGTCATGAAGAATTTAAATGAAGCTTTAGGCGATGATTTGGTAAGCAACAATTGCTTTATTACTTTGGTATTAGCTCGATATTCTCCAGATACTAAGCAATTAGTATATGCGAATGCCGGTCACATTTACCCAATAGTTTGCTCGCACAAAAACTCACACCCAGAAAAGCCTAATTTTCTCAAGGTACGTGGGATACCTTTGGGAATATTACCAGATTGGAAAGCCAATGCTGGAGAATTGATTCTTGCTTCTGATGAAACTTTGCTGCTTGCAAGTGATGGAATTACTGAAGCTCAAGTTTCAATGAAAGATAACTTCAGTAATTCTTTATCTCATGGTGTTGGATCGCCGACACGTTCCATGCTCAACCAAGAAGGGTTATGGAAATTATTGCTTGAGCAAGAAAAACCCCTTAGTCTCAATAAATTACTAAGTCGTATCCATGTTGATACCGAAGTTCAAGAAGACGACCAAACTATACTTTCATTAGAGGTTTTATAAAAAATGAAAAGCGAACTTCACGTACCAAGTGACTTGAAGTATTTAAATGTTGTAGAAAGCTGGCTGCTTGGATGCTTACAAACAGAACTCGGAGAATCAGTTGATTGGACACGACAATCTAATCGCTTACGTTTAGTTCTAGTGGAAGCTTACTCAAATGTAGTGCGCCATGCTCATAAGGAACAACCACAAGTCCCTATTTTGATTCGCTTGGAACTAGAGCAAAGAGATTTAGCTTTAGAAGTTTGGGACAAAGGCGAAGGTTATGATATGTCCACTTATTTTCCTCCCAGTCCGGTAGAAAAGCAAGAAGGTGGTTATGGCTGGTTAATTATGAATCGTTTAATGGATAAGGTCGAGTACGAATTACAAGTTAATGGCGCTAATTGTCTTAAGTTAGAAGCTAGTTTGTCTGAAACAACAGAAAAAGTTAAAGAAAAAATCAATCATTAATTATTTAGGTAACATTTGGCTCTCACACGTTAATATTAAAAATATTTTTAGAAAATGCAAATGTTAAATAAATAACTTTTTACAATTTTTTTTGACTATTTTGCTATCTCTTTAGAGATTCTAAATTCCTATTGAATCAGCTATGAGTATCCCAGTTTAAAACAATATTTCACCTGACGCTTTAAAAGGATACGGCTAAACAATCAAAGCCCTGGCAGGTGAACTTTATTTGGATAGGCATAGCTTTACAACTTATGGGCTTTTATGAAATTGGGATGCTCCCAATTTATTTTCCCTCTCTTTAGTAACCCCTCTTTAGTAAGAAGACGGGTATCTTTACGCTGGCTAAGTTTTCTCTAAGCTAGTCAACGACACGGTAACAATGGGGTAATAAAATCTACACCCCTCCCCATAGTTACCCCTCAATACTAATGAAAAGGACTACTATAAAACATTTTGCCTGCTACAAATAATATTGATGTATATGGCAATTATTTTTACGAAATCTAAAGGTTAACAATACTTAATCAATATGATAACTTTTACTAAGATTGTTTGATTTATACCTGGAAATCATCAAATAATAGTGACTACTTACTTAAGCTAATTACTTGAGCTAATTACTTATGTGCTGGCAGGTTGTAATGCTGGGATTAACTATTTAGCAATAGAGTGCTGGTAGATAGAGGCTGACTAGAAAATAATAAATTAGTTGCCGCCGTTTACCAAGTATCGATTAGCTCAAGTTGATTTGAATACCATAATAATAAAATTATTAACGATGGATATGAAAGCCTCGTTTTGTTTATCACCGCGTTACCGTTTAGATGATGAATTGCCTTGGTTAGAAGGAGTTGACCCCAGTCGTCACTACTGGATTAAGGTCAATAGTGAGAATACTCTTATGGCTGCAATTCCAGGACTCATAGTTTCATCTATGGATGAGATGAAGCTAGCTATGAAAAAATTTCGCTCGCTTCAACCCGGCGAACAAATGGCTTTAGAAAGAATTGCTAGTAGTTGTACAATTTATTGCATTAGCTCCAACTGTTACGCTATCGAGATGGAAACGGATAACGCTCCAGTATGGCATTTATTTGATCGAGAAACTTTGGATAGTTTACTAATGAGCGCTCATCCTGACTGGCAATGCGCTCCTTCTGGTATCGAATTGGGACGGAAATTATTATTACGTTCCTTGGAACAGGCTACAGCAAGTAAAAGTTAGACGTTAAATTTTAGGCTACTACTTATTAAAAGTACTGTTTCATGCAAATTGTAAATACTATTGCTTTAAGGTGAATAGTTCTTGCATAGAAGCTAAAAGTTTAATTTTCACATTTAAAATTTGAAGGTTTTCGTCGATAGCAAACTGCCAAGATGCGTTTACAGCAAACCAAGGAGTTTCGACTCTACCCACAACTAAAATCTGGCTGTGGTTGTTTTCTATAACTCTGCTCTGGGCTTCAATTTCAGGATAAGCTTTAATATCAACTGCTTCCTTGTTTAAATAATTTAAAATGGCATCCCTTCCAGTAATTCCAGATTCAAAAGGGGGATTCATCACACCGTTTTCTGTAAATAAGGAAGCGGTTTTATCATAATCGCCTGCATTTAAACTTTGAAAATATTGCTGTATCGTTGGTTCGTTGATTCCTTCAGTTAGGATAGGTTCTTTTGATTTTACTGTACTCATCTTAATCATCTTTGATAAATAACTTATATTAATAATTTGAATATAAAATTCAACTAACTCAAAAGCCACTTGAGAAATAATTTAGTCTAATTAAACTACTCCTTTGGCTATAAATCGTAATTAAGGCATAAATACAATTAGTGGATTAGAGATTTATGTAAAACGAATGCAAGGTGGGTAAATAACCCCCACCCCACAATCTACGGTTGTATTGAACTAGGACAAATAAATTTTATACAAAGGCAGTAACAATATAGAAATCTGCCTGTTTTCATCAACTTAAAAATGTAACGATATTCAGTGATTACGCTAAAGCGTCAACTCCCATATCGGTAACAACTTTGCGAAGAACAGTAATTTGTTGACCAAAATCAAGATCCTTAACAGCTTCTAATACTTGTGAACCATCACGAGACAATTGATAATTCGATGGCATTGGAACAACAAAGCCTTTAACCATCAATTCTGATAATTCATACCAAAAAGCTAACTTTGTATTAGCACTGAGAATACCGTAGGAGCGAGAAATTTGGGTGTTATTCTTAGCTGCTAAATCGCGCATTGCCTGTAGTTGTTCGGAATGAGACATCTCCTTGATTTGATTAAGCAAACCCTCCGCTAGCTGCAATCGTGCTGCACCTGTAGCAGCAGGAGTAATAGAACGCCCCATTTCAGTATAAGCAAACCAAAGCACAGCTAGTTGGTCATCTACTGAAAGGCTTTTGAAGACGTTGACAGTAGAATTTACTGCATCAATTAACTGATTATCGTAGTCAAAAGCGTTGGAGAAATTGTTCTTGATTGAATCTGTAGAGAAAGTCATATCAGGCACCATTTTTTGTAAACTTCGTAGCGAACCATTTAATCAGAAAGGTTGTGTTGTATGTTGCTTTACCCTTCACTTGCCATTTTGCATACAATCTTTACAAATTGCAAATAAAATTTACAAATAGGTGAATTAGGAAATATAAAACTGGGGATCGCAATCGCGGTATATGATAGGGGTGCCGTTTTCGGGCAAATCTTAAAATAAGATAAATGAATCAATCATCCTCCTTATTCTGTAGGCAAATTAAAGAAAAAGCGCTAGAACTGGGATTTCACAAAGTTGGTATAACTAATGTAAATGTTACAGATAAGCAGGCACAGAGATTACAAGCATGGTTGGCACTCGGGTATCATGCGGATATGGAATGGATGGGAAACCCAAAGCGCCAGAATATAAAATTAGTTATGCCAGAAGTGCGATCGCTAATTTGCGTGGCTTTGAATTATTACACTCCACATCAACGTTCCGAAAAAAAGGAATACGGAAAAATTTCTCGGTATGCCTGGGGAAGGGATTATCACAAAGTTGTGCAGAAAAAATTGAAAGCGCTTTCAATTTGGTTACAGTCATTAGATGAAAAAATTAAAACTAGGCATTATATAGATACAGGCCCAATCCAAGATAAAGTTTGGGCACAGCAAGCTGGAATTGGTTGGATTGCTAAAAACGGAAATTTAATTACTAGAGAATATGGTTCTTGGGTATTTTTGGGAGAAATTCTCACAAATCTGGAATTAACTCCAGATATTCCTCATACTCAACATTGCGGAAGCTGTACTAAATGTATTGAAAGTTGTCCTACCGAAGCAATTACAAAGCCATTTGTAATAGATGCTAATCGCTGTATTGCCTATCATACGATTGAAAATCGCGATGAAAAATTACCGCCACATATTGCATCTAAGTTAGACGGGTGGGTTGCTGGCTGCGATATTTGTCAGGACGTTTGTCCTTGGAATCAACGTTTTGCAAAGACTACTAATGTGGAAGAATTTCAACCCTACCCTGGGAATATTTCTCCCAAGCTGATAGAATTAGCCAGAATCACAGATGAAAATTGGGACAAGCAATTTCCGGCATCGGCATTACGGCGAATAAAGCCTCAAATGTTACGAAGGAATGCCCGT
>JBCBPQ010000259.1:0-10175 GCA_039820645.1 Cyanobacteria bacterium J06633_8 | reverse complement strand
GGTGCAGCTTTGCGAACAATTTGATAATGCTGATGTACGAGGGATGACTAATTTTCTCTTTGCTGCGGATGTCCATAGCTGGAGTCGTCCAATTCGAGAAGCAGACATATACTATGACAATGCTTATAAATATGGCATGGAAGCAGGGAACTGGCTGACTGTTGGCTTTATGATGATGCAAAGTGGTTCCGATAGACTTACCTACGGTAAAAATTTAGGCGAATTATATGCGATCGCTCAAACCCATGCAGATTTTCTACGTCACATCAAAAGTTTAGAAAACCTAGATGCTTTAATTGTGGGAGTTATTCAACCAATTCGCAATCTTCTTGGTTTGACAAAAACACCTTTGAGCTTTGATGATGAATGTTTTAGTGAATCTGAGTATTTACAGAAATATAGCAATACTCCTTATCATCTGGCTTGGTTATATTCTGTCAAAATTCGTCATGCCTATTTGTTTGATAATAAAGCTGCATATCCTGATTTAATCCCTCAACTAAGCATAGTTGAAAAAGCAGTTACGACTCATACTAAATTTCCTTCTAGTATCTTTTATGTAGTATTAATGTACCTAGCTTTAGCTGAAATTGCTAAGGACGAAAAAGAGCGTAAATTCTATTTAGAAGAAGTTATTCCCCTGGAAGAAAAATTAAATAATTGGCAAATAGCCTGTCCTGATAATATTCTTCATAAGTGTCTACTAATAAAAGCAGAAAAAGCACGGTTAAACGGACAAAAAACCGAAGCTATTGATTTGTATGAACAAGCCATAGCTACAGCACAAACTTATGAGTATGGTTATGAAGAAGCCCTAGCCAACGAACTCACAGCCAAGTTTTACCTAGATTGGGATAAAGAAAAAGCAGCGATGGGCTACATGCTTCAAGCCTACTATTGCTATGCCAAATGGGGAGCTAAAGCCAAAACCGATGATTTAGAAAAACGCTATCCCCAGCTACTCCAACCCATCCTGCAACAACGACAAAAAGACATTAATCGCGATGAAACTATCGCTGGTATAACTCGGATGGTAACTTTGGAGTCTACTCACACTTCGAGTACGGGTATCACAAGTATTTCGGATATTCTTGATTTTACCTCCGTCCTCAAAGCCGCTCAAGCAATTTCGGGCAGTATCGAATTAGATCAATTAATTACTAACTTAACCAAAATTATCTTAGAAAACTCTGGCGCAAAAAAATCTATTTTAATCCTTCCCAAAAAAAATACTTGGGAAGTAAAAGCAATTACTTGTATTAGTTATGAGAATAAACCAGAAGGTGAAATCCAAAGTATTATATCGGACGAATTAGTTGAGACAAGTGAATATACACCCAGAAAAATAATTAATTACGTCAAAAATACCCTTAATACTGTTGTCATAGATAATTGTCAAACAGAGATTCCAGGGCTAATTGGTGAATATATGCTCAAACATCAACCAAAAAGTGTATTATGCAAGCCAATTGTTAACCAAGGACATTTAGTTGCTGTTTTATATCTAGAAAATCAAATCACTTCTGGAGTCTTTACTTTAAACAGCTTGCAAGTTATTAACTTGCTTTCCTCTCAAGCAGCAATCTCCCTAGAAAATGCCAAATTTTATCAACAAGCGCAACAAGCATTAAAAGATTTACAACAGGCACAATTACAAATAGTCCAAAGTGAAAAAATGTCAGCATTGGGTAATTTAGTTGCAGGGGTAGCCCATGAAATGAACAATCCTTTGGGATTTATTGCCAATAGTCTCAAACAAGCCAAACCCGCATTTGCTGATATTTGTGAGCATTTGAAACTATATCAAGAAAGTTTACCCAACAAAAGCGAAGAAATTCTCGACCATGAAGAGGAAATTGACTTAGATTATACCTTAGAAGATTTACCCAAGATGATTGATGCAATGGTAATGGCATCTGACAGGTTAAAAAATATTAGCACTAGTTTAAGAACTTTCTCCCGCGCAGATAAAGATTATAAAGTATCATTTAACATTCATGATGGCTTAGATAGTACTATTTTAATTCTTAAACATCGCCTCAAAGCCAACGAACAACGTCCAGCGATTGAAGTAGTAAAAGATTACGGTAATTTGCCCAGCATTGAATGTTTTCCAGGACAATTAAATCAGGTATTTATGAATATTCTGGCGAATGCCATTGATGCTTTAGATGAATCTAATACAGGACGCAGATTTGACGAAATTAAGACAAACCCCAATAAAATTACAGTTAAAACCTTAGTGGAAAATAACCAAGTAAAAATATCAATTGCTGATAATGGTAAAGGAATGAGCGAGGATGTGAAACAGAAAATTTTTGACCATTTATTTACAACAAAAGACGTGGGGAAGGGTACTGGTTTAGGACTAGCTATAGCAAGACAAATTATTGTCGAAAAACATGGAGGTTCCATCTCTGTTGATTCTGCTCCAAACCAAGGAACTGAGTTTACTATTTGCTTAAGCGTGAATTGTTAGTAATATTGCCCCTTCCGGGATTGAATACCTTAGCCGACCTTATTTAAGTAAAAATTAAGGTAAAACTGTATTATAAGCAAACTACATAATTTTTAGCTCGTATAAGAGAAAGCTAAGAGCTTGCGAGTATTTCTATAGGAAATCATTCCCTCGGATAAAATAGCACTCCTGCATTGGTGATTAATTCGTGTAGTGCCTTCTCTAGGTGATGCTTCTCACCGTGACAATATAGCATCGGTCACAGTCACATCTTTATTATTACACGCACTTCCAAGTAATACAGCATGAAGGCTGGTAGGACAAGAAGGTTTATTCAAAGGATCTCACTCACGTCCGCGATTTATTTGACCTGCCTTTTGGCTGCTCCCGATTGTTAGACTACCAAAGTTGATGGGTATCTTAATAAGGTAATGAGTCCAAGCGCAATTATCAGTCCTCGAAGCCATGACAGCAACAGCACCTCAATTCCCGGAAATTTCTGGCTACACCATCACCGAGCAACTCTATATGGGTTCTCGAACAGCAGTGTATAGAGCAGTACAAAATAATCAGCAATTGCCCGTAGTAATTAAGGTATTGCAACGAGAGTATCCCACATTTGGAGAATTGGTACAGTTTCGCAATCAGTATCCGATAACCAAAAATTTACCGATTGCTGGCATTATTCAACCCCTGAGTCTGGAGACATTGGGTAATAGCTATGCCCTAGTAATGCCAGATTGGGGTGGGATATCCTTGGACAAATATATCCAGCAACAATCATTAGAACTAGGTGATATCTTAACAATCGCCATTCAACTGGCTGAAATTCTCCACAATTTACATCAACATCGGGTTATCCACAAGGACATTAAACCCGCTAACATTCTCATTCATCCAGAGTCAAAGCAAGTTAAGCTGATTGACTTTAGCATTGCTTCGGTGCTACCCAAAGAAACCCAGGAAATCCAAAATCCCAACACCCTAGAAGGAACTTTAGCCTATATTGCCCCCGAACAAACGGGAAGAATGAATCGCGGTATTGATTATCGCAGTGATTTTTATGCTTTTGGTGTGACATTGTATCAATTATTCTCAGGTCGTTTACCCTTCATTACCGACGACCCCTTGGAATTGGTGCATTGTCATATTGCTAAGATTGCCACACTTGCCAATCATGTAAATACCGACGTGCCAAAAATGGTGGGGGCAATCGTCGCTAAACTGATGGCGAAAAATGCCGAAGACCGCTATCAAAGTGGATTAGGACTCAAGCATGATTTAGAAGAATGTTTAAGCCAGTGGAAAAATTCTGGGTCAATTACTGAGTTTGATTTGGGACAGAAGGATTTGTGCGACCGCTTCGTTATCCCCGAAAAACTTTATGGACGCGAAACTGAAGTTCAAATGCTCCTGGATGCTTTTGAGCGTATCTCGCAAGGTACTGCGGAATTGATGTTAGTAGCGGGCTATTCGGGTGTTGGTAAAACCGCTGTAGTAAACGAAGTTCATAAACCAATTACTCGCCAACGAGGCTATTTCATCAAAGGCAAATTTGACCAGTTTAATCGCACTATTCCTTTCTCAGCATTTGTACAAGCATTCCGTAGTTTAATGGGACAACTGCTGAGTGAATCGGATACCGAGATAAAAGAGTGGAAGACCAAAATATTGGAAGCAGTGGGTAAAAGTGGACAAGTACTGATTGAGGTAATTCCCGAACTAGAGCGCATTATTGGTTCGCAACCACCTGTCCCCGAACTCTCCGGAAGTGCTGCCCAAAATCGATTTAACTTACTATTGCAAAAGTTCATTGCTGTCTTCACCAGCATAGACCATCCCCTGGTGATGTTTTTGGACGATTTGCAATGGGCAGATTCGGCTTCTCTCAACCTGTTAAACCTGCTGATGGCGGAGTCAGAAACTGGTTATTTACTGGTACTGGGAGCTTACCGGGATAACGAGGTGTTCTCTGCTCATCCGTTGATGCTGACATTGGGCGATATCAAAGAACATCAGGCACAAATCCATACCTTGACCTTAAAACCTCTAGATCGAGTCCACATTAACCAGCTTGTTGCCGATACCTTGCTGTGTACGATGGAGTTGTCAGCACCCCTAGGGGAATTGATCCATCAAAAAACCCAAGGCAATCCCTTTTTCGCTACCCAGTTTTTGCAGGGACTTTATGAAGAAAACTGCATTACATTTGAGGCTAAGGGAGGATATTGGCAATGCGACTTGACACAGGTGCGTCAGTTGGCTCTTACCAATGATGTAGTAGCATTTATAGTGCGGCAATTACAGAAACTACCCACCAAAACCCAAGATATTTTGAAAATAGCAGCTTGTATTGGGAATCAGTTTGATTTAAGCACTTTATCAATTATTTGCCAGCAACCCCAGGAAGTTATCGCTACAGAACTGTGGTCATCCTTGCAAGCCGGGTTAGTGATTCCACAAAGCGATACCTACAAATTTTTTCACGGTATCGAGGAAGAAGCAATCCTTGATGAGATTGCCATCAGCTATCGGTTCCTTCATGACCGGGTTCAGCAAGCCGCATATGAATTAATTCCCGATGATGAAAAGCACATTAAGCATTATCAAATCGGGAAATTACTACAGCAAGCTACAAGCTCTGAAGAGAAATCTGAGAAAATTTTTGACCTGGTTAATCATTTAAATTATGGTATTGACTTAGTGACTGATACAGCAGAGCGTCAGGAACTGGCAGAACTCAATCTTCAAGCAGGAATCAAAGCGAAAACTACCCTTGCTTATACCGAAGCAGCATCATATTTACAAACGGGAATTGAGTTTCTAACAGAACAAAGGTGGCACAATTATTATGATTTAACCCTTAATCTTTACTCGGAATTGGTAAATGTTGATTATTTAAGAGGGGAATTTGCAGTAGTTCATGAAACCAGCCAACTGGTTTTAGAAAATATTCAAGATTCTGCTGATGCGGTTTTAATTCATATAGCTCAAATTTCTTGTTATCAAACAGAGGGAGATGTTTTAGCAGGATTAGAGTTAGGTACAAAAGTTTTAGATTCTCTAGGTATAGATATCTTAAAAAAAGATTCTGACACAATACTTAGTCAAACTTCACAAGAATTCCAAGCAAAAAGTATTGATGACTTTATTAATTTACCCCAAACTCAAGATAAAAATATTCTGAGGATTCATAAACTTTTAACGGTAATGATTGGTTGTGCTTTTAAAGCAAAACCTGAATTATTACCCGTCATAATTTGCGAACAGATTACTTTATTACTTCGTTATGGCAATATTCCTGCATCAGCCTCAATTTATGGATGCTACGGAATGTTGCTTAGCAACTTACAAGATTTTGAATCAGCAGATTTTGCAGGAAAAGTTGCTTTGGCTGTAATGGAAGCATTTCCCCACAAAGAGTTTGAGGTCAGAGCTAGTTTATTTATTTATTCTTTTATAAATCCTTGGAACAAAGCACTTAAAGAGTCTATTCTTCCATTAAAAAAATATATTCCTACTGGCATAGAATCGGGAGATATTGAATACACTAGCTATGTAATTAACCATTATGCTCAATTCATTTTTTTTGCTGGCTTTGAACTAGCAAATATAGCTGAAGAAATTACATTTTATTCTCATATATTAAAAACTCATAAACAAGAATTTGTCTTGTTTATTAATGAGATGATGCATCAAACTGCTATAAATTTTTTGAATATTAGTGATGCTCCCTGGCAACTTGATGGAGAAGTTTTTCAAGAGTCCCAACATATTCAGGAATGGCAAACAAATGGTTTCGCTATTTTGAATGGCATACTCTATATTAATAAGTTGATGCTAAGCGTTTTTTTTGATAATCCTGTTTTAGGAATTAGTTATGCAAAGATAGTTAATAATTGTGGAGCAGGCTTGACAGGAGAATTTCAACTATCTTTGTTGTATTATTACGAAGCACTTTCCTATTTGGCAGTTTGGGATAGTTCATCTGAGAAAGAAAAATCCAACATCATCGATAAAGTTACCTCAGATTTAGAGAAATTAGAATTATTTTCCCGCCATGCTCCGATGAATTTTCAACATAAGTATGACTTAGTAGAAGCTGAGAAATGCCGAGTATTAGGGCACAAACTAGAAGCCATTGAACTATACGATAAATCAATTACCCGAGCAAAAGAAAACGAATATATCCAAGAAGAAGCCTTAGCAAACGAATTAGCTGCGAAATTTTACTTAGATTGGGGTAAAGAAAAAATAGCAGCCACTTACATGCAAGAGGCTTACTATTGTTACAGTCGCTGGGGAGCCAAAGCCAAAACTGATGATTTAGAACAGCGCTATCCCAATCTACTGCGTCCCATATTGCAATCGGCTCAAGAGTCAGATGGTATTTGGAATAACTTAATGACAATCTCTAAATTATCCACCTCAGTTGATTACAATAATTACGAAACTTCCAATAGTACCAAAATTAATCAAGTCTTCGATTTTGCTGCTATCCTCAAAGCTTCTCAAGCCCTCTCCAGAACTATAGAACTCGATGAACTTCTGCATCAACTCACCCAGATTATTCTACAAAACTCAGGAGGTAATCGCTGTGCCTTAATACTCCCCGACGAAAGTGGAGAATGGCAGGTACGAGCTATCGCCACACCAGATGATACACAACTTTGTGTCCAACCCCTGGCTAATAATCCCAATCTGCCGGTGAAATTCATTCAATATGTCAAAAACACCCAAGAAACTCTGGTCATCAACGAACTCAAAACTGATTTACCCATAATTGATGACTACCTCAGACAACGGCAACCCAAGAGTTTGTTGTGTTTACCACTGCTCAATCAAGGTCAACTAATTGGTATTTTATATCTCAAAAATCGCTTTACCATTGGTGCATTTACAAATGAGCGAGTGGAAGTGATAAACTTCCTCTGTAGCCAAGCGGCAATTTCTCTGGAAAATGCTCGACTGTATAAAAAAGCTCAAGAATATGCCCAGCAGCTTGAGCAATCCCAATTGCAAGTAGTACAAAGTGAAAAAATGGCTTCCTTGGGGAATCTCGTTGCTGGAGTTGCCCACGAAATCAACAACCCCATCGGCTTCCTCAATGGTAGTATCAGCAACGGTAAAGACTACGTGAAAGACCTGTTGGAGTATCTAGAAACTTATCATCAGCAACAACCCCCAACATCGGAAGTAGAAGAGTTAGCCGAAGATATTGACTTAGACTATCTCCTGGAAGATTTACCCAAGTTGCTTGATGCTATGAAAGGGGCTACCAATCGTATTAAGAATATCAGCACCAGTTTACGTACATTTTCCCGTGCAGATACCGACTACAAAGTTAGCGCTAATCTCCATGAAGGTCTTGATAGTACTCTGCTGATTTTGAAATATCGCCTCAAAGCGTCGGATTATCGTCCGGCAATTCAAGTCACTAAGGACTACGGGAATTTACCCATAATTGAATGCTTCCCCGGACAGTTAAACCAAGTATTTATGAATATCTTGGCGAATGCGATTGATATGTTTGATGAAATGGCACAAACCCAATCCTTCAAAGAACTAGAAGCCAATCCGCAACAAATTACTATCCGTACCCAAATCGAATCAAATCAAGTTTATATCCGTATTCGTGATAATGGTAAAGGTATGAGTAAAGATGTGCAAGCCAAAATATTTGACAATTTATTTACCACTAAAGAAGTAGGTAAAGGTACTGGATTGGGACTGGCAATAGCTCGCCAAATTGTGATGGAAAAACATGGTGGTAGCTTAAATGTATTGTCTGAGCCAGGTCAAGGAACTGAGTTCGTGATACAGATGAGCGTGTGACAGAAAACAGAGCAGGTAGATATGGCATAGCGCCTCGCGCTCAGCAATCACCGCTACTAGTATTTTAATATCGATAACGTTCTGACAAGGCAGGATAGTAAATAACTGTGATTTAAACCATATTTCTGCCAAACGGTCACGATATGCTTTAAAAGCATTTAGGACACGATATGCTTCATAAAGTTTTTATGAAAATGATAATCATGCATGAGGGAGTAAAAGAGGGCTGTGCATCGCACAGCCCTCTCTATTCGCTAGGTAAAGGAAGAAGCAGCCTGTAGCTGCTTCTTCCTTTATAAATATGATTATCATTATCAAAAGCCTACAATTGTGACCCGTCCCCAACGATATCTCGGTACGGTCTGCGTTGTCCAACACGTTTGGCTGACTTTTTCTTGGTAGACGGTACTGTTGACTCTTGAACGGTTTGAGCAATATCATCCGTGTTGCTCACCAAAGTTTTCTTCTTTTGCCGCTTCTTTTTAGGTGCAGTTTCTGTATTTGATAGGTTTGGTGTTGTGGCTTCCTTTGACTCTTTAGCTGTAGGCTTTTTACGTTGACGCTTTTTCTGGGGTGGTGATTCTTGAATAGTTTCGTTAACGCTACTGGGAGTCCCCACCGAATTATCAACTGAACCCTTTTCGGTGGGTATATCTGTTTTACTCATCCCAATTTGCAGTAAATTCCACAAATGTTCGCGGCGACTCTCCATGTAGCTAAGTTTTTGTTCGCCTTCAGTAGCATCTAAAGCCATACGTTCGCACTGAGCTAATGTAAGAGTATGCTCCTGTAATTGCTCTAATGTCAAAGTATTATTTTTATCATGTAATGCAGCCGCGACAGTTCGGATAAACCAGTCTTTTAGTACCCCAACACAGCCAATAGAGTGTTCGTAGAAGTAAAGCCAATGTTGCATTAATTCAGGAATATCAGCTTTGAGAGGTACTTTTTTAAGAAGCGCTAATAACACGGACTGGAAATCCAAACGGTCTTGTTCGTTTTGGTACAGGTAACGAGGAAAGTGAATATCTAAACCTCTGCGGGATGCTTGACCGCTCAAATTACGGAAATCTAGCAATTCGTAAGTGCCAATTAAAATATGCAGTACTCCTGTCACATTGGTCATGGATTTAATCCAATCCAATTGGTCTAAAAGCTTACCAGCATTACTTCCAGTTCCAATCTTCATCAAATGTTGTGCTTCATCGAGGATTACTGCTTGCACGCCACGTTTCATCATTGCAGCTTCCAACGCATGACTACAATTTCCGCAAAAAAAATGGGCAGGCTTTTTGTGAGAGATGCCGGTTGGTTAACGAGTTAATTGGTTTATGAAGCCTGCCCATTTTTTTAAGGTTTCATCTCGTGACGCAGTTCTGGAGAGTCGTTGGCTTGGTTCGATTTGCTACTACGTCCACGCGCCTTTCTTTGCCAGGTCTCAGTAGCATCAACATCTACGAGCATTCGACGCTCATAGAATGGTTCGCCTAAAAGTTTAAGTGCAGTACAGTAATAATCAGTTCGATTAAATACTCCAGAATCTGGGGGTCGTGTTTCTATAAGTAATAGAGGTAAGTTTGATACATGACCGTTGTGGAAACCGTTATCGCCGCTATCCTTACTGTCATTTTCATTCAATCGTTTGGCAATTTGTCGTATCATGGTCGTCTTACCCACGCCGGAAGGTCCATAGATTAGAACATGAGCAAATCCTGTAGGTTCTCGAATTGCACGCATAAGGTGCATATCAACCGTTGCCAACTTTGGATGTAACACAGCGTACTCTTTAAATTGCTCCAGTAATTGAGCTTTGGATTTCCTGGGCATTAGCAGTATTCCTCTAATATTGGCAGTTGTGTCACATCCAGTGGTGCAGATTGAG